>JBKEAI010000317.1:0-2724 GCA_047972145.1 Microthrixaceae bacterium
GGCAGTGCGGCAGTCGGCATCGAGGAGCAGCTCAAGGCCTCGATAGCGCGTTCGCTCGCGTCGCTCGGTCTCGAAGGGGTGCCCGATGACGCCGCGGAGATCCATCTGGAGCAGCCCGCGAATGCCGACCACGGCGACTTCTCCACCAACGTCGCGTTGGCGCTGGCGAAGCGCAACTCGCGCAATCCGAGGGACCTCGCGGGCGAGTTGACCGGCTTGCTCGAAGCCGCCGAGCTTGACCACGTCGAATCCGTGGAGATCGCTGGACCGGGCTTCGTCAACTTCCGGCTCGCTCCGAGCTGGCTTCATGCGCTCGTGCCCGAAGTGGTTGCCGCCGGAGCCGACTACGGGCGTTCCGAGCTTGGCGCGGGCCGCAAGGTGCTCGTCGAGTTCGTCTCCGCGAATCCCACCGGTCCTCTACACGCCGGACATGCCCGCGGTGCCACCTACGGCGACGCGCTCGGTCGTGTGCTCTCCTTCGCCGGGTTCGAGGTGGGGCGCGAGTTCCTACTCAATGACCGCGGCGTTCAGATGCAGACTTACGCGGACAGCCTCGCGGCGCGCGCCGCAGGCCAGGAACCACCCGAAGGTGGCTACCGGGGCGCGTACATCACCGAGTGGGCCGCGCAGATGCCAGCCGACGCCGACCCGCTCGAGTGGGGCTACGCGCACGCGCTGGCAGATCAGCGCAGGGTGCTGGCCGATCTGAACGTCACCTTCGATCGCTGGTCCTCCGAGCGCGGGCTGGTCGCCACCGGTGCGATCGAGACGACGCTGGCCGACCTGCGTGAGCGCGGTGTGGTCGACGATCGTGAAGGTGCGGTCTGGCTGCGCTCGACAGACTTCGGCGACGACAAGGACCGCGTGCTGGTCAAGAGCGACGGGGAATACACCTACCTGTTGCCCGACATCGCGTACCACCGCGACAAGTTCGCCCGCGGTTGGCAGCTGCTCGTGAACGTGTGGGGGGCCGACCACCACGGCTACGTGGCCCGTATGCGCGCCGCTGTTGAGGCGCTCGGGCACGACCCGGCCGACCTCGAGGTGGTCATCACCCAACTTGTGCGCCTCGAACGTGGCGGTGTGGAGGTGAAGATCTCCAAGCGCTCGGGCGACCTGGTCACCCTCGACGAGCTCATCTCCGAGGTCGGCGCCGACGCGGTGCGGCTCACCTACCTTCTCCAGTCCGTCGATTCGCCCCAGACCGTCGATCTCGACCTGATCGTCGCCCAGTCCAACGAGAACCCCGTGTTCTACGTGCAGATGGCCAACGCAAGGCTCAACTCGATCGGCCGGGTCGCCGCTGAGAGAGGTATCGAGCGGGTGCCGTTGGTCGATGCAGACCTGTCCCTGCTGGAACACCCCCGCGAGCTGGCCGTGCTGCGCGCCCTGCACGACCTGCCTGGCACCGTCGAGCTCGCCGCACGTGAACGGGCGCCGCACAAGGTGACCACCTGGGTTCGCGAGCTCGCGGCGGCGGTGCACGGCTTCTACCACGACTGCCCGATCCTGTCTCCCGACACCCCCGAGGAGCTCCGCCAGGCCCGCTGGTGGCTCGCAGAATCAGCGCGGACCGGCCTGCGGGTCGGTCTCGACCTGCTTGGGGTGAGCGCACCGGAGGAGATGTGACCGCGGCCTTCGCCCGTTTGGATCGTGTCGCTCGGCCCGAGCTGGCAGGTGGTGTCGCGAGGGCGTTCTTCGCGTCGACCGGCTGCGGTGGATCCGTGGGAGCGATGGCGCGATGAGCGCACTTCCGCTCGGTCTGCTGCCCTCGACCTCAACGTCGGACGATGCGGGTCACCTGCGCATCGGCGGGATCGACCTGCTCGATCTAGCCCGCGACTTCGGCACGCCGCTGTTCGTCTACGACGAAGCCCACCTGCGTGCCCGGGCCGCCGAGGCGGTCGAGGCGCTCGGGCCCGACGGTGCCATCTACGCCACCAAGGCGTTCCTGTGTCGAGCGATGGCGCGCCTCGCGCACGAGGAGGGAATGCGCCTCGACGTGGCGACCGGAGGCGAGTTGGCTGTGGCGCTCGCCGCAGAGGTTCCCGCGGAGCGTCTGGTGCTGCACGGCAACAACAAGGCGCCATGGGAGCTGCGCGCGGCGCTCGACGCCGGAGTGGGTCGCATCGTGGTCGACTCCTTCGACGAGATCGACCGTATCGAAGCTCTGGTGGCTACCGGCCTCGACCGGCCCAAGGTGCTGTTGCGGATCAACCCCGGCATCGAGGTCCACACCCACGAACACGTCCAGACCGGCAACCTCGATTCCAAGTTCGGGTTCCCGCTGTCCACCGGTCAGGCCCACGACGCGGTCCGTCGGGCCGCGGATTCGAGCGCGCTGGACCTGGTCGGACTGCACATGCACATCGGATCCCAGGTGTTCAGCGTCGAGAACTTCCTCCAGGGTCTCCGCGAGGTGGCCCCGTTCGTGGTCGACGAGGACCTGCCCGAGCTGGTGGTCGGCGGTGGGCTCGGCGTGGCGTACGTCGAAGGCGAGGAGGCTCCCACGTTGTCTTCGTGGGCCGGGGCGATCGTGCGAACCTGTCGCGAAGCGGGTATCGGAGCGCAGGTTGCGGCCGAACCGGGGCGTTCGATCGTCGCCCAGGCGGCGGTGACGCTCTATGAGGTCGGAACGATCAAGTTCATCCCCGGGGTGCGCACCTACGTGGCGGTGGACGGCGGCATGAGCGACAACCCACGACCGGTGCTGTACGGCTCGGG
>JBKEAI010000060.1:0-1671 GCA_047972145.1 Microthrixaceae bacterium
CGACGTGCAGATCGCCGGCGACGTGGCGACGGTGACTGTCCACGCGACCCTCGAGGGTCGACCGGTCACCCTGGTGCACACGCTCACCGCCGCCGACCCGACGATCACCACGCACACCACGCTGCGCGCCCGTGCCCGCCGCACGGTCACCCTCGTGGCGCGCCATACGGCCCGTTCCGAATCGGTGAGCATGCACCAACCCGGAGCGATGGTCACCCGACCGCTTCGCCGCTGGTACGACCCGACCTTCTGGCCGCTGCACACCTTCGCCTCGCTCAGCAGCCTGCCCGATGTCAACCACCATCCCGGGACCGGCGAGGGCCGCCACCTCGCGGTCGCCACAGCCACACCGACCGGACTACACGTCGAACCCGACGGCACCACCGAGGTGGTCGTCGCGCGCACCGCGATCAAGGAGGTCGCTTTCGGGGTGGTACCCGTGATGGCTCCTGCATGGGGCCGACGGTGGGGAACCCAACGCGCCACCGTGGGATTCGCGTGGGCACCGGCCGGCGATCCAGCCACCTCGACGAACATGGGCAGGCATCTTGCACGAACGGTCGACCGGGCCGCCGGATGCCCCTATCCGTCGATGCCCGTGTGGGTGGAGGATCCCGACATCGACATCACCACGGTGAAACCTGCCCAGCGCGGCGAGGGCACGATCGTCAGGCTGAGGAACTGGGCTCCACAACCGGGCGGTCGTGTCGTCCGCGTGTCGGTGGTCCCGGGCATCGACGCAGAGATCACCGCCGCCTGTCTCACCGACAGCCGCGAACGCGACACCACACCGATCACGATCACCGGAACCGTCGCGGAGGTACCCGTCACTGGTCACATGACCACCGTGCGCCTCCAAACGAAGCCCGGCTGAGCACTCGACACCACCTGAGATCCGTTGGGCGGAGCACTCCTCATCGACACATGCCCCGCCCAGCGCGCTCGCGGCGGATCAGCAGATCGCATCCCCCGCGGCGACGACCAGGGCTTCGTACTGGCCCGCATCGATCACCCCCGGTGGAACGACCACCGAGATGAGGAGGCTGCCGTCGCGCCACACCGAGGTGAGGATCTTGTCGTTCACCATGAACGCGCGCCCACCGAACATCGCGACCCGGTCCCGACCTCATCGATCATCGACGCTGGCCACTACCCAGCCCTGGGTGTGCGGGCCCGACGTGCCAACTCGGTGCGGCACAGCAACTCCGGTAGCGTCGGTCCGATGTTCGAAGCGCTGCCAGGCAAACCAGATCACCCCGCGATCGAACAACAGATCCTCGATCTCTGGGAGTCCCAGGGCACCTTCGAAGCGGTTCGTGCCGCGAACGCCGATGGTCCCCGCTTCAGCTTCGTCGACGGCCCCGTCACCGCCAACAAGTCCCTCGCGGTGCACACCGCGTGGGGCCGCACCCTCAAAGACGTCTTCCAGCGCTACAAGGCACTGCGGGGATTCCACCAGCGCTACCAGAACGGCTTCGACTGCCAGGGCCTGTGGATCGAGGTGGGCGTCGAAAAGGAGCTCGGGCTCAACTCCAAGCGCGAGATCGAAGAGTACGGCCTTGCCGAGTTCGCCCGCCGCTGCCGCGCGGTGGTGGAACGCTCCGCCAGGGAACTTACCGACGGTTCCATCCGCCTCGGGCAGTGGATGGACTGGGACAACAGCTACTTCAC
>JBKEAI010000126.1:0-57860 GCA_047972145.1 Microthrixaceae bacterium
CGTGGCCCGGTCTACGAGGTGCTGGACGCTGTCGCGGCCGGTGAGGATCCCGGCGAAGCCGAGGTCGTGACGCTCTTTTCCGCACGCGGACCCGAGGTGGCCGCGGTGGCCGAACTCGCCGACCGGATCCGCTTCGATGCTGTCGGCGACGAGGTCACCTGGGTGGCCAACCGCAACATCAACTACACGAACATCTGCACCTTCAAGTGCAGGTTCTGCGGATTCTCCAAGGGCCCCCAGAGCCTCAACCTGCGCGGTCGCCCGTACCTGCTCACGATCGACGACATCGCCCAACGCGCCGCGGAGGCCCAGCAACTCGGTGCGACCGAGGTGTGTCTACAGGGTGGGATCCACCCCGACTTCGACGGCGAGTTCTATCTGGAGGTCACCAGGGCCGTTGCAGCAGCCGCACCTGGGATCCACATCCACGGGTTCACCGCGCTGGAGGTCACCGAAGGTGCGCGCCGGATGGGGGAACCCCTGGCGGCATACCTCGCGAACCTACGCGATGCCGGCCTGGCCTCCCTGCCCGGAACCGCGGCGGAGATCCTCGACGACGAGGTCCGCGCCGAGCTCTGCCCCGACAAGATCACCACCGACGAGTGGCTCGAGGCGCACCGCACCGCACACGAGGTGGGTCTCACCTCCAACGTCACGATCATGTTCGGCTCGATCGAGCGTCCCCGGCACTGGGCTCGGCACCTGCTCAAGACCCGCGACCTCCAGCGCTCCAGTGGCGGGTTCACCGAGTTCGTGGGGCTCCCCTTCGTGCACATGGCATCGCCCATCTACCTCCAGCGCAAGGCACGCCGTGGACCGACCTTCCGCGAGGTGCTCCTGATGCACGCGATCGCGCGCATCGTCTACCGGGGTTCGATCGACCACGTCCAGGCGTCCTGGGTGAAGTTGGGCCTACCCGGGGTGACCCAACTGCTCCAGGCCGGCGTGGACGATCTCGGTGGCACGCTCATGGACGAGAACATCTCGCGCGCCGCCGGTGCAGAGCACGGCACCGAGATCGGACCGCAGGACTTCGCGGCGGTGGTCGGGCCGCTCGGGCGCACCCTCGCCCAGCGAACCACCGCCTACGGGCGGGTGAACCTTGCCGGTGCGGCTTCCTGAGAACACCCGGCGAGGCTGATCGGTGGATCCTGCAAACCCCCGGTGTCGCAGATGGCGGCGCAGTGGGTAACTACGTGGGTACGTTCTGCATCGCGACGATCGTCGCAGGCCCGCCCTTGACCGCCGGGGGCAGCGCACCGACCCAACTCGGACCGGTCTCTCCGTCGGGGTGGTAGCTGATCGTGCCTGTCACCCCGGCGGGCACCACCAGCACGAGGCCTGCCCGGGTGTACCCGGAGGAGGTTCCCATCTGGTAGGTGAGGTTGGGTTGGGGCACCACCAGGTTGTAGACGGTCGTGCCCGCTTCGTCGGTCAGTGTCCACTTCGGGGCGCTCGCGTTGAGCTTGGGGGTTTGCGCCACCACTGCGCGCCCGGGTCCTCCGTCGTAAGTGGGATCGCCCACCTCCACGGTGGCCGAGAACACCTGGGGTGGACCCTGGCAGTAGCCCACGTGGACCTGCACCACCCGGGTTCCGGTGGATGCGAACTGGACCTTGTCGCGCACCGAGGCGCTGGTACCGGGGCCACCCGAGCAGGGTTCGGTCCCCCCGCCGGGTGCTTGGAGGGTCACCACACCGGGTTCGTCGGTGGTCACCGTTATCACCGGTTCGACCCCGGGTCCGTCGGGATCGTTCCATTCGAAGTTCAGGTCGAGAAGGTCGCCTGCGGCACCGTCGGCTATCACGAGCTGACCGGTACCGGGGAGGTCCACCGGCTGGGTCGTCGAGGTGAGCGTCGGGGCGGGCAACACCACCGGCGGGGCGGTCACGGGGATCGTGGTGGTTGGCAGCGTGATGGGCGCAGCGGTGGTGACGGGCAGTGTGATGGGAGCGACCGTGGCGGGGGCGGTCGATTCGGTTGTCTCGACACGTTCGGCTTCGGTGGTCGTGGTCGTCGCGGTGGCCACCACCTCGTCAGGATCGTCTCCAGCGGTGCTGAGCAGAGCCCCGACCCCAGCGAGGATCACCAGTGCTGCGGCACCCGCGCCGAGCACGCGGTTGCGGCGCATGCGCGCGGAGACAGCCCCCATCGCATACTCGGTGACCGCTGAGGGATCGGGGCCGCCGATCGCGAGTCGTTGCAGTACCTCGTCGAGGTGGGCCGTGGAATCGGGGAGCTTCGGGCCCCCTGCATCGTCGTTCATGTCGGTCGCCTTCTCACGGAGCCTCCATCTCGGTCGGTCCGTGGATCTCCGCGAGGCGCCCGGCGATCCTGTCGAGGGACTCCGAGATGGTCGCTTCGGCCACGTCGAGCAGCTCGGCTGCATCCGCGGGTGTGACCCGTGCCGCGAACACCATGAAGGCGACCCGACGGTCGGTGCGGCGTGCGGCCGCCACGGCGTCCTGGAGTACGACGTAGGGCAGCTTGCCTCCCGGTGCCATGTCCTGGATCGGGAAACCGTCGGGCAGGAGTGCGTTCAGGTCGACCCCATCGGGTGGGGTAGCTGAACCGGGGTGGCTCATCAACTCGTCGAGGGAGTTCTCCGCGACCCTCGCGATGACCTCGCGCACAGCATCATCGGTGGCACCGTCGTCGCTGTGGCGCACGGCCACCTTGGCTATCGCGCTCATCACCACGGTACGTGCCCGTTCGCGCCACTGCGTGCTGGTGCCGAAGGGATCGAAGGCACGGACACAGAGACCGAACGCC
Organism: Microthrixaceae bacterium; assembly: GCA_047972145.1. GTDB lineage: Bacteria > Actinomycetota > Acidimicrobiia > Acidimicrobiales > Microtrichaceae > JAMLGJ01. The sequence continues at coordinate 2,773 of JBKEAI010000126.1, forward strand.
GGCTCGAGGCTGCGCGCCACGAGTGCTTCGACCGCTTCGCGTCGACGCTCCCGGCGCCCACCCGATAGTCCCGGTTCCGGCGACTGGCTGTCGGACGCGGGCTGTTGGAGGACCTCCGAGCGGTGATCGCCATCACCGGGCTCGGCCGGCGAACCGGGGTCACCGAGTCCCGCTCGAGCAGCGCCCGAATAGGTCCTGCGCTCGGTCACCTCCGATCCCACCATCGTCCAAGTATCCCAGAGTGGGAGGGACTTCGGGTGTTATGGGCGAAATCACCCAAATGTGTCGTCAGGCTCCTCGAGGAGGTGCACGGCCTTCTCGACGGCTCGGCGAGCCCTTGTGAGGCGCTTCTCGTCGACCGGAAGCTCGTGGCCTCCTGCGTCGATGGAATCCCGGAGTCTCGCTATCGCGAGATCCGCGAGCTCTTCGGAGATCGCTTCGAGGCGTTGGCGGATCTCGTCGAACTCTCCTGGCATCTCGGTCTCCTGGGCGTCACGGTCGGGTGTCTCGGATCCCCGGCCGAGGGGCTGGGGGTCGGTGCGGTAGGCCGATCGGCCTGCTTTAGTGTGAAGCGGTGCTCTCCGATGGAACAGACCGCGACTGGCTCTCATTCGAGCACGAGGGTGAGACGTACCTGTTCGACCTCACGTTCCTAACGAGCAACTGGCACTGTATCTTCGGTGCCGGTTGCAAGGGCGTCCACGAACACGATGCCACCGAGCAGGGCCACGGGTGCTGCTCCCACGGAGCACATTTCGCGGACAAGGCCGACCGCCGCAGGGTGACCGAGGCGATCGGGAACCTCACCGACGACCAGTGGCAGTTCAAGGGGCTTGCAGGCGAGTTGGACGGCGCGATATTCCGCAACGACGACAAGGACTGGGTCACGCGCACCCACGACGGCGCATGCATCATGTTGAACCGCGAGGGCTTCGGGCGCGGAGTCGGTTGCGCCCTGCACCTCGCCGCGCTCGACGACGGTGCGAGCTACGTCGGCTACAAGCCGGAGGTGTGCTGGCAACTCCCGCTGCGCTACACCTTCCACACCGACGAGGTCGACCACACCACCTACACCCTGCGCGACTGGAAGCGCCGTGACTGGGGTGAGGGGGGAGCGGACTTCCACTGGTGGTGCACCGAGGGCCCCGAGGCCTTCAGCGGCTCCGGCACCGTGGTCGAGTCGATGCGCGACGAGATCACCGAACTGGTGGGCGAAGCGGTCTACGCACGACTCTGCGAGGAGATCGATCGTCGCCGGGAACTCGGTACCCCTGTACCGCAACCCGTGCGGCGAACGGGCGGTATCGGCGAGTAGGCGCACGGGATTCACCGGCATGCCCTCGATGTGGGGCCGATGGTGCCCGCGGAACTTCAGGATCGGTCCACATCTGCCGATGTGGGACCTGTGAGCACCTTCACCGCGCAGGAGCTGTCCGAACTCAGTCATGAGCGGGGGATGATCTTCCCCGAGCACGTGGTCGACCAACTCGTCGCCGCGCTCGACTCCGGCAAGCACGTGATCCTCACCGGAGCCCCTGGCACCGGCAAGACCACGCTCGCGTACCTGGCTGCGGAGATGGGCCGCCACGCGATGCTGTGCACCGGATACCAGCCGACCACGGCAACCTCGGAGTGGACGACCTTCGAGACCATCGGAGGCCTCCAACCGACACCGGAAGGGCTCATCTTCCGCCCGGGCCTATTCGTGGACGCGATCCAAAGCGGCAAGTGGCTCGTGGTCGACGAGATGAACCGCTCCAACTTCGACCGGGCGTTCGGCCAGCTCTTCACAGTCCTGTCGGGTTCCGCGGTGGTGCTTCCCTACCGGCGTTCGGGGCAGGTCATTCCGGTGAGCATCGTGCCGCACGGTGTGGAGGCACCGGAGGACACCGACCCGATCCGTGTGCCCTCGTCGTGGAGGATCATCGCCACGATGAACGCTGTCGACAAGAACCTGCTGTTCGACATGAGCTACGCGCTGATGCGGCGCTTCGCGTTCATCGAGGTGGGTCCGCCCGATGACGACGCCTACCGCAAGCTGCTCTCCGGTGGTGGCGAGATCCTCGCCCAACTCCTCGCGCTGCGCCGTCTCAAGGACCTAGGCCCCGCGATCTACATGGATGCGCGTCGCTACGTGGAGCGTCGCCTCAAGGACGGCGTCGCCCCGTCGCGGCTGCTCTACGAGGTGTTCTATGCATACTTCCTGCCCCAGTTCGAGGGCATCGACGAGTACCAGGCGGTCGAGCTGTTCAACGAGATCGCTCCGCGCATGGACGAAGAGGAACGCCTGGAGGCCCGGCGCGTCATCGAGGACCTCCTCGGTGAAGAGCTGATGGTGTGATCCACGACCACCTCGACGGAGGGTCTGACGGAGGGTCCACCGAGACCCTGTGGGCCCACCGCGACCGCCGGGTACCCGCGGTGGCAGCCGCGCATGTGCTCACCGGCCTGCCCAGCGCGATGCTGGAGCAGGCTGCACGGATCGCCTTCGCTGCGTCCGCAGAGTGCGAAGCCCTGCTCTCCACGATGGACTCGGTGATCAGGGAGCTCCCCTCGGAGCTCATCGGGTATTCGCAGCGCTGTATACACGAGGTGCGAGGCCCGGTGATCTGGTCCGAGACCGTCGCCGCCCGCGGGAGCTCCTTTGGCGACGAGGACGTGTTCGTGTGCTCGACCGTGCGCCGCAGCTACGACTGCATGCAGAACCGGCTGCTGTGCTGGATCCTCCAGCGAGCGGGCCTCGCCGTCGGGGCCGTCCAGGGACCGATGGGGGTGCGTCTGGAACCGGGGGAACGACGGCGGATCGAAGAGACCGCCATGGATGCGCGCCGCTGGCGCGGCACTCCGCGCCTGCGCGGGGTGACCCCGGCCCGCCCGAGCCGGCGTGAGGTCGCCCGGCTGCGCTCCGCGCGTGGTTCCGAGGGTGCAGCAGCGGTTCTCCTCGATGCGCTCGCGAGGGTTGAACAGCCCTTCTCAGGCCCCGACGTGGTCGCGTTGGCCGACCACGACACCCTGGTTGCCCACGAGGTACTGCTCGAGGAGTTGACCCGCAGCGGGGACGGATTCGTGCTCGGGTGTTCGGACGGATCGATCGTGTCGGGCGACGTGTCGTGGCGCCACCCGGCCAACGAAGCTGTGCCGGCGGAGCACGTCTGGACCTGAGCGCTGTGGGCTCCCAGCCCGCTGCGCGCTCTCGGTGCAAGCAAGTGGCGCAGAGCTCGGCTGCTCAGTCCTCGGGGTCGTACCCGTCGTCGTCGTAGTCGTCCTCGAAGTCGTCCTCGGAGTCCTCGGGATCGAGCCCTGATTCTCCGGAGAGGTCACTCAGAATGCCTTCGATGTCGAGGTCCGAGCCACGCTTGAGGGCTCGTGCCTCCTCGTACCGGCGATGCCGACCCTTCTTCACTATTGCTCCAAAACGCCTGTGAGCACAGGCTGGTCGATTCGACTGTCAGAGTTGAGCTGCGCAACTCGCCACACAGCACCACCACGGTCGGGGAACCCGTTCGGGCGCTCGCCCCGACAGCAATGGACTACCCAGTGTAGCGCGACGACCGCCGTTCGGCAGAGCCGGGTGGCGGGCTGCCGCACACCGGTGGGATGTTCCGTGGAACCCCACGGCGGTGCAAGGATTCCGTGGTGCGTGAAACGGTGCGACAGGCGGCTTCGGGGTGGTGGACCGACTCGGTGATCTACCAGATCTACCCGCGCAGCTTCTGGGACTCCAACGGCGATGGCATAGGGGATCTGCGTGGGATCTACGAGCGCCTCGACTACCTCCGTTGGCTGGGTGTGGACGCCATCTGGCTCTCTCCGCCGTACCGCTCCCCCATGGCGGACTTCGGATACGACATCTCGGATCACTGCGACATAGACCCGATCTTCGGTGATCTCGCCGATTTCGACCGGCTGGTCGACGGGGTCCATTCACGGGGGCTACGACTGGTTGTGGACTACGTGGCCAACCACACCTCCTCGGGACACCGATGGTTCCAGGCCGCTCACGGTTCCAGGGACTCACCCGAGCGCGAACGCTACGTGTGGCGTGATCCGGCTCCCAGCGGTGGACCACCGAACAACTGGCGTCGGGCGTTCTCCGAAGAACCGGCCTGGACCCTCGACGAGACGACCGGTCAGTACTACCTGCACCTGTTCCTCCCCGAACAACCCGACCTCAACTGGTCCGACCCCCGAGTCCGGCAGGACATGTCCGAGGTGCTGCGCTTCTGGATGGGCCGTGGGGTCGACGGGTTCCGCGCGGATGTGATCCACTGCATCGGCAAACCCGACGACCTCCCGTGCGCCCCCGAGGATCTCGCCGGGCTGCCCGCTTGCATCTTCGACCAGGGCCCCGGTACCCACGACTGCCTCCGGATGCTACGGCGCGTGATCGACGGCGATGCTCCCGGCGAGCACCTGTTCCTCGGTGAGACCGCTGTGTTCGACCGTGACCAGCAGCTGTCGTATCTGGGTGACGGTGACGAGCTGCATCTGGGGTTCAACTTCCTGGCGCTGCACACCCGATGGGACGCGACTGCGTGGCGCTCAGAGTTGGAGGCCACCTACGCGGCCTATGAGCGTGCCGGGGCATGGCCGACGTGGGTGTTGTCGAACCACGACGTCCCACGACACGCCACCCGATACGGAACCGAATCCCGCGCACGGGCAGCGGCGGTGCTCCTCCTCACCCAACGCGGTACCCCGTTCATGTACCAGGGTGAGGAGCTCGGCCTGTTCGACGCGTCCATCGCCGCGCAGGATCGACTCGATCCCGGAGGTCGCGACGGATGCCGCGCCCCGATTCCGTGGTCAGCACAGGACACCGGTGGTTGGAGTGAACAGATGTGGCTGCCACCTCCACCTGACGCCGCCCGCATGAGCGTTGAGGCGCAACGCGACGATCCGGGGTCGATCCTCACGCTGTACGGGGAACTGCTGGCAATGCGGCGGCGCTTGCCCGTGCTGCGGTCTGGACGGATCGAGCTGCTCGAAGCACCGCAAGGTGTCCTTCGCTACCGGCGCTGGATCGACGGGCGCGCCGGGGATCGAACGGTGGTGGAGGTGGCGGTCAACTTCGCACCGGAACCGGTCGGGGATGCGGTCAGCGAAGGCGAGGTGCTCGTGGGGACCCACGGCCGCTCCGATGTGGATGCGCCTCCAGGTAGCGCCGTGCCGGGCACCTCCCTGCGCGCCGACGAGGCGAGGGTCGTCGCGCTGTGACCCCTGCCCTGTGGCTTCTTTCGCTCTACGCGACGGCCACGGCGTTCGGCGGGGCGATCAGCGGAATCGGTGGGGCGACGCTGCTGGTTCCTGTCCTGTTGTTGTCGGGCATGGACATCCTCGATGCTGCGCCCCTCGGGCTGCTCAGCGTCGCAGCGACCTCGCTCGCAGCCGGTGGGCGTCAACTCGACGCCGGACTGGTGCACCACCGGATCGGTCTCACCGTCGAGCTGTCCGCCTCCAGCTTCGCGATCGTGGGGGCGCTTGCGTCGACGACGCTTCCCGAGTCGTGGTTGGCGAGGGCCCTGGGCCTCGGTGCCTTCGCGGGCGCGATGGTCACACTGTCGCGCTCGGGGGTGCGCAACCTGCCCAACGAGGCATTCCTCGACGACGCACCGGGCGAGTGGCCCGGAACGCTCGGCGGCACCTACCACTACGAAGGTCGGGCGGTGCCCTACCAGGCCCAACGGGTTCCGCTCGGGTTGGCGGTCGCAGCGGTGGCCGGGGCGATCTCGGGAATGGCGGGTGTCGGCGGTGGGTTCCTAAAGACTCCTGCGATGAGCGAGGTGATGAAGGTCCCGGTCAAGGTGGCGGCCGCGACCTCGACGTTCACCACCGGCATCACCGCGGCCTCCGCGATCCTCGTGTTCACGGGACAGGGACGCCTGGTGGTGGTGCCCGGTGCTGCCGTGGTACTCGGCGCCCTGGCGGGCGCAGCGATCGGTTCGCGGGTGCAGACGGCGATTCCCCCGAGCAGCGCCCGCTACGTGACGGGTGCGTTGCTCCTGGTCGTCGCAGTGGTCGTGATCTGGCGGAGCGTGTGAGCCTCGGAGAAGCGTTGCCCGGACCCCCACCGGATCCGAGGGAGGACCGCTTCAGCGCGCTCGCGTTGGCACTGCGCATCGCCAGTTGGGTCGTGGCCGCGGCTGCGGGCGTCACCCTTGTGGCGGACCGCTTCGGTGCCGAGGCGCTCGCCAAGGTCCTCGCTGTGGCGATCGTGGTGGTGCTGGTGGGTGCTCCACTGGTGCGCGTCGGGTGGTTCGCCCGTCGGTGGACCAAGCGTGGAGACCGGCGCTACTCCAGGGTTGCGTTGGCCGTGCTGGTCCTGCCGCCGCTGGCGCTGCTGATCAGTGTCGTGACCGGCTGAGGGCGACGACGTCGGTCAGCGCTCGACCAGTACGAGACCCGATCCGTGGTCGAAGGCCAGCGCAGCCTCACCGCTCACGAGCCGTCGGATCGGTTCGCCCACGATCTCCGCTCGCCAACCGCGGGACAGGCGGGCCGTCGGTTCGCCGCGCAGCAACTCCTCGATGTCGTTGCGGGTGGCCAGGATCGAGGCTTCCAGGTCGAGCTCCTTGGCCCGCTGGTTCACCCAGGTGGAGATGAGGGGCAGCACGGGGCGTAGCTCGGCGGCCAGCTCGGTGTTGGGTTTCTGGGAACGGCCTGCCGGGCGGGACTCACGGCCCCGGGCGATGACCTCCAGCAGATCCTCTCCCCCACCGTTGCGAAGCACCCGTCCGTCGACCCCCCGTAGGCTCTTGAGGTCCCCCACCGTGCGGACGTTGGCGGACGCGACCGACACCACCCCGAGATCAGACAGGATCTGTCGGGGGGGCACGTCCAGGGACTCCGCCTTGCGTTCGCGCCACGCGGCAACTGCCTGGGCGACGGCGAGTCGCGACCCCTTGAGGTGACGGATCTCCTTGATCCGCCGCCACACCTGGTCGGGGTCACGGGGTACGGGTGGGTCGGCCCGCAGGTCCTCGCAGGCACCCTCGACCCACCCGAGCCGCCCGCGGTGTTCCAACTCCTCCACCAGGGTGTCGTGCAGGGCGAGGAGATGTGCCACGTCGTCGGCCGCGTAGGAGAGTTGGGCACCGGTGAGGGGACGCTTCAGCCAGTCGGTCAGCCGGTCGCCCTTGGAGGCGCGCACGCCGAGCTCACCGTCCAACAGCGCGGCAAGCGATGGAGAGGTGTAGCCAACGAACCCGGCTGCGAGCTGGGTGTCGAACAGCCGCGATGGAATCGCTGCACAGGCCCGGTCGAGCACCTCCATGTCCTGGCGCGAGGCGTGCATCACCGCTACTCCGTCGCCGTGGAGCACCTCGGCCATCGGTACCAGGTCGACCTCGAGCGCATCCACGAGGTAGACGCCCTGCGAATCCGCGATCTGCACGAGTGCGACGTGTGGGTAGTAGGTGCGCTCGCGGTGGAACTCGGTGTCGATCGCGTAGCGGCTCTCGCTCGCCAGCTGTTCGACGAGGCCACCGAACGCCGCATCGTCGGTGATCATCTCGAAGTCCGCGCGACTCACAGCGACCCCGCCCGATCGGTGGTTCTCACGTAGGTGATGGACTCAGCCCGCCTCTGTGGGCAGTCCGGCCTCGACCCAGGCCGTCGTGCCGCCGGCGACGTTGACCACCGTTCTCCCGGCGGCGGCCAGCTGTTCGCATGCCTGCATGGAACGTCCGCCGCCTTTGCAGATGATCGCAAGCTCGCCCTCGGGGATCTCCCCCATGCGTGCCATGACATCTCCGAGAGGGATCGGGAGCACCCCCGGCACGCGCACCTCGGCGACTTCGTCGGGTTCGCGGACGTCGAGCACGGTCAGTCCCGATTCCATGCGGTCGGCGAGGTCTACGACGCTTATCTCCTCGATTGCCACGGTTCCTCCATCAGCGCCTCGGTCGGCGCGGTCCTCTGGACCCCGGGAGCGGTTCCAGCTCGTATCGGCGGGTGCGCTGACCTGCCGACGTTGGTGTGCAGGCTACTCCGGCGTAGCGGAGCCGAGGCTGCTGGGGGTGTCCAGATCGATGACCGCTGACGGGTCCGCCGCGGTCACCGCATCGGTGTGCGGTGCGAGCAGCGACGTCAGCGAGCGGTTCGTCCCGTCGTCGCCCGGTGCGCCGAGGACCTCGGTCAGTGCCGTTCGGATGCAGACCAGGGACCAGTTGAGTCGCCCGTCGATCGAGTACGCACTCGAGCGGGTCGGGTCACCGGTGGCATCCACCAGAGCGCGCACGTGTGCGGCGTCGAGGTGTGGGAGGTCGCACGCGGCCGCGACCACGGTCGAGCCGCGGTGGCGCTCCAGGGCATCGAGCAGGGCTCTGGCGGGACCTGTCCCAGGTCTGCTGTCGGGCTCATAGCTCCAGGTCGAGGTGGCCAGGGCGGGATCGCCACCTTGGAACTCGATCCGGGTGCAACCGGCCTCGGCGAGCGCTTGGGCCACGCGGTGCGCCCAGGGCGGGTTCCCCATCATCGCCTTGTCCCTGCCCATGCGGGAGCTGGCACCCCCGCACAACACGATTCCGACCGTTGCCGGGTTGGTGCCCGTAGGCGAGTCCGTACCCGTAGGCGCGTCACGGTCGATGGTCGCCCGCTGCACGTCGGGAACACCCTCGGGCGCGTGCCCCTCGGCGTCGGTGTCGGCGGTCGTGTCCGGGTTCAAGGGGTGCCGAAGCGGGCCGGATCCAACTGGTGCAGGAACTCAGCGCAACGGTCCGCTTCGTCGGTCTCGCCGATCGCTGCGGCCTGCCCTCGGAGTCCCGCGAGAGCATCTAGGAAGCCGCGGTTCGTCGCGTGTTCGTAGCGGACGTAACCACTCCCGCGCCATCCGCGGGCACGGAGTTGATCGAGGCCACGGTGATAGCCGACCCGGTAGGCCGCGTAGCGCTCGATCGGGTCGCGCCCGAGGTCGCCCAACCGTGCCCATGCCTCGAGGTAGTCCGGCCAGCGTGTGAGCACCGCGACGACAGCCGCGCGTCGTCGCGACTCCGGTTCGGCGAGGGCTTCGTCCAGTTGGGTCGACTGCTCGGTCGGCACCGCTTGCAGGCGCGTCTGGGGAACACCGTCGGTGTGCAGGTTCACCGGTGAGTTGGTCATAGCGTGATCCTAGGGAGGTGCGCGCGCCGCTACCCCTCGCCGGGCTCTGGAGCGCCCGGTTGGTCCCGGTCGTCGTCGGCTTCGGTGCCCGGGTCCCAGCCGAGCACCACGGCACCTTCGGCTGAATCGGCTGCGAGCTCCGCCTCGTGGGTGCGTGACCCGGCTCTGGGAAGCCGGAGGCGTCGGAAGCGTCGGGCGAGCGACTTCGGCGGGAGGTCACCCGACGTCGTGGCCCGCTCGGCCTCGCGCTCGGCGAGGAAGGTCTCGGTGAGCTCGCGACCCTGGTCGATCAGCGTCGCGGTCTCACTGAAGTCGTCGTAGCGCAGGTCGGGGCGTTGGCCCACGGGCAGGACTATCGCCTCCACCCCGTCGGGCAGCGCCGCGAGGTCGCGCACGAAGCGGCTGTTGCGCGCCAACCAGTAGGCGAGGAGGGCTCCGTCGAGCGGTCTGCGCACGTCGGTATCGGGTCGACCGTGCAGGCCCACGTGGAGCACGAAGATCCGATCGCAGCCGAGCTCGACCGCGCGGGCGATGGGCACGTTGTCGACCACCCCACCGTCCACGTAGCGCCGCCCGTCGATCTCCACCGGCGGGTACACCGCCGGCAGCGCAGCCGACGCCATGATCGCTGGCAACAACTCTCCGGAGTCGAACCAGTGCTCCATCGCGGTGTCGACAGAGGTGGCGACACATTGGAAGGGAAGCGATAGAGACTCGATGGTCGTCTCCGCACCCAGCAGGGCCTCCGCTGTGGCGTGCAGGCCGTCGCTGTCGTGGAGCGACGCACCCTTGCGCAGGAGTTGTATCGCAGAAGGAACCCACGACGAGGGCATCAGAGACGGCGACTCGATCGCCTTCCATGCCTCGGCGAGCACCGACACGCCAGCAGGCGTGGGGTTCCTGGCGAACGCGGCTCCGTTGAGTGAGCCCACCGAACATCCGAGCACCACGTCTGGCACCTCACCGGCCTGCGCGAGCGCTCTGAGCATCCCGACCTGCAAAGCGCCGAGGTTGCCTCCACCGGAGAGCACGAACGCGGTCCTCGGCTCCCGGCGTCGCTTGAGCTTCACCATCACCGATTCCGCTGGAGGCCCTGGTCGCGCACCGCGACCCGTCGGACCCATCCGGCGAACAGGTCGGGATGGGAGAGGTGTGCACCATGCCCGGCGCCCTCCAGAACCTCACAGTCCACCTCTGCCTCCGCTGCGAGTCGCTCGGCCGCACGCCGCAGGTGCGGCGGACCGTTCTCCCCACGCGCGACCGCCAGAGCGGTTCCCGCCGCCGGCAGTGGGATCGCGTCGGGGCCTTCGATGCGGGGACCCGCCCTCGCGGCGGTGAGGTCGGCCATCAGGGCCGGGCCCTCGCAGCGCCGCAGTTCGCGGGTCGCCTCGGGCAGCCGTTCCCAGGCGCGCTCACCGACCATCGAACGGAAGAAGAACTCCGCTGCGGCCGCGGGTCCCTCGGAGTTGCCGACGTCCAGCGCCAGCGCGCCGGCGGTCGTGTACTCGGCCTCCAGCCAGGGTGTCGGTGCCTCGTAGGCCCCGACGGCACCGATGCGCGCCGGGGCGGTGTCCGGATGCCGCCCCTGCGCGGCAGAGACGTCCTCAGCGCCAGAGTCGCCTTCGGAGGTGAGACCGGTGTGAGCCGCGAGCAGTGTGATGAGCCCACCGAGGCTGTGCCCGATCACCACGACGCGGGTCACCGGCGTGGATCGACCATCGGGGGTCGATGTGGCCCACCGCGTGACCGACAGCACGTCCGTGGCGTGGTCCTCCAGGGTCCACGGCGCCGGTTGATCGACGGAGAGCTCCGATCCGGGCTCGGAAGCGTCGACGAGGGATCCCGCGTACCCACGGCGGTCGTACGCCACGACGTCGAGGTCGTCGAGACGCCTCATGACGCGCCCGAAGCTCGCCGCGCGGTCCATTGCCCCGTGCACGAGCACGACCGTGGTGCCGGGGTGCGGATCGGGGGTACGCCTGGTGACCGACAGGCCGTCGACGACGTGGGTGCCCGATCGTGTCGGGGGGATGCTCAAGGCACTTCGGCGAGGCGGAGCATGTCCGTGGATCGCCCACCGGTTCCCGCGAGGACCGCCACGATGTCGCCGGAGCGAACGTGGCCCGCCTCGCGCGCGGCGAGGATCATGTCGTCCATCGTCTCGATGCTGTCCACATGGCCACTCGAGTGCACCGGAACGGTCCCCCAGCTCAGGGTCAGCTGGCGCACCGTGCGGTCCCTCGGGCTGAACCCGATGATCGGCATCCGGGGCCTGAAGCGCGCGATCGAGCGCACCGTGAAGCCCGACTCGCTGATGCAAACGATCGCGGCCACACCCATCTCGGTGGCCGCTCGCCAGGTCGCCGCGGTCATCGCGTCGGTGATCCCGTTGCCGCTGTTGGGCAACTCCTGGGAGCGCAACAGCCGGATCCTGCGGGCCCAGGCGTCGTAGTCGAACTCGGCGTCCGCGCGCTCAGCGACACGCGCCATCGTCGACACCGCCGCAACCGGATCGTGGCCGACCGCAGTCTCCGCGGAGAGCATCACCGCAGAGGACCCGTCGAAGATCGCGTTGGCGGCATCGCTCACCTCGGCGCGGGTCGGCGCCGGGGAGGTGATCATCGACTCGAACATCTGGGTAGCGGTGATCACCGGCTTGCCGCCCGAGATGCACTCCCGGGTGATCCTCTTTTGGAGGTGGGGAATCTCCTCGATGCCGAGCTCGGACCCGAGGTCACCCCGGGCGATCATGATCGCTCCGGCCGCCTCGATGATCCCCTCTAGGTTCTCCACCGCCGCACCGGTCTCGATCTTCGCCACGAGCAGCGGGCCCCGCGGGTAGGGCTCGGTGCCGACGCGACGGATGTCGTGTGCAGAGCGCACGAACGACAACGCCACCATGTCGACGCCGGCGTCGACGAACGCGTCGAGGCTCCGGAGATCCGATTCGGTCGGCGAGGCCATCGAGAGCCGATCCGATGGGATGTGCAGCCCGGGGCGACCCTGGACCGGACCGCCGTGGAGCACACTCGCCTCAGCGGTGTCACCTCGCTTGGTGTCGATGCGCACCACGACGCTGCCGTCCCCCACGGCCAGGCGGTCGCCTTCGTGCACGTCGGCGAGGATCTTCTCGTAGTCGACGCCGACCTTTTCGGGATCCGAGTGGTCGAGTCCGGGTACGAGGGTGAAGCGGTGTCCGTCGGCCAGCTCGACGGGGGTGTCGCCGAAGTTGCCCAGCCGCACCTTCGGGCCGGGTAGGTCGACCAGGATCCCCACAGGTCGACCGGCAGCCTCAGCCGCAGCGCGGATCCGCCGGTAGCGCTCCAGGACCTCGTCGGTGGTGTTGTGGGCCAGGCCGAGTCGGGCGACGTCCATGCCGGCGTCGATGAGAGCGGCGAGGGTGGCCGGGTCGTCCGAAGCCGGTCCGATCGTGGCGACGATCTTCGTGCGGCGGTTCATGGCTCCACGCTATTGGTTCGTGCGCACGATCCGGTTGCACACATCCCGCCGAGGCTGTGCGTCCTGCTGTCCGGCAGTGCCATGCGTGGCACGGCGGCGTCCCGCGCGCTTCAGCGCGGAACCTCGCTCCAGGGGAGGTCCTTGTCGACGCGCACGTCCCCCGGCAGGCCCAGCACCCGTTCACCGAGGATGTTGCGCAGCACCTCGGAGGTGCCGCCCTCGATCGAGTTCGCCCGCGCCCGCAGGAAGTTCGAGCGCACGTCGTCGCCGAAGAGGGCCTGCTTGGTGGGCGGATCGTCATAGTCGCCGTAGAGCATCCCGTCCGCGCCGAGTATGTCGACGGCCGTCTCGTATATCTCCTTGTTGAGCTCCGCCATGGCGAGCTTGGCCACCGAACCCTCCGGGCCCGGGGTGCCTATCCGGCGGTTCGCCGCTGCGCGCATGTTGGTGAGTCGGTTCACCTCGGCCTTCGCCCACAGCGTCGCCACGCGGTCGGCCATCACGGGGTCGCCGTCGCCGTGCTCGCGCCAGCACTCGACGAGCTGAGCGATCGGCCCGGAGCCCCTCGGCGGAGCCCCCGAACCTGCACCGATGGACACACGCTCGTTCATGAGGGTCGTGATCGACACACCCCAACCGCGGCCGGGTTCGTCGAGACGCATCGAATCGGGGATGCGCACGTCTGTGAAGTACACCTCGTTGAACTCCGCGTCGCCGGTCATCTGACGCAACGGACGTGTCTCGACTCCGGGAGCGTTCATGTCGACGATGAACGCGGTGATTCCCCGGTGCTTGGGCACGTTCGGATCGCTGCGCGCGATGAGCAGGCCGTAGGAGGAGACGTGTGCGAGGGTGGTCCACACCTTCTGGCCGTTGACGATCCACTCGTCGCCGTCGCGGTCGGCTCTGGTGGCCAGCGATGCCACATCGGAGCCGGCGCCCGGTTCGCTGAAGAGCTGGCACCAGATGTTCTCGTTGGAGAACAACGGCCGCAGCAGTGCCTTCTGCTCGTCGGTGCCGTGCACCTCTACCGCAGGGCCGCACATCCCGTAGCCGATCGGGTTTCGCATGCCTCCGATGGGGCCACCGGCGTCGATGATCCGGCGTGTGATCGTGCCCTGGAGCTTCGGGTTGAGCCCGAGTCCGCCGAACCCCAGGGGGAAGTGCACCCAGGCGAGCCCGGCGTCGTACTGCGCTTCGAGGAACTCCTGTTCCGGTGTCGATGCGGGCGGACTGGCTGCGAGGAGGTTCTCGGTCGCGTCGAGGACCCTCTGGGTATCGGTGTCTGTCTCCTCGGTAGCTCCAGCGTCCTCGGTAGCCATCAGGATTCCCCCTGGTCGAAGGTGCCCGCGGGCCGTGTCGGTCGCTGCGGGGGGCGGTGAGCACACCATAGGTCCGGGTGATCCGCGCCCCTTCACCGAGCGACGTGGTCGTTCATGGCGCCATCGCCTACGTCGGTCGGTGCAGCCATGTGGGGCGGGCGCCTTGCCCGGTAGGCTCCCGGCCGTGACGGAGTCGGCACCCCCGCACAGCTATCTGGCACATGGTGGTCCGATCGCCTTCGCACATCGCGGCGGAATCGAGTCCGGGACGGAGAACACGTTGGCTGCGTTCGCGGACGCGGTCGGAGTCGGCTTCACGTACCTGGAGACCGATGTGCACCTGACCGCGGATGGCGTGGTCGTGGCCGCGCACGACGAGCGGCTCGACCGCGTGGCAGATGTGAACGGCACGATCGCGCAGATGCCCTGGAGCGAGGTCGCCGTTGCCCGCATCGGCGGTTCCGAGCCCATCCCCACCTTCGAAGAGCTCCTCGTGGAGTTCCCAGACGTGCGATTCAACGTGGACCCGAAGTCCGATGCGGTTCTGGATCCACTCCTTGATCTCCTCGAACGTCACGAGGCGCTTCCCCGGGTGTGCATAGGTGCGTTCTCCGACGCCCGACTTGCCCGTGCGCGCTCGCGATTCGGTCGGATGCTGTGCACGGCCGCTGGTCCCCGCGAGACCGCTCGGGCGATGGCGGCAGAGCGTATTTCACGGAGGTATGCACGAACGCCGAAGAGGGCTCCGTATGACTGCCTTCAGGTTCCCGTCGCCCACAAGGGTGTCCCGGTGCTGACCCCGGGGCTGATCGAATACGCGAAGCAGATCGGAGTTCAGGTGCACGTGTGGACCATCGACGACCCCGCCGAGATGAACCGCCTCCTCGACCTCGGCGTCGACGGTGTCATGACCGATCGGCCACGGGTTCTACGTGCGGTGCTCACCGAACGTGGACAGTGGCCAGCGGTCGGCTCTGCGCCAGCGTGACCCCGGGCGGGCCCCGAGGTCGCGCGCCCGAGGTTGCGCGCCCGAGGTGTCGAATGCCATACACCGCTCGGGTGCAGGGGTCTAGATTCGGCCGATGCGCACAACTCGGCGGTCCCGGAAGCTCAGCTCGATCCTCGTTCTGCTGTTGGCAATCTCGATGGTTGCCGCAGCATGCAGTTCGGGTGGCGACTCCGATGGTTCCGGAGATTCCGATGGTTCCGGAGATGGAGCCGGCGACGACGGCGACGGCGGGAGTGGGGAGCCCTCCGAACCGATCTACGGCGGTGACGCGACCTACGCGCTGGAGGCCGAGACCTCCGGGGGCTTCTGCATCTCCGAGGCCCAGCTCGCGATAAGCGGGATGATGGTCGCCTGGACGATCTACGACTTCCTCTTCGTACCCAGCGAGGCCGACGGCTTCGTGCCCTTCCTCGCTGAGTCCTACGAGGTCAACGACGACGGCACCGAGTGGACGATCAAGATCCGCGAGGGGGTGAAGTTCCACGACGGATCCGACCTGAACGCCCAGGTCGTCAAGACCAACATCGACGCGACCCTCGGCCGTTATCCGAACCGCAAGTCCCTTCTCGGCTCGTTCACCTATGCGAATATCGATACCGTCGAGACCACCGACGAAATGACCGTCGTCATCACCACCAAGGTGCCCTGGCCCGCCCTGCCTGCATACCTCTACGGCGGGGCACGCTTCGGGATCATGGCCCAGGCCCAGCTCGACGACCCCGACACCTGCGACCGCCAACTGATCGGCACAGGTCCCTTCAAGTTCGAGGAGTGGGTAGTCAACGACCATCTGACCGCGGTGCGCAACGAGGACTACTGGCGTTCGGATGACCAGGGGAACAAGCTCCCGTATCTCGACAGCATCACCTTCAAGCCGCTGCCGGACCCCCAGGCGCGGGTCAACGGCGTGCTCTCGGGGGAGTTCGACCTCACGATGACGTCGACGGCAGCGCCCACCGAGACCCTCATGGAGGCCGCCGACGCGGGTGACATCGACATCATCCAAAGTTCGGTGAACACCGAGACGGGGTTCATGATGTTCAACCTCGCCCATCCACCCTTCGACGACAAGGGTGCGCGGGAGGCCGTGGCCAGCGCGATCGACCGCAAGACCTACAACGAGGTCGTGTCCCTCGGGCTCACCGAGGCTGCCAACGGCCCGTTCCCGCCCGGCGCGCCCGCCTATCTGGAGGACACCGGCTATGCCCCCTTCGACCTGGACCATGCCAAGGAGCTCGCCGCCGACTACGAGTCGCGCACTGGTTCACCGCTCGAGTTCACCTTATCCCACTCCGCGAATCCTGACACGACCAGTGCCGCGCAGTTCCTCCAACAGCAGGTGGAGGCCGCCGGGATAAAGATGAACCTGAAGGCGATGGAGCAGGCGTCGCTGATCAACACGGCGCTGAGCCCCGATTGGGACGCGATGGCGTTCCGGAACTTCCCCGCAGGTGTCCCCGACGGCAACTACGTGTGGTGGTACTCGGGATCTCCGGTCAACTTCGGGAAGATCAACGACCCGGAGGTGGACAAGATGCTCGACGCGGGCCGCTCCGAGCTCGACGAGGATACCGCCGATGGCATCTACGAGGACCTCAACCGCCGACTCGCCGAGGAGGTCTACTTCGCCTGGCTCGACTGGACGCTCTGGACTATCGGATCCGGCACGAACGTCCGGGGGATCATGGGCGCCGATCTGCCCGGCGGTGCCGTACCGGCCGAAGGTCTGGGAACCGGCCACGCGACCTCCGGCATCTGGTTCTCCGACCAGTAGTCCCCCACGGCGGTCCTTGCGCTTCGTCAGGGCGTCTCGGCTAGGTTTCCGGACCCGAGGGGGTCCATGCGGGGCGATGGGGTCGGCCGCGCAGGAGCGACCGCCTCACGATGATCAGTGCACGTGTGAGCGTGCACCCGATGACAGGAGACCACCATGGACGGGCACTCGACGAACGGGCGGCGGGTGGACAGCAACAAGCCGCTGCGACCCGGCCGCAGAGCGCGCAGCATCGCGTGGCCGCTTGCGATCGTCGCAGCGCTCGCGCTGGTTGCGGGTGCGTGCGGAGGATCGAGCGACGACGGCGGTGGCTCAGGCACAACCGGTGGTGGAGAGGAGGCCGCCGGCGAACCGGTCGAGGGAGGCAGCCTCGTCTACGGCCTCGAAGCGGAGAGCTCGGGTGGCTGGTGCCTGCCCGAGAGCCAGCTCGCGGTGTCGGGGATCATGGTCGCCCGTGCGATCTACGACACCCTTACGATCCCCAACGAGAACGCCGAGTACGTGCCGTTCCTCGCAGAGTCGGTGGAGCCCAACGAGGACTTCACCCAGTGGACGATCAAACTCCGCGAGGGAGTGAAGTTCCACGACGGAACCGACCTCACCGCCGAGGTGGTCAAGAACAACATCGACGCCTGGCGCGGCGTGTATCCGGGCCGCAATCCGCTGCTGTTGCGCTTCCCCTACCAGCCGATCACCGAGACCGCCGTGGTGGACCCGCTCACCGTGGGTGTGACCACCTCGGTGAGCTGGCCCTCGTTCCCCTCCTACCTGTACTACTCGGGTCGTGTCGGGATAATGGGCCAGGCCCAGCTCGACGACTCCGAGAGCTGTGACACGAACCTGATCGGTACGGGTCCGTTCAAGAAGACCGAGTGGGTAGTCAACGACCACTTCAGCGCCGAGAAGAACCAGGACTACTGGCTCACCGACGACGACGGCCTCCAACTCCCCTACCTCGAATCGGTGGAGTTCCGGCCGTTCCCAGAGGGGTCGTCGCGGGTCAACGCACTCCAGGGCGGTGAGATCCAGGCGCTGCACACCAGCTCCGCCCAGGACCAGGTCAACCTGGAAGACGCTGCCGATGCCGGGGAGGTCAAGGTGGTGTCCTCGGGCGAGTACCCCGAGGTCTCCTACGGGATGCTCAACGTCAAGAAGCCACCGTTCGACAACAAGACAGCGCGTGAAGCGGCAGCGGCCGCGATAGACCTCGCCGAGATCCAGACCGTGATCAACCTCGACAAGTTCCCTGCCGCGAACGGTCCGTTCGGCCCCGGTGAGATGGGCTATCTGGAGGACACGGGATTCCCCAGTTACGACCCCGAGCGGGCCAAGGAGCTCGTCGCCCAGTACCAGGAGGAGACCGGCGACGACCTGGAGATCACCTTCACGGTGCAGAACACCACCGAGGTGCTCGCCATCGCCCAGATGGTCAAGGAACAGGGTGAGAAGGTCGGTGTGAAGATCAACATCGAGCCTGTGGAGCAGGCGACCCTGATCTCGCGTGCGATCGCCGGTGAGTTCGAGGCCCTGTCGTTCCGCAACCACGCCGGTGGCGACCCCGACAACCAGTACATCTGGTGGTACACCGACGCCCCGACCGACTTCTCGAAGATCAACGACCCCGAGATCGACCGCCTGCTCGACGAGGGTCGCGCCGAGCCCGACCGCGCGAAGCGCACCGCGATCTACGAGGAGCTCAACAAGCGGTTCGCCTCGGAGGTCTACAACCTCTGGCTCAACTGGACGGTGTGGATGGTCGCATCGGATGACAACGTGTTCGGCCTCACCGACACCCCCATGCCCTCGGGTGAGGAGCCCTTCCCGGGCCTTGCCGATGGACACAGCGTCGCGGGGGCTTGGATAGCCACCTGAGCCGACCGCTCAGGAGGCGAGCGAAAAGGCGAGTCGACCGAGGAGCTGCCGTGAAGAACAGGTTCGTGCACTGCGTGACGATGCTGGTGGCTCTCGCCGTGGTGGCGGCCTCCTGTGGAGGTGGTGACAGCGACTCCGCTGAGGGTACCTCCGACGCCGGTGAGCTGCGCTACGGCGGCGACATCGTCTACGGCCTGGAGGCGGAGAACTCCGGTGGGTGGTGCCTGCCCGAGGGGCAGCTCGCCATCTCGGGGATCATGGTCGCCCGCGCGATCTACGACACGCTCACGATCCCCGACGCGGACGCGCAGTACGTGCCCTTCCTCGCCGAGTCGGTGGAGCCCAACGGGGACTTCACCCAGTGGTCGATCAAGCTGCGCGACGGGGTGACGTTCCACGACGGTACGCCGTTGGATGCGACCGTGGTCAAGAACAACCTCGACGCGTTCCGCGGCACCTACCCCGCGCGCCAGCCGCTGTTGTTGCGCTTCATCTTCGATCCCATCGCAGATGTGTCGGTGGTCGATGACCTCACCGTGAGCGTGACCACGAAGGTGCCCTGGCCCGCCTTCCCCGCATCGTTGTTCTCCGAGGGGCGTGCAGGGATCAGCGCTCAGGCCCAGTTGGACGACCCCGAGACGTGCGATCGCAACCTGATCGGAACCGGCCCGTTCCGCTTCGAGGAGTGGGTGCAGAACGACCGTCTCGTGGTCACCCGCAACGACGACTACTGGCGTACCGACGCGGATGGCAACCAGCTCCCGTACCTCGACCGTGTCGAGTTCCGCCCATACGTAGACGCCACCACGCGCGCCAACGCTCTGTTGAGCGACGAGATCCAGATGGGCCTCGGCGGTGGGGCCACCGAGTTCGCCATCTGGCAGGACGCTGCGGAGGCCGGCGAGATACAGGTGCTCAAGGCCGACCAGTACCCCGAGGTCGGCTTCCAGATCATCAACGTCGGCACCGAGCCGTTCAACAACCGCAACGCCCGCATCGCGGCGGCGGCCGCGCTCGACCGCGACGAGATCAACGACATCCGCAACCAGGGTTTGCTGCGGATCGCCGACGGACCGTTCGGTCCGGGCAACATGGGCTACCTAGAGGACACCGGCTATCCCGACTTCGACCTCGATCGGGCCCGCGAGGCCGCCGCAGCATACGAGGCGGAGACCGGCAAGCCGCTCACGTTCACGTACACCTACCAGGCGGACCCCGAGACCACCCAGCTCGCCCAGTTGCTCCAGGAACAATGGGGGCGCGCCGGGATCGAGGTGAACCTCGCGTCGATCGAGCAGTCCGCGCTGATCAGCACCGCCATCAGCGGGGAGTACCAGGTGATCAGCTTTCGCAACCACGGCGGCGGCGACCCCGACGTGCAGTACATCTGGTGGTACGGCGGTTCCCCGCTCAACTTCGGGCGCATCGACGACCCGAGGATCAACGACCTGCTCGACCGGGGACGCTCCTCGTCCGATGCGGCCGAGCGCACGCAGATCTACGAGGAGATCAACACCATCATGGGTGAAGAGGCATACGCCCAGTGGATCACCTGGGTTGACTGGGTGCTCGGGTTCCGCAACGACCTCCACGGGGTGATGGGGCCTCAGCTACCCGATGGTGCTGAACCGTTCCCAGGGCTCGCTGCGGGGCACACGCTCGCAGGTGTATGGATCTCCGGCTCCTGAGCCTGGACCCACCGACGTGGTGAGGTGATGGTTGGCGTGTGTGCGCGGAAGGTGTCTTTCTCGCACAGATCGCCGCAGACCACCACCCACCACCAGTGACCGGGCGGGAATCGCCACCCGACAACAGCGACCCACCCGCAGCGCCTGGTGGATGAGGCTGCCGCTCGGGCCCTCGGGACCTTGTGTGCCCTACCGGTAACATCGCGGCGTGACCGAGGTGGCAAGCCAGACCGTTGCCGAGCCGTTCGCGGAGCTCGTCGAGCGGCTCGAACGCGAAGCCGAGGAAGGGTTCTTCCACACAGCGGCGCAGCTCTGCGTGGATGTCGGTGGTGAACGGGTGCTCGACGTCGCGGTCGGCCGCACCCACCTGCACGAGCAGTTCCGCACCGACACCCTAAGTGCGCTGTACTGCACGGCCAAGCCCCTCGTGGCAGTGGCCGTGCTCCGCCTGGTCGCCGACGACGAGTTGAGCATGGACGATCGCCTCGCAGATGTGGTGCCGAGCACCGGAGGCACCTGGCTGGCCGAACGCTCCGTGGAGGAGGTGTTGGCGCATACAGCGGGCCTGCATGACCTCAACACGGTCCTTGCCCGCATCCTTCCCCCAGAGCTGCGCGAGGTCTGGCTGACCCTGACCCAGCCCCCCGCTGGCTGGCGCTTCGGTATCGACCGCTCGTACGCGGAGTTCGGAGGTTGGTTCCTGCTCGGCAAGGTGATCGAGGAGATCGGCGAGGAGCCCTATGGCGACTTCGTCACCGAGCGGGTCCTCGGACCCTACGGAGTGGACCCCGACGAACTCGTGGTGCACTTCACCCCGGAGCGCTTCGCCGAGCTCGAGGGCCGTGTCTCGGCAACCTTCGACCTGACCCTCGACCAACCGGTACCGCTTCTCGCAGAGGTGGGTCCCGAGACCGCGTGCGAATGGAACCCGGCCTTCGGCTCCTACGGGACCATGCGTGCGATGGCTGACTTCTACCGCGGGTTGTTGGGGGACCTCGGTGGGAGCGGGGCTGTGCTGCCGGTGGACGTCGTCACGGAGGCCACCACGGCGCGACTGCCCCTCACCGACGACCTGACACTGGGGCGGCCCGCAGGCTTCGGGCTGGGCTTCATGGCGCCGCTGTCGTCGCACCACTTCGGCGATTCACCCTCGCCGAGCGCGTTCGGTCACGCGGGTCAGGGCGGTACCAGCCTCGCGATGGCCGACCCCGAGGCCGACCTCGTCGCTGCAGTGCTCTTCAACGCAGGCCTCGATGCCGACACCGCCCTGTCCTACCGTCGGGTGCACCTCATCGACGCGATCTACAGGGCCGTGGGCGAAATCAGCGGATGATCCGCCTCGACGCGGCGACCTTCCTGCTCCAGTGGGCCACCGGGGGGCTCGCTTTCCTCTGGGTTACGACCGCCCGTCGGGAGGTGTCGATCGGCTACGGCTGGCTGATGCGGACCGTGTTCGCAGTGATGGCGCTGCTCTCGCTGATAGTCGGTATCCGGTACGGCAGCGTGCCTGTGCGGGAGTTGAGCGCAGGGGGTGTGGTGCTAGCCGCGGGTTACGCGCTCTGGGCGTCGTGGAGGCATCGCCGGGCAGGGGTGCTGCACCAGCGCGAGCGTGTGCAGGTGCGTTCCGCGCGGGTGGCGGAGATGACGGGAATCGAACGCGAGGAGCAGAGCTTCGATCCCGACGTGGGCGAGTTCGATCCGCGCCTGGACCTCCTCGCACCCGCCATCGGACTTCTCGGGGTCATCGCGGGTGGCGTCTCGGCGGGCGATCCGATGTGGTTGTCGGTGTCGCGGGCGGTGGTCGGCGCGGCCTTCCTCGGCTGTGTCAGCGATGCGATGCTGCTCGGACACTGGTACCTGACACAACCGGGACTACCGCGCGCCGCTCTCAACCAACTGGTCGGCATCCTCGGTTGGATCTGGCCCGTGGAGGTGGTCCTGCTGCTGGTTCCACCGGGGATGGTGGAGGTGATCACAGGATCCATCGACGACGGCTACAGCGGGATGCTGGGGTGGTTCTGGGTGGCCTCCGCGCTCACCACGGGGGCACTTGTGGTGGTGACCCGACTGGCGCTTCGGGAGCGTCAGTACTCCGCTGTCATGGCGGCGACGGGGCTGTTGTACCTGGCTCTGCTCACGGCGTTCGGCACCGATCTGGTCGCCAGGGCGATCCTGTCTGGCGCCACCACCTGAGGCGGACCCTTTCACAAGGGTTCGCCACGGCCGATACTGGATGTGGAACAGTCGAACGGCCACAGGAGAGGCCGGTAGCACGAGAGGCCGGTAGCAACAGAGGCCGGCCGAAGCGAAGGAGTGACGATGCCACGAGCGGTGTGGAGCGGAGCGATCAGCTTCGGGCTCATCAACATCCCCGTGAAGCTCTATTCGGCCATCACGAAGCGGTCGGTCAGCTTCAACCAGATCGACCCCTCCAACAACGCGCGCATCCGCAACCAACGGGTGAACGCGGAGACCGGTGAACCCGTCGATGCCTCCCAGCTCGTGAAGGGCTACGAGGTGTCCAAGGGCAACTACGTCGTGGTGACCGACGACGAACTCGCCTCGTTGCAACCGCGGGCCACCCATACGATCGACCTCGAGGAGTTCGTGGACCTCGCAGAGGTCGACCCGATCTTCTTCGACGGAGCGTTCCACGTGGCACCGGGCCCCGGCGGTGCCAAGCCCTATGCGCTGTTGGTCGAGGCGCTCACCGAGTCTCACAAGGTGGCAGTCGCCCGATTCGTGATGCGATCCAAGCAGTACGTGGCACTCATGCGGCCCACCGACGGGAGGCTCCTGCTGTCGATGATGGTCTACGCCGACGAGATCAACGCAGCGTCGGAGATCCCCGAGTACGACGAGCTCACCGATGTGTCGGTGTCGGACCGCGAGCGGGAGATGGCCGGTCAGCTGATCGAGTCGCTTACCGGTGAGTTCGATCCCACGCTGTACCACGACAGCTACCGGGCCGATGTCATGGAGCTCATCGAGGCGAAGGCCGCAGGCGCAGCACCGGCGCTCGAGGGGCCGAGCGGACCCAGCGACGAGGTGGTGGTCGACCTGATGGCAGCGCTCGAGAAGTCCGTGGCCGAGGCACGGGAGGCCCGGGGCAGGCATCCGAGCAAGGAGCGCAGCGCCTGAGCGCGGGCCAGACCGGTGCCGGGGGTATTCCGGGGGTCGTCACTGTGATCCGTACGGTGGTTGGCCATGGCTGACCAGACCCCCGTGGAGGTGCGTGGTCGACAGCTGACCCTGTCGAACCTCGACAAGGTCCTCTACCCGGCAACGGGATTCACCAAGGCCGAGGTGATCGACTACTACGCACGTATCTCCGATGTGATGGTCGACCACACGCGAGGAAGGTGCGTGACCCTGCGCCGTTGGCCCAACGGGGTCGGCGAGTCCGACTTCTTCGAGAAGAACTGTCCCAAAGGGCACCCGGAGTGGGTCCCAACCGCCCGCGGCCCGGGACGGTCGCGGGGTGAGGTCCGATACTGCACCCTCGACGAGCCGGCCGCGCTCGTGTGGACCGCCAACCTCGCCGCTCTGGAGATACACACCCCGATGGCGCTCGCCGCCGATCTCGGCAACCCGCGCGCATGTGTGTTCGATCTCGACCCGGGTCCGGGAACCGATGTCGGAACATGTGCCGAGCTCGCGATCGAGGCGCGCGACATCCTCGAGAGCGCAGGGCTCCGGTCGTTCGCGAAGACCTCGGGGTCCAAGGGGATGCAGGTCTACGTGCCGTTGAACGGAGAGGGCGGGGATGCGCACACACACGAGCACTGCGCCGACTTCGCCCGGGCTGTGGGATCGTTGCTCCAGCAACGACATCCCAGAGGGGTGACCGTGGAGATGGCACGCGCCGAGCGCGGCGGCAAGGTGTTCGTGGACTGGTCGCAGAACGCCTTCCACAAGACGACGATCTGCGCCTACTCGCTGCGTGGGCGATCCGAGCCCACGGTGTCGACGCCGTTGACCTGGGACGAGGTGAGCGCCGGGGCGGACCGATCGCAGCCGCTCGTGTTCGACGCCGGTGACGCGCTCCAGCGGCTGGGCGGCCACGGCGACCTGTTCGCCGAGGTGCTGACGATCGTACAACGGCTGCCCACCGCCCGCTGACTCCGAGCCGGCCGTGTCTGTGTGGAGGCGAGATAGCCACCGTTCGATGCTCAGGGCCGCATTCATGCGACACGAAGCCATCCGACGTGCTATGAAAGCTGGTGGCAGGGTGAATGAGAAGGGCGAATCACACGAATAGGCGTTTGGGCGACAGAGGGAACGTCAATTACCCGGCGTGTTGATGGTTGAGGCGTTGTTAGATCCGATCTTCGGTGATATCAGTGTATGTACTGTAATATCAATCCAACCCAATCTCCTCTTAGGTCCGCGACGGGACGGAAGGCTGGCGTAGGTGAGGATCCGCGAAGAACAACAGGACATCGTCGAACGCCGCGACAGCTGCGCGCGCTATGACGGTCCCGAACGCCGCTCCCTGAGCACCGGTGGTTCCGCCGCGGCGAGGTCGCGCTCGACCGCCCGGTCCAAGCCCGGCGTGCCGATCCTCGCGGCCCTGGTCGACGCGGCGATCATCTTCTGTTGCCTGCTGGCGGGGATCGCCTCCTGGGTGCGCTGGTTCGAGGGCCCCACCCGCGAGATCGACGGCCAGATCCTCTTCGCCGCCTGCTCGCTTCCCGCGTGGATAGTGGTGTTCGCGTCGCAGCGGCTGTATGCCGAACGCGACGACAGCCGGATGATGTCCGACGTGATACGTGTCGTGTACGCAGTTGGACTCGGGGCGTTCGTCACGATCCTGCTGGCGTGGCCGATCAACCTCGAAGTGCCCCGTGCGATGATCGGTACCGCAGTGATCCTGATGGTTCCCGTTCTGCTGATGGAACGCCAGGTGATCCGGCTCTGGGTCAGAGGTCAGCGCCGCAAGGGTAGGGGGCTTCGGCCGGTTGCGATCATCGGCACCAACGAGGAAGCGATCGAGTTGGCCGAGTCTCTCAAGGATCCGATCCTCGGAAGGGAGGTCGTCGGTTTCATAACCGACGACCGGGCGGTGGCCAACCGTCTCGATGGAATCGAGGTGCGCTACTCGATCGATCCTGCTACCACCGCCGCGGAGTTGGGTGTCCAGAGCGTGGTCATAGCTGCGACGTCGCTGGATGCTGTCGCTCCCACGAAGCTCCTGCGCTCCTTCCTCGACAAGGGAATCGGGCTGGAGATGAGCTCCGGGCTGACCGGGGTGGCCAACAGCCGGATCCACGTCCACACGCTGGGCCCGAACCCCCTCATCGCGATCGACCCGGGCTTCCGCGGCGGCTGGAGGGCGACTGCCAAGCGCGCTTTCGACATCGTGGTCTCTGCGGTGGCCCTGGTCTTGACGTCTCCGATCATTGCAATCGCTGCGATAGCGATCATGCTCGACACCGGCAGGCCGGTCTTCTACTCACAGGAGCGGCTGGGCCACCGTGGGCGGCACTTCCAGGTGCACAAGCTGCGCACGATGGTGCAGGACGCCGAGAACCAGCGGTCCGATCTACGCGAGCACAACGAGTGCGACGGGCCGATGTTCAAGATGAAGGACGATCCACGGGTCACCCGCGTGGGCGGGTGCCTCCGCAAGTTCAGCATCGACGAGCTCCCGCAGCTCTGGAACGTCCTGGTCGGTGAGATGAGCCTCGTCGGACCGCGGCCCGCCCTTGCAGAGGAAGCCGACGAGTGGGGTGAGGAGTTGCGCAACCGGCTGCGGGTGCGGCCGGGCATCACCGGCATGTGGCAGGTCAACGGCCGTAGTGGGACCACCTTCAGCGAGTACCAGCGACTCGACCTGTACTACATCGACAACTGGTCGATGCTGACCGACCTGAGCATCCTGTTGCGGACCATCCCCGCGGTGATCTCCCGCAAGGGTGCATCCTGATCGGACCGATTCGACCGATCACCTCGCCACCGGCCGATCACCTCGCCACGAAGTACTTGGCCCTCGGGTGGTGGCAGATCAACGCTGAGGTGGTCTGCTCTGGCTGGTACTGGAAGCTGGTCGCCTCGGAGCACTCCACACCGATGCGATCCGCCCCCAGCAGCTGTGCCGCTACGACGTTGTCCTCGAGGTCGGGACACGCGGGGTAGCCCCAGGAGTAGCGGCCACTGCGGTAGCGCTGACGGAACAGCCCGGCGAGCGCGTCGGTGGTGGGTGTGCTCGTACCGTCGGGGTCCTCGTCTGCGAAGCCCCACTCCTCGCGGATCCGGCGGTGCCACATCTCCGCGCATGCTTCGGCCATCTCCACACCGAGGCCGTGCAACCACAGGTAGTCCTGGTACCTGTCGTTTGCGAACAGCTCCGCGGTGCGTTCGGAGACGGCGGCGCCCATGCTCACGATCTGGAAGGCCGCGTAGTCGGGCTCTCCCGAGCCGGGCTCGCCGTCGACCAGGGGACGGAAGAAGTCCGCGATGCACAGGAACGGATCCTTGCGCTGGCGTGGGTAGTGGAAGCGGGCGGCCTCCTCGGTGCGCGACTCGTCACTCCAGATGACCAGGTCGTTCCCATCCGCGTTGGCGGGGAAGAAGCCGTAGACGACCTGGGGTACCAGCAGCCCTTCCTGCTTCGCAATAGCTAGCTGCTCGCGCAGGATCGGCCGGATCCGCTCCTTGAAGTCGGCGTCGCTCTCGACCGCTCCACCCGAGCTCTTCTCGGGTCGGAACTGCCACTGGTTGCGGAACAACGCCGTCTCGTTGATCCACTTCGAGATCTCGTCGATCGGTACCCCCTTGACCACCTCGGAACCCAGGAACGGGGGAGTGAACACCGGGTTGTCGGTGCCGACCTCCGGAGAGCGGGCCGGCACCTCGACGGGCTCTTCGGGTTCGCCAGAACGGCGTGGAAGGTCGCGGCCGCCGGGTTCGCGGCCCCATCCCGGATCGTCTTGCCCGCCCCGACGGATCTCGCCGAGGCGGTCCATCACGTGGAGGCCCTCGAAGGCATCCTTGCCGTAGAACAGGCGGCCGTCGTAGACCTCGCGGAGGTCGCGCTCCACGTAGGTGCGGGTGAGAGCGGCGCCGCCGAGCAGCACCGGCATCTCGGCGAGCTCGCGGGTGTTCAGCTCCTCGAGGTTCTCGCGCATGATCAGCGTCGACTTCACCAGCAGGCCCGACATGCCGATCGCGTCCGCCTTGACCTCGAGCGCCTTGTCGATCATCTCGGTGATCGAGATCTTGATGCCGAGGTTGTGCACCTCGTAGCCGTTGTTCGACAGGATGATGTCGACCAGGTTCTTGCCGATGTCGTGCACGTCGCCCTTGACGGTGGCGAGAACGATGCGGCCCTTGCCGCCGGTGTCGTCGGTGGCCTCCATCAGGGGTTCGAGGTGGGCCACCGCGGTCTTCATCGTCTCGGCGGACTGCAACACGAACGGAAGTTGCATCTCACCCGCGCCGAAGAGCTCGCCGACCACCTTCATGCCCGACAGCAGGACGTCGTTGATGATCTCCAGGGGTGCCAACCCACCCGCGAGGGCCTCGTCGAGCTCCTCGATGAGACCGTTTCGCTCACCGTCGATGATCCGCTGGCTCAGTCGCTGTTCGACAGGCCAATCGGAACGGTCCTCGGCGGGCCCCTCGTCGATGGTGACGTCCTCGAAGAGCTCGAGGAGCTTCGTCAGGGGATCGTAGGAATCGTCGCCTCCCGACAGCGCTCCCGCGGTGCCGCGTCGGTCGTGGATCAGGTCCAGGCACACGTCGCGCTGGTCCTCGGGGATGCGATTCAACGGAAGGATCTTCGCTGCGTGCACGATCGCCGAGTCGAGCCCGGCCTCGGTGCACTCGTGGAGGAACACGCTGTTGAGCACGTGGCGTGCCGCCGGTTTAAGTCCGAAGCTCACGTTGGACACCCCGAGGGTCGTGTGCACGCCCGGCAGTTCGCTCTGGATGCGCCTGATCGCCTCGATCGTGGCCATCGCGTCGCCACGGAGGTCGTCGTCGCCGGTCGAAAGGGGGAAGGTGAGGGCGTCGAAGATCAGGTCCTCGGCCTCGAGTCCGTAGCGCTGGGTGGCCAGGTCGTGGATTCGGTGGGCGACCCGCATCTTCCACTCGGTGTCACGCGCCTGGCCTTCCTCATCGATCAACAGGCAGATCACGGCGGTGCCGTAGGTCTTCGCAAGGGTGAACACGCGATCGAGCCGTGACCCCTGCGCCTCACCATCCTCCAGGTTCGCCGAGTTGAGGATCGCCCGGCCGCCGAGGTGGGCGAGGCCCGCTTCCATCACCTCGGGTTCTGTCGAATCCAACACGAGCGGGACCGAGGCCTGGGTGGCGAAGCGGCTCGCGATCTCGTCCATGTCGATCGTGCCGTCGCGGCCGACGTAGTCAACGCACACGTCGAGGATGTGCGCCCCCTGGGTGACCTGGTCCTTGGCCATCTGCACACAGGTGTCCCAGTCGCCGTCGATCATCGCCTCGCGGAAGGCCTTGGAACCGTTGGTGTTGGTGCGCTCCCCGATGATCAGCAGGTCGGTGGCGCCGGATCCGCCAGCGTCGGCCCCGGAGGGCTCGGGGAAGCTGACCGCCGAGTAGATGGAAGTGACGCCGTGTTCGAAGTGCGGTTCGCGCACCACAGGTTCGCGTTCGCCGACGGCGTCCGCGAGCTGGCGGATGTACCCGGGGGTAGTTCCGCAGCAGCCACCGACTATGCCGACACCGAAGTCCTCCACGAAGCGCTTCTGGTGCGCCACGAAGTCCTCCGCGGTCAGGTCGTAGTGCATCTTTCCGTCCACCACCGACGGCAGGCCTGCGTTGGGCAGACACGCGATCGGCACCCGGCTGTGGGCTGCGAGGTGGCGCAGGTGCTCGCTCATCTCGGCGGGCCCGGTCGCACAGTTGATCCCGATCACGTCGGGGTCCATCGCATCGAGTGCGACCAACGCCGCGCCGATCTCGGTGCCGGGCAGCATCCTCCCGGTCAGCTCGATCGTCACCTGGGTCTGGATCGGCACGGTACGGCCGGCTTCCGACATGGCGATGCGACAGCCACCCATGGCGGCCTTCAGGCCGAGGAGGTCGAACTGGGTCTCGATGATGAACAGGTCGACACCACCCTCCAACAGGCCGCGGGCCTGCTCCGCATACATGTCGCGCAACTCCGCGAAAGCGATCTGACCGAGTGAGGCGAACTTCGTACCCGGACCGATGGAACCGGCGACGAAGCGGGGTCGCTCGGCGCTCGAGAACTCGTCGGCGACCGCACGGGCAAGCGAGGCCGAAACCCGCGACAGCTCGCGCGCATCGTCGGGGATGCCGTACTCGCCGAGTGGCACGGCGAAAGAACCGAAGGTGTTGGACTCGACCACGTCCGCCCCGGCCTCCAGGTACTCGCGGTGCATCTGGGTGATGAGGTCCGGCCGCGTGCGGCTCAACAACTCGTTGCAGCCCTCGAACTCCGCACCTCCGAAGTCGTCCGCGGTGAGATCGTGGCCCTGTAACCAGGTGCCCGCGGCACCGTCGAACACGACGACCTTGCGCCGGACCAGATCGAGGTAGGGAGACTCCTTGGACGCTGCATCAACCATGTCAACAAAGGTACCGGGCCGAATTGCACGGCCCATCACCAGAAATCTCCGAGCTGGTGGCCCAATGTAGGGTCACGGTCATGGACATCTACACCCGGACCGGTGATGACGGAACCACCGGGCTGCTCTACGGCGGCAGGGTGGCCAAGGACTCCCTGGCCCCAGCGGCCTACGGCGATGTGGACGAGGCACAGGCCGCGATCGGCATGGCGCGAGCGACGGTCGGACGTTCAGGTGAGTTGGATGGGCTTCTCACAGCCATCGAGCGGGACCTGTGGGTGTTGATGGCGGAGTTGGCCACAGCACCGCAGAACCGCTCCAAGCTCACGGCCGGCTCGACGCTGGTCACCGAGGAGATGGTCGGCCGACTCGAATCATCCATCGACGAGTATCAGACCCGCTACGAGGCGCCGCGGGAGTTCGTGGTGCCCGGTCAGGACCCCACTTCGGCCGCGCTCGACTTCGCAAGGACCGTCACCCGGCGGGCTGAACGTTCGACGGTGGCACTCGGGCTCGAGGGTTCGGTCGCAGCGAAGTACCTGAACCGCTTGTCGGACCTGCTCTTCGTGTACGCACGCTGGGCGGAGGGTCAGTGGATGGCGGTGAGGGACGTGCCGGAGTGATCCGCACCCAGACCGGGACCTTCGGGGTCCGATGCGAACGATGATGTCGGCACCGGGTGCGATGCTGTCAGTGTTGCAATCGACCAGTGTTGCAATCGACCCAATTGGCAATCGACACAGGAGTTGAAGGGGAACCATGAGTGATCTGTTGGCGGTCAAGGTTTCGGCATCCACACCATCGGGGGCGACAGCGGTGGGCGAGTTCGCCCATTCGGACCGGCTTTCGAAGATCCCAGGGGTTCGCAGGGCCACGGTCGACCGGATGGGCTTCACGGGCAAACCGGGGTCGGTGATGGTACTGACCGACGACGATCGGACGCGGGTCGTGGTCGGCCTCGGTGGCGCCGGGAGCGTGGGTCCCGGCGCGCTGAGATCGGCGGTCGCTGCGTTCGTGCGATCGGTGTCGCGACACCGCCGGGCGGCGATCGTGATGGACGAGCACACCCTGGAGGTGCGAGGCGCGGTCGGTGTCGTTGCCGAGGCGGCGGCGCTGTCCGCCTACAGCTATACGGCCCTGCGTAGCGATCCCGACGCCGGGGGGCACCTGTCGAACCTCACGATCGTCGCCGAGGGCGACCTGAGGGCGCTTCGGGGTGAGGTGGCCCTCGCGGCCGCGACCGCAGATGCGGTGTGCTTCGCCCGGGACCTCGTGAACGAACCCGGTGGCACGCTCATCCCGGAGCGCTTCGCCGAACTCGCCGCCGAGCGCGCCGCAGCGGCCGGGTTGGGCGTCGAGGTGCTCGACGAGGAGGCGATCGCCGAGCAACGCCTGGGTGGAATCCTCGCCGTCAACGCCGGCTCGGCCCACCCGCCCCGTCTCGTCAAGCTCACCTACGAGCCCGATGTCTCCGGGGAAGGCGCCGATGTGCCGACGATCGCCCTCGTCGGCAAGGGGATCACATTCGACTCCGGTGGTTTGTCGATCAAGCCTGCGGACTCCATGGTCGGCATGAAGATGGACATGGGAGGTGCCGCTGCGGTCGTCGCCGCGATGTGTGCGCTTCCGGCGTTGGGCGCGGGGGTTCGGGTGGTCTCGTTCACCCCGCTCACCGACAACATGACCGGTCCCGATGCGCAACGTCCGGGCGACGTGTACACGGCGCGCAACGGGACCACGGTCGAGGTACTCAACACCGATGCCGAGGGTCGCCTGGTCCTCGGCGAGGCCCTCGTGCTCGCCTCCGAGGAGAAGCCCGCGGCGATCGTCGACCTCGCGACGCTCACCGGTGCGTGCATGGTTGCCCTCGGTGAGCGGATCGCGGGCCTCATGTCCAACGACGAAGCGCTGCAACAGCGGATCAGCGACGCCGCATCAGCTGCTGGTGAGAGGGTCTGGCCGTTGCCACTGCCCGAGGACTACTCGAAGTTGCTCGAATCGGATGTGGCGGACCTCAAGAACATCGGCACGCGCTACGGAGGCGCGCTCACCGCCGGCCTGTTCCTGTCGCGCTTCGTGGGCAGCGGGATCCCGTGGGCACACCTGGACATCGCCGGTCCGGCGATGGGCAACTCGGTGGACGGGGTCAATCCAAAGGGCGGAACCGGCTTCGGAGTCCGCACGCTCTGTCGGATGTTGGTGGATTGGCAGGATGCCCAGGCCGACCCCACCGAGGTACAGCCCTAGCCGAGGTACAGCCCTAGCCGAGGAGTGGTCCCAGAGCACCTGGAGCCCAGAGCACCTGGAGCACCGTCAGCTGGTCAAGATCGCGGAAGCGACCGGCGCAACTCCGACGGGAGCCTTCGTCGAAGGTGAGCGGGCAGGCTCGGGACGTGGGTTCGGATGAGCACCTCCCCACGGATGGATGCGAGGTTGAAGTACCGGAGGCGGTCCACGCATCGCGCAGCGGGTGAGTGGCGCCCCTTGCGTGCTCCCAAACCGATCCGTGCCGCGAATTCGCCGAATGGGATCTCGAAGCCTCCGCCGTGCAACTCGAACATGTGGGTGACCCAACGCAGTGTCATGGTCGACGCCGGTCCCAGCACGGGGGTCCAGTAGGTCTCTACGTAGCCACCAGTGGGGTCGTGCCCGCACAGGGCCAGATCGGGCTCCCACCAGGGGGCGAAACGCATCACCGGTACATCAGCCGACACCTGGGCGCCCGCAGATCGGGGCAGGTCGGTAGATCGGT
This sequence comes from Microthrixaceae bacterium, assembly GCA_047972145.1. GTDB lineage: Bacteria > Actinomycetota > Acidimicrobiia > Acidimicrobiales > Microtrichaceae > JAMLGJ01. Next base: position 35,317 of record JBKEAI010000126.1, read on the forward strand.
GTGTGTCCGTGGCCGGGTCGGCGGGGTGGTCGATGTCCATCGGTCGCACGCTAAGTACGGGCGGGCCTTCGGTCACCGGGCCATGGAGCCCCCCGCTGCATTCGCGATCTGTGGCACGTCCGGGACTACCGTCTGCTGCGGTGCAACCCCCAGCACATCGCCTCCTACGCGCCTGCGATACGTCCGCGCTCGTCCTGCGGACCATGGCAGCGGCACTGGTCCTTGCTGGCGTGGTCGCGTTCATGTCCCCGGCTTCGGGTGCCTTGCCATCCCAAGGTGCGGTGGACCCCCAGCCCGAGGCGGTTCCGTATGTGGGTTCGGTGGACCAGACCCCGATCGTGTCGGTGGCCGACCGTCAGGACATCAACGGCGCCACCGTGCCGTTGATGGCCGCGGGCACCGTCGCGATGCTGGCGATCGGTTTCGGCATGCTGGTGGTCAGGGTGCGCCGGTATCCGCTCACCGAGCTCTGAGGCCCATCCGCCGGGAGATCTCCGAGCCGATCTCGATGCTCGACGTGGCCGCAGGGGACGGGGCGTTGAGCACGTGGAGGATCTGCGGGTGGTCCTGATCGCCGCGGGGTGCACCGTCGGTACCGTGCTGGTCGACCAACAGGAAGTCGTCGACCAGGTCGCCGTTCTCCGATAGGGCCTGGGCACGTACACCCGCGGGCGAGCGCACCAGATCGCGCGATTCGATCTCCGGTACGAGACGTTGCAGCTCGCGCAGGAACAGCGACTTGCTCACCGAGCGCCTCATCTCGTCGAAGCCCTGGCGGGCATGTCGTGCGGCAAGTCGTCGGAATCCACGGGACCTGGCGAGGGAGAGCAGCTCCCCCGGTGAGACGTCGCGCCATCGGTAGCCCTCGCGTGCGAGTGCCAGCACCGCGTTGGGTCCCGCGTGCACCGAACCGTCGATCCCTCGGGTCAGGTGCACGCCCAGGAATGGGAAGTCGGGGTCCGGAACCGGATAGACCAATCCGTTGACCAGACCACCTGCGGCAGGAGTGAGCTCGTAGTACTCGCCGCGGAACGCCACGATCCGGGCTGTCGTGCCGGCCCCCGAGGCGACCGCCACGTGGTCGCTGTGGAGCCCCGCACACGTCACGACCTGATCGGCGTGGATGGGTCCCGAGGTGGTGAGCACGACCTGTCGGTCGTTGTCGGGCCGCACCGAATGAACTGCGGTGCGCAGGTCGATGCGGCCACCCGCCTCGACCAGGTCCTGCGCGAAGGCTGACGCCACCGCCGGGTAGTCCACGATCCCGGTCGATGCGACGTGCACAGCGGCGATCGCCGCGACGTGCGGTTCGTGCTCCCGTGCCTCGGATGCATCGAGTGTTCTCACGTCGAGTCCGTGATCCAGGCCCCTGCGGTATAGGGCGTCCAACCTGGGGAGCTCGTCGGGGCGGGTTGCGACTATCAGCTTGCCCGTGATCTCGTGTGGTATCCCGCGCTCGCGTGCATACGCTGCGATCGAGCGACTCCCGGCTATCGCGAACCTCGCCTTGTAGCTGCCCGGTGGGTAGTAGATGCCGGAGTGGATCACGCCGCTGTTGTGTCCACTCTGGTGCACGGCCAGCGAGGATTCCTTTTCCAGCACGACCACCTCGTCGCCAGGATGGTCCAACTGGAGCTTGCGTGCCGTGGCCAGTCCGACGATCCCGCCGCCGACAACCACGAGTGTTCGTCCGGTGGGCATCGGATGGCACTCTAGGGGCATGGACGGTGATTCCGGCACTGCGCTCGACGCGGCGCAGAGGGTGCTGTCGTCGGTCGGGTCCATCGCGGTGTTGACCGGGGCCGGCATCTCCACCGATGCAGGGATCCCCGACTTCAGGGGACCCGATGGGCTGTGGACGAAGAATCCGGGAGCTGAACGGGCGGCGAACATCGAGACGTTTCTCACCGACCCCGAGGCCCGCCGGGCATCGTGGCGTATGCGCCTCGACAGCCGACTGGTGCAGGCGGAACCCACCGCGGGTCACGACGCGTTGGTCGACCTGGAGCGCCGGGGCGCGCTTGCGGGTCTCGTCACCCAGAACATCGACGGACTGCACCAGAAGGCCGGCACCAGCGCGGACCTGCTGACCGAGGTGCACGGTTCCATCGCCGGCTATGCGTGCACGGTATGCGGAGCCGGCGGCCCGATCGAAGGTGTGCTCGATCGTGTGCGCGCGGGTGACGAGGATCCGAGCTGTGCGCACTGCGGGGGCATTCTCAAGACCACCGTGGTGATGTTCGGCGAGATGCTGCCCGAGGGTGCGATGGAGCGCGCCATGGAGGTGGTCGACGGAGCCGACGCGTTCCTCGCGGTGGGCACGACCCTCGAGGTCTCGCCGGTGAACTCGATGGCGATCCGGGCGCGCCAGCGGGGTATCCCGGTCGTGGTGGTCAACCGGGGTGAGACCATGGCCGACTCGTTCGCGGAAGTGAAGGTGGACGGGTCGATCTCCGAGGCGCTGCCACTGATCCTCGACGTCCCGTAACCGATCCAGCCGAACTTCGGGAATGTTGACCAACTTGGTAGGGTTTAGTGCTGTTGGACGCATCGACGATGACGACGAGGACTGACGATGGCGAACTTCCGTGAACTGTTGAACGCAGCCAAGGCCGACATCCGCGAGGTCGACCCTGCGGAGGCCGAGGCGATGATGGCCGAAGGGGCGATCCTGTTGGACGTCCGCGAGGCTGACGAGTTCGAACAGGGTGCCGTACCGGGCTCTGTGTTCCTGCCCAGGGGGCACCTGGAGAGCCAGGTGGAGGGCAAGCTGACCGACAAGTCCGCGCCCGTGGTGGCGATGTGTGCTGGTGGTGTCCGTTCGGCGTTCGCAGCGCGGACCCTCGGAGAGCTCGGATACAGCGATGTGGTCTCGATGGCCGGTGGTTTCAACCGCTGGAAGGACGAGGGGCGTGACTGGCGGGTACCGGAGGTGCTCAGCCCCGAACAGCGCAACCGCTACCAACGGCACCTGCTGTTGCCCGAGGTGGGCGATGCGGGTCAGCAGAAGCTGCTCGACTCGAAGGTGCTCCTGCTCGGTGCCGGCGGCCTGGGTTCCCCCTCGGCGCTGTATCTGGCGGCAGCCGGCGTGGGCACGGTCGGGATCGTCGACATGGACGTGGTCGACGAATCCAACCTCCAGCGCCAGGTGCTGCACAACCTCGACCGCATCGGTGAGCGCAAGGTCGACTCCGCCAAGAAGACGATCACGCTGTTGAACCCGGATGTGAACGTGATCACCTACGACGTGCGCCTCGACGCCTCCAACATCGAGGAGATCATCTCGGGCTTCGACATCGTGGTCGACGGAGCGGACAACTTCCCGGTCCGCTACATGCTCAACGACGCATCGGTGAAGCTGGGGATCCCCGTCGTCCACGGCTCGATCTTCCGTTTCGAGGGCCAGGTGACCGTGTTCGATCCCCGCAAGGGACCCACCTACCGCGACATGCTCCCCGAACCACCCCCACCGGAGCTCGCCCCCAGCTGCTCGGAGGCGGGCGTGCTCGGGATGTTGCCCGGGTTGATCGGCACGATCCAGGCGATCGAGACCGTCAAGGTCCTGCTCGACCTCGGCGATCCGCTGATCGGACGGTACCTCACGGTGGACACCCTCGACATGGAGTTCCGCGAGTTCAAGCTCCGCACGGACCCCGGCAACGAGATCACCTGGGAGAACCGCGAGCGCATCCAGGTGGTCGAGCTCGAGGACCACTGCATGCCCGCCCCGCTCGCCGCGCCGGCCTGAGCAGGCCAACACAGGCCGCCGCCGACCGAAGGTCCCGGCGGTGGCGGTGTGCCACGCCGATTCGGGTGCTGACCGGTAGCGCCGGGGTGCCCGAGAGGTCAGGGTCGGATCAATAGGATCGCTGCGGTGAGCGCGACCCCGCCCGCGGCCAAAGGCGAAGCCTCCCGTAGCGCCCCCATGGTCGGGGTGGTAGTCCTCAACTGGAACGCTGCGTGGTTCACCAGGCGCTGCATCGACTCTCTGGGGGCAACTACGCATCCCCGGGACCGACTGCGGATCGTGCTCGTCGACAACGGCTCGGTGGATGGCTCGCGCGAAGAGCTCAAGCAGTGGTTGACCCATCCTGGTACCCCGGAGGTGGAGCTCGTCGAGAACGACTCGAACCTCGGCTTCGCGGAGGGTTGCAACCGAGGAATCCGCGAATTGCTCGACGGCCCGGGTGAACGGCCCGAGTGGATCGCTCTGCTGAACAACGACGCCACCTGCGAACCGGGTTGGATCGACCGGATGCTCGCCGTCGTGGGTGAGCGCACCGACGTCGGCGCTGTCGCATCGCGGCTGCTGTTGGATCCGGCATTCGTCCCGGTAGACGTAGGTCCGGCCTATTCCGACCTGACCCTGGTGTCGGCGTTCGCCTCGGTCTCCGGTGGGCGCCCGCTGGAGGTGACCGGAGCGGTCCGGGCCTCCTCGGAGTGGAACGACCAAGGGGCGTTGCAGTGGCCGGCAGGTCGACTCTGGCAGCTCCCAGAGGGTGAGCGCGGGACGCTCTGGGTGCCCTGCGGTGAACCGGGCGGCCAGGTCGAGGCCCGTCTCGTGGACGAATCCGGCGCTGAGGTGCTCCTCCGATCGAGCGGCGCCGAGGCCGAGGTGTTGCGCAACGGCCTGGGAACCGGCCTGAACGAGTCGGTCGAGGGATTCGACATCGGCTACGGGGAGCTCGACGGGTCACTCCGGGACCGAACGTCACGCCCGGTCGATGGGTTCTGCGGAGGAGCTGCACTTCTGAACTCGGATGCCCTGGAGGAGGTGGGGCTGTTCGACCCGCACTACTTCGCCTACTACGAGGACACCGACCTGTCGTGGAGGATGCGAAGGTCGGGGAGGGTGGTGCTCACCGCGCCGGATGCGGTGGTGCACCATGCGTTCGGAGCCTCGGGTGGAGGTGGTTCACGCCTGCACGTGTTCCTCGACCGGCGCAACTGGCTCACGACGGTGTTCCGAAACGGTGATGCCGCAGACCTACGCCATGCGCTGGCGTGGTTGCGTCGCGGAATGTGGCGTCTGTTCCGGGTGAACGTGTTCGGACGCCTACGCCGTGGTTCTGCCGCCCAGTGGCAACCGCTCGCCACCTGGACCTCAGCGGTGGTCTCCGCGATCGCGCGGTGGCCACGGGCACGCCGCTCGCGCGGGGTCGGGCGTCGACCGACGGACCGTGTCCGCTCTATCGGCCAGCCCCGATCAGGGGTGCCAGAACCGAAGCGCCGTCCCGGTGGGCCCCTGCTGGTGTATGTGGATGTCGGCGAGACGCTAAAGGCCGGCTACCGGGCGGGGATCCAGAGGGTGGTCTGTGGCCTGGTCGCGGAGCTGCCGACCGCAGCACCGGGCATCGAGATGGTCCTCATCCGGTGGTGTGAGCGCAACAGTGCCTACCGTCGGATCACCAGCGACGAGTACGAATCGCTGTTGCGCTCCGGGGCGGCGATTCCAGCAGCGGTCGGCCCGGCGGAGCACGCCCGCTCCGCGCTGCGTGGTGCGCTCGGTGCGCTCGGGGTGATCTCGCTGGTGCGGTCTGGCCGGGAGTGGGTCTTCGGCCGGACACGTCGGGCCATCGAGGACGACCTCGTGCTAGCGGGGATTCCTGGCGAAGCGGTGCTCTTCGAGCTCGACGCGGTGTGGAACGAGACCCAGGTCGACCGAGCGGCACTTCTGGGTGCACTGCGCGGCCGGGGGGTCCATGTGGCGACCTTCGTGCACGACCTGTTCCCGTTGGAACACCCCGAGTGGTTCGCGCCGGCGCTCCGGCGGATCTTCGATCCGACCGTCGAGGCCCAACTAGCGCATTCGGAGTTGCTGCTGTGCGCGAGCGAGGAGACCGAGGCGCAGATCCGGCGTCACGTCGACCCCGACCGCACCGATGTGGAGGTCGCCCGGATGCCGCTCGGCGCCGATCCCATCGGCGCGCGGGAGGGGGGGCTTGACGGAGCGAACGACGCGTTGCCCGCGGGGTTGGGCAACCCCGGGGTCGACTACCTGCTCGTCGTGGGCACGGTCGAGACGCGCAAGAACCACGCGCTCGCACTGGACCTCTTCGAGGCCCTCGCGCCCGACCATCGGAACCTTCACCTGGTGGTGGTGGGACGCTACGGGTGGGGTGCCGAATCGGAACTGCGGCGCCTCGAGGGAACACGGAGCGGCCGGGTGGGTGGCAACGATGCCCGCCTCCACTGGTTCCCGGATGCAGGCGATGCGGTCCTGGAGAGCCTCTACTCGCGAGCTCACACGGTGTTGGTGCCGAGCCTCGCGGAGGGTTTCGGTCTGCCGGTGGTGGAGGCTCTGCTGCGCGGTGTGCCGGTCGTGGCATCCGATTCTGCGGGTCTGCGCCAAGCGGGCGGCGATGCTGCTTTTTACCTCGATCCAGCGGACCTCCAAGCATGGGTCGGCGAGATGTCACATCGGCTCACCGACCCCGGGTACCACGATTCGATGGTTGCATCGGCACGGGGTTTCGACCCGCCCTCATGGCTTCAGGCGGCGCATGCAGCCCGAGATGCTCTCCTGACCTGTTTCGGTCCCAAGACAGACGTAACATATCCGCAGTAATCGGCGCCGTTCGTTCACGGTCAGCAGTGCACTGACTGCTGACCGTGAGCTTCGATGGTTCCGTCGTGTCCGCCAGGTAGAGGCTTCGTCCTCCACGAGTCGAGGTACCACCCGCCCATGGTTCTGCACAAGTACGCTCGCCGGTCGACCGTGTTCGCAGCGGTGTGCCTGATGATGTTGATGGCTCCGCTACCCGAGGTCGGTTTCGTGACCACGTCGGTGTCCGCCAGCGAGGATCTGCCCGAGCCGGTGGAGGCCACCGCGGAGCAGAATGTCGAGGCCCAGGCAGCGGCTGACGAGCCGATCGGCGACCAGAGGGTCCAGGCGGCGCGCTCCGGCACCGACGAGTTCGCTCTGATCGCGGTCGTGTTCGACCGCGAACCGAGCGCGCCGGTGATGCTCCGGGTGCGAACCACCGCGGGGCAGTGGGATACATGGACCGAGTTGCATCTCGACGATGCCGAGGGTCCCGACGAGACGGGGACAGCGGAGCGCTCCGCGAACTGGGGTACCGAGCCGTTCTGGGTGGCCTCCGCGGACGGCTACGAACTCAACCTCGCCCCCCAGGACGCGGACGCCGCACGAGTTGTGCTGGTGCGCGACGAGACCCGGCGCGTCGTCACGATGACCGAGTCGGTCGCGGGGGCCGAGAACGCCCCGTTCGGGATCAACAACCGCGGGGCGTGGGGTGCCCGGCCTGCCAGGGCTGTCAACTACGGCAGCACGATAAAGAAGGCTGTGGTGCACCACACGGTGAACTCGAATGGCTACTCCCAGGCCCAGGTCCCGGGAATGCTGCGTGGAATCCAGGCGTACCACATGGACGGTCGTGGCTGGGATGACATCGGCTACAACTTCGTGGTCGACCGCTTCGGTGGGATCTGGGAGGGGCGTCAGGGTGGCATCGACCGGCCGGTCGTGGGGGCCCACGCGTCCGGCTTCAACACCAACACCGTGGGTATCTCGATCCTCGGTGACTTCACGAGCGCCCAGCCTCCGGCCGCCGCGATCGAGGGTGTCAGCCGGGTAGCCGGGTGGAAGCTGTACCTGGGCAAGGTGGATCCGACCGGTTCGGGCACCTACACCTCCGGCGGCTCGCCCAGGTACCCGGCAGGCACGGTGGTGAACATTCCGAACGTGGTCGGCCATGGGGACGTGGGCCAGACGGGATGTCCCGGCCGCACGAGCGAGTTGCTTCCCCAGATACGCCAGCGCGCCCAGGAGTGGAAGGACTGGTCCCAGGCACTCTCCTCCCCGCTGGGGATGCTCGAATCGGTCAGCACCTCCGGGGGAGCGGTCACAGCCACCGGATGGGCCGGAGAGTACGCGGTCGACGGCCCCACCACCGTTCGGGTGGGCACCGCCGGCAAGACCGTCCGGGCCACGACCAACATCGCCCGGCCCGACGTGGTGGCCGCCTACCCGGGACTGCTTCCCAACACCGGGTTCTCGATCACCGTGCCCAACGTCGGTCCGGGGTTCAAGGACGTGTGCGCGGCTGCTCTCAGCAGCAGGGGAGCCGAGGAGCTCTTCCTGGGCTGTCGGAGCGTGCGCGTGGCGGACCCCTCCGGCAAGAGTCCGGACGGCCGCATCGACACCACCGGGGCCCATCCGGGCAGGTTGCAGGTGGGGGGATGGGCCAAGGACCCCGATGCCTCCGGACCGTCCAACACGGTGCTCATCGTCGACGGCGTCGCCAGGGCGTCGGTAAGCACCGTCAACGGCCGGTTCTGGTACAACCTGCACGGAATCGCGGAGGGTGCCCGCAGGGTGTGCATCGAGGTTCGCAACCGTGGGGCCGGCCAGAACGTGTGGATCGACTGCACCAACGTGAACGTGCCGGGCGCTTCGCCCATCGGTGCCTACGACACGATCACCAACAGCAGGAACCGGGTCACGGTGGCGGGCTGGGCGCTCGATCCCGGGGTCACCGGAGCGGCGCGGGTGAGGCTCGCCGTCAACGGCTGGGCCCTCGGGCTCGTCAACGCGGACCGCCCGCGACCCGACGTCGGCAAGACCTACTTCGGTGCGGGCGATGCCCACGGCTGGGAATGGGAGGTGACCCTGCCCAACGGCTCCCACACCGTATGCGCCACTGCGCTCAACCAGGGCGCCGGCGCGGACACCCCCCTGGGTTGTCGCCAGATCATCGCGAAGTAGCAGGTACGCTCACCGCTGCGTGAACTACCTCGTACTCGCAGACCGGACTCTCGTCGCGCACGCACGCGCCCTCGCCGAATCGATCGCATCCTGGGATCCGAGCGCACAGGTCCAGGCGTACTGCTCCGAACCCCAGCCGGGTCATCCCGAGGAGGTTCGATCCCTATGGACCCTGCCCGCCGGTGTGTTCGGACCAGGACCAGACGGCGCACGTCTGCTGATCGAAGGCGTCCGCTGGGAGGACCTGTACCTGTGCCTCGGCGCGGTGGGTGCCGCGTGGGCGTCTCTGCCCTGGATCATCGCCGGGATGCACGAATCGTGGGACCGCTCGGGTGCTGACCTGGTCGTGCTCGATGCCACCTTCGAGATGCTGCGCCCCCCGACCGGAGGCGAACTCGGCGCCAGCGGTTCGCTTCCGTGGGCGAGGCCGGCGAGCACCGACTCCGACGGGCGGGTCTGGGGTGGATTCGAGCCTGGCCTGCTGATTCTGCCAGCCGAGGCCGCCAACCCCCGCGCCCCGTGGTGGAGCTGGTGGCGTGATCGCGTTGCAGCCTACCTGCGGACCACCGACCCCTCCCTCGACGGCACGGACGATTCCGCTGTTGCCCCCTGGTGGGACCTGCCGACCGGAACGGGAGCGATCCTCTCGGAATCGGTGACCGGTGACCTGCAATCCCTACTCGGGTCCCGGAGCGGGCCGCTGTTGGTCGACATGGCCGGCCTCGACCCCCGTGCGCCGTGGGCATTCGTGCCCCCAACGCTGGATGCCGCTGCCCGGGACCGTCTCCAAGGGATCTGCCGAGGACGCAGCACCCGAATGCTGGGCTCCGGTATGGACGACCAGGACCCTGGATCGCCTGGATCGGTGATGCCCGGTGTCACCGACACCTACGAGCTGCGGAGATTCCACCGGAGAATGCTGTCGGCAAGCCTGGGTGAGCCGGACTCACCACTTCCGCCCAACCCCTATGTGACCGGCGAGGTGGGCGACTTCGTGGCCGCGTTGGGCGCCCCGACCGAGCCGACGGCGAAGGGCCCCGTCGAGTACATCGACCAGGTCTTCGCGAGGCGACACGATGTGGCCGCAGCGTTTTCGAGGGCGCGTTGGGCCGATGCCGGGTCGCTCAACCAGTGGACCTGGAGTCACGGCCTCAGCGACGGCGAGACCTCTCTGGTGACCCTTGTGGGTGAGCCAGCGCCTGTGGGGTCGCCGGTGCGCGCATCCGCGGTCGGTGAGCGACCGTTCGGGGTGAACCTCGTCGGCTACCTCGGAGCCGAGCTCGGCCTCGGGGTCGCAGCACGGCGCATGCGTGAGGCCCTGCGCGTCGCCGGAGTGCCGTTCGCGGAGGTGTCCTACGACCGCACGTCCTCACGCCAGTCCGAGCTCTCGGGTGGGCCCGCCGAGCGCCTGTCGGCAGACCGCAAGCCCTATCACTTCAACCTGCTGCTGATAACACCGGACCAGCTACCGCTCTTCGTCGCAGACATCGGCGCCGACTTCCTCGCAGGACACCACAACATCGGCCTGTGGTACTGGGAGTCCGATGTCATGTCGCCGCAGCAGGCCGAGGCCTTGACGTTGGTCGACGAGATATGGGTTGCCACCGAGTACCTGACCCGCGCCTTCAGCGGCCACGGACTACCGGTGAGCGTCGTGCCGTCCCCGTTGGTGTTCAACACTCCCGATCCAACGACGTCGGACCGCTCCCGGCACGGGTTGGACGACCGCTTCACCTTCCTGTTCTCCTACGACTTCCTATCGGTGGCGGAACGCAAGAACCCCCTTGGGTTGATCGAGGCCTACCAGCGGGCGTTCCCTGAACCCGGGTCCACCCACCTGGTGCTGAAGTCGATCAACGGCGATCTGTTCCCCGAAAAGCTCGCCCAGGTGCGCTGGGTCGCCGCGGACCGTGACGACATCACCGTGCGCGACGAGATGCTCGATCCTGCCGATCGACTCGGACTGGTCGCGGCCGCCGACTGCTACGTCTCGCTGCACCGAAGCGAGGGGCTGGGACTGACCATGGCCGAGGCCATGGCGGTCGGCACACCTGTGGTGGCGACGGCGTATTCGGGAAACCTCGACTTCATGCCCCCGGGATCGGCGATGCTGGTTCCCGCGACCGAGGAGGTCGTGGGGCCCGGTCACTACTACCCGCCCGAGGGCCACTGGGGCGCTCCCGATCTCGATGCGGCAGCCGAAGCCATGGTGGCGGTCGCCACCGATGCGCAGTTGCGCCGTTCGTTGGTGGAGCGCGGCGCGGAGGCGCTGGTCCCGTTCTCCTACGAGACGGTCGGGCGGATTGCCACCGAGGCCCTCCTCGGGGCGTGGGAGCGACGTTGATCGGCCCCGCGGACTCGGCCGAGGCCCACTCCGACTGCTAGAAACTGGCCACGTGAAGGGTCTGATCCTCTCCGGTGGTGCGGGCACAAGGCTGCGTCCGATCACCCACACCAGCGCCAAGCAACTGGTTCCCGTCGCGAACAAGCCGATCCTGTTCTACGGGATCGAGGACATGGTCGCGGCCGGTATCGACGAGATCGGGATAATCACCGGCGAGACGGGCGACGAGGTGCGTGACGCGGTCGGCGACGGTTCGGACTTCGGTGCTGCGGTCACCTACATACCCCAGACCGAGCCGCTCGGACTTGCCCACTGCGTGCTGATCGCCCGGGACTTCCTGGGCGACGACGACTTCGTGATGTACCTGGGCGACAACATGTTGCAACAGGGCCTCATCGACTTCGTGGGGCGTTTCGAGGCCGATCGTCATGCATCGGCGACCCAGCGCCTCGGTGAGCACACCGAGGCACCCGCCGCCCAGATCCTGCTGTCACAGGTACCGGATCCGCAGCGCTTCGGTGTCGCGGAGATCGACGACGAGGGGCGCGTCGTGAACCTGGTCGAAAAGCCCGAGAACCCTCCGAGCAACCTCGCACTCGTCGGGGTGTACCTGTTCACGCCGGTCATACACGAGGCGGTGCGGGAGATCGAGCCGTCGGGGCGCGGCGAACTGGAGATCACCGATGCGATCCAGTGGATGATCGACAACGGCTACAGGGTCCGCCACGACGAGCTCGAGGGTTGGTGGCTGGACACGGGTAAGAAGGACCCTCTCCTGGAGAGCAACCGGCGCGTGCTGGAGGCGGTCGAGCGTCGCATCGACGGCGACATCGACGAAGCGAGTGAGGTCGATGGCCGCGTCGTGCTCGAATCCGGCGCCAAGGTGGTCAACTCCCGCGTGAGGGGTCCCGCAGTGATCGGTGCGGGTGCGCACATCGAGAACTCCTACATAGGACCGTTCACCGCTGTCGCGCCGGAGTGCCGGATCACCGATTCAGAGGTTGAGCACTCGGTGATCCTCGAACGGTCGGTGATCTCAGAGGTCCCACGCCTCGCGGATTCCCTGATCGGGCGCGATGCACAGGTGACCCGCTCCGGGCGGCGCCCTTCAGCGACACGCCTGATGGTCGGTGACCACTGCGTGGTCGAGGTCCAGTGAGCCCGGATCGCTGGATCCACGACCGAGACCGCGCGGGACCGATCCAGTGACCGATGACGAAAGCGAACCGATGGCAGAGATCACAGAATCCGAACTGATCAAGGGCGTGTACGTGGTGCGGCCACGGGTCTTCGGTGACGAACGCGGCTACTTCGTGGAGACCTACCGCCGCGAGTGGATCCCATCGGGGCGCGAGATGATCCAGGGCAACAGGGGCAACCGGGTGGCCGGGTGCCTGGTGGGGCTTCACTACCACCTGCACCAGGCCGACTACTGGTACGTCCCCTTCGGGCACGCCAGGGTCGTCCTGCACGATCTGCGCAGGGGCAGCGAGACCGATGGGAACACCCAGATGATCGATCTAGGCGAGGTCGACGGCGGTGACAACGAACACCTCGGGGTGTACATCCCGCCTGGGGTGGCCCACGGATTCTCGAGCATCACCGACATGGCGATCACCTACCTCGTCGACGGCTACTACAACCCCGCCGACGAACTGGGGGTCGCGTGGGACGACCCGGACATCGCCGCAGACTGGGGCTTGGATGCCGAGCCGATCCTCTCCGAACGTGACCGCAGCAATCCCCGTCGTGCGGACATCGAAGCGATGTGGCAGCCACATGTGTCGTTGCGCACCTGATCGCCGCCCGTCACAGGCCGGGGTTTCAAGGAGGACTTCCTAGATGAAGCTGTTCATCACCGGTGGAGCCGGGTTCATCGGCAGCAACTTCGTGCGTTCAGTGCTGTCGAGCTCCGACGACGAGGTGACGGTCTTCGACGCGCTCACCTACGCGGGCAACCGTGAGACCCTCACGGAGTTCGATACCAACGCGCGTTTCACCTTCGTGCACGGTGACATCTGCGACCGCGAGGCGGTCGCCGCAGCGCTGCCCGGGCACGACGCGGTCGTGCACTTCGCCGCCGAGAGCCACGTCGACCGCTCCCTGTTGGACCCCGACGTGTTCATGCGCACCAACTGCCTCGGCACCAACGTGCTGTGCGACGCGGCAGTGACCGCAGAGGTCGAGCGCTTCGTGCACATCTCCACCGACGAGGTCTACGGATCGATCGAGGAGGGTTCGTTCTCAGAGACCGATGTGCTTGCACCGCGGTCGCCCTACAGCGCGGCGAAGGCTGGGTCGGACCTGATCGCGCTCGCGTACCACGAGACGCACTCGCTGCCGGTGGTCGTGACGCGTTCGTCCAACCAGTTCGGGCCCTACCAGTTCCCCGAGAAGCTGATCCCGTTCTTCGTAACGAACCTTCTGCGCGGGGCGGACGTGCCACTCTACGGCGACGGGCTCAACGTGAGGGACTGGCTCTTCGTCGAGGACAACTGCGCCGGGGTCGACCTGGTGCTGCGCTCGGGTGAGGTCGGCGAGATCTACAACATCGGGGCGGGCAACGAACGCACCAACCGCGACATCACCGACAGGCTGCTCGCGATCCTCGGAAAGGACGAGTCGTGTGTCACCTACGTCGAGGATCGCCTCGGACACGACCGGCGCTACTCGATCCGATGCGACAAGGTCCACGCGCTCGGGTGGCGTCCGGCCACCCCCTTCGAGGACGCGCTGGAACGTACGGTCGCGTTCTACCGGGACCGTGCCGATTGGTGGGAGCCGCTCACAGCAAAGGTGCGCAACCGGTGAGCAGGCAGGCGGCGGTGAAGTCGTGAAGATCGTCGTGACCGGCGCCGCGGGCCAACTCGGCACCGAGTTGATGGCCCTGCTTTCGCGCAGCGATCACCACGAGGTGCACGGGTTGGACCTACCCGAGGTCGACCTGACCGACCGCGACACCACGCTGGGGCTGATCACGACCATCCGACCCGATCTCATCCTGCACGGAGCGGCCTTCACCGCGGTCGACGCATGTGAGGAACAGGTCGAGCTCGCCTACAGGGTCAACTCACTTGCAACCCGCTTCGTGGCCGATGCTGCCCGCCGGGTCGGGGCCCACGTGGTGTACGTGAGCACCGACTACGTGTTCGACGGCACCAAGGCCGCGCCGTACGTCGAGTGGGACATACCCGGACCGACCTCGGTGTACGGGCGTTCCAAGCTCGGTGGCGAGATGGAGATCGATCCGGGTTGGACCGTGGCACGTACCTCGTGGGTGTGCAGCGCACACGGCAACAACATGGTCAAGACACTCCTGCGCCTGGCCGCCGAAGTTGACACCGTGAGCTTCGTGGACGACCAGCGTGGACATCCGACCTTCGCGTCGGACCTCGCTGCGATGGTGGTGCGGCTGGGTACCGAACGGGTTCCGGGCGTGTTCCACACCACCAACCAGGGTGCTGTGAGCTGGTATGAGTTCGCACAGGCGGTCTTCGCGGCTGCCGGCCACTCACCCGAGAGGGTGCAACCGATCTCGACCGCTGAGCTCGACCCTCCGCGGCCTGCCCCACGCCCTGCGAACTCTGTGCTCGACGACATCGCGTGGCGCAACCACGGGTTCGAACGCTCCCGCGACTTCCGTGAACCGCTAGCCGAGGTCGTCGCCTCGTTGACCGACGCGGGCTAGAACGGGGACGTGTCCGTCGAGACCCCGAACGATCTGTCGACCCAGCGGTACACCGCACCCAACTGGTCGACCACAGCGATCGTGGGAGCGTGGCTCTTCGCTCTGTTCGCGCTCTGGGGTGTGACGAGCCCCATCATGTCGGTACCCGATGAACCGGCGCACACGGTCAAGGCTGCGTCGGTGTGGGCAGGCGACCTGCGGGGTCGTGCCACCATGATCCCCAGCGCCGTGGGTGACATACCGGCGGACGAGGTCGAGGTGCCCGAGGCGTTCGAGTCGACCCACGCGGTGCCCGGTTGCTACGCGGCCCAACCGGAAGTACCGGTGTCGTGTGCGCCGGACATGGTGGACTCCTCTACAAAGACCACCACGGTCACCACGGCCGGCACGTATCCACCGCTCTTCTACGCGATCGTCGGCTGGCCCAGCCGGATCTGGGCCAACGACGGCGGGGCGTACCTGATGCGACTGGTGGCGGCCGCCGTGGGTGCAGCCCTGATGGCGCTCGCGTTCCGATCGGTGTGGAGGCTGCTCGGGCGCAACGGTGCGATCGTCGCGATGATCGTGATGATCCCACCGACGGTGCCGTTCCTCGTAGCGTCGGTAAACCCAGCCGGACTGGAGATCGCTGCGGCGGCGCTGTGGTGGTGTGCGAGTCTCGCCCTGCTGTCGTCGTGGAAGCGGGACCGTCCGCTGGAGCGCAGTCTCGTGGTGGAGGCTCTGGTCGGCTTCGCGGTGCTGGTGAACATCCGAGGTCTGTCGGCGTTGTTCGCAGCGCTCGCTCTGTTCACCGTGGCGGCGTTCGTGGGTTGGGCCCAGGTCAGGGAGGTGTTGCGGGACAAACGGGCCTGGTTCATGGCAGCCGTCGCAGCGGTCCCGCTGGCCACGGGCGTCGCGTGGGTGCTCGCCAACGGCCAGCTCGATGCCGTGCCCGGTGGCAAGCTGCCCGAGGGGACCAACGTGGTGGTGTTCCTGATGGGGATGACCGACGACTGGCTGCGCCAGATGGTGGCGATATTCGGTTGGCTCGATGCCGGGCCCTTCACAGCGGTCGTCATCGCCTGGCTCTTCGCTCTCAGCGCGCTGTCGGTGCTCGTGGTGCTGCGCGGTTCGCGCCGCGAGACCGTCGTGGTGGGCCTCTCGGTGGTGGCGACGGTGTTCCTGCCTGTTCTCATGCAGCTGACCACGGTCGAACGTGACGGCGTCGCGTGGCAGGGTCGCTACCTCCTCCCGTACGCGATCGGAGTGCCCCTGCTCATGGTCGTCGCCGGAAGAGGTGGGGCGGCGGCCGGCCCGGACATCGCGGACTCGGGCATCGCGAGTTCGGGTGTCCCGGCCCAAGGATTCATGCGGGTGTGGACCGTGGTCGTCGTCGTGTGCAGCGCGGCGGTGCTGTGGGGCCAGTACTCGTGGCTTCACCGCGCTGCGGTGGGCGCTGGCGGCCCACCGATTCCATTGCAATGGAGCGGATGGTCCCCCCCGTTGCCGGCACCGCTGTTGCTCGTGTTGGGCGCAGTGCTCGCTGTTGTGCCGATCTGGTCGCTGCGTGGCGCTCGTGTGGACAGCGAGGATGCGCCTGTCGACTCAGCTGAGGACGCCAGCGACGACCGAAGCGATCCGATCGAGATCTGATTCGTCGAGTCCCGGGTGCACGGGAAGGGAGACGACTTCGGATGCGACGCGGCGCGCCACGGGCAGGGGACTGTCGTGAACGCGCGGGTTCTCTCGGTAGCACTCGTAGTCGTGCACGAGGTGGGGGTAGTACACACCTGCACCGATTCCCGCAGCTTGCAGCTGTGCCACGAACTCGTCGCGCGACAGGGCAGACCCGTCGGAGATCCTCACGGTGTACTGATGCCACACGTGTGTCCGTCCGGGTAGTTCGCGAGGTAGGGCCAAGCCGGGCACCTTCGAGAGTCGGTCGCTCAATCGGGCGGCATTCGAGCGGCGGCGCTGCACCTGTCGGTCGTAGTGGTCCAGCTGGGGAAGCCCGACTGCCGCAGCGAGGTCGGTGAGGCGATAGTTGTTCCCGGCCATCTCGTACTCGTAGCGCTTACGCATACCCTGGTTGCGCAGCACTCGAAGCGAGTCGGCCAGTTCAGCCGAGTCGGTGGTCACCATGCCCCCTTCACCGCAGGTGATGTTCTTCGTCGCGTAGAAGGAGAAGCAGCCGGTACCCACCGACCCCGCCCGACGGCCACCGATCATGGCGCCGTGAGCTTGGGCTGCGTCTTCGATGAGGCACAGTCCTCGACTGTCGGCCAGCGATTCGAAAGCCGGCAGGTCGGCACATTGGCCGTAGAGATGTATCGGCAACAAGGCCCGTGTCGCAGGGGTGATCTGATGACCTGCGGAGTCCGAATCGAGGTTGAAGTCCACGTCGGAGATGTCACCGAATCGAACCGATGCACCGGTATCGAGGATCGCGTTGAGCGTCGCGACGAACGTGAACGGGCTCGTGACCACCTCGTCGCCAGGACCCAGTCCGTGCACCTTGAGTGCAGCGGTCAGGGCCGTCGTGCCGTTGTTCACCGCCACCGCGTGGTCCACCCCGCAGAGCTCGGCGAAGCGACGCTCGAACTCGGCGACGACCGCTCCCTGGGCGAGCTGACCGGAGCGCAACACAGCAAGGACCTCGGCTTCGGTACCTTCGGGCAGTTGGACCGACGTGATCGGGACCTCGGTGGTGGGTTCGTTGCGCCGGTCGTTCACCGGGTTCAAGGTACCGGTAGCTGATCGACAGCGGTGAAGTGGTTCACATGTAGCATCGAACTCCCATGGCTCAACGGGTACGCACAGTGGTTGTCGGCGGCGGTTCCATGGGAGCGAACCACGCCCGGGTGCTCGCTTCGCACCCTGCGACCGAACTGCTCGCAATCGTCGACATCGATCCGCGGCGTGGTCGACAGCTCGCAGAATCCCATGGCGCCGTCCACCACGAGTCGATCGACGAGGTCGGGGACTTCGACGCCGCGGTGATCGCGGTACCGACAGAGGCTCACCACGAGGTGGCAGTTCCCCTGCTGGAGCGCGGGGTGCCTCTTGTGGTGGAGAAACCTCTCGCTGTGGACCCTGGGCATGTAGCGGAGATGCTCGCGGCGGCCTCCAGCGGTGGCGCGCCGCTCATGTGCGGCTTCGTCGAGAGGTTCAACCCCGCTGTCATGACCGTGATGGATCTCTTGGACGAGGAGCCCCTATATCTGAGTGCGGTGCGTCACTCGCCCTCTGCGGAGCGGATCGACACCAGCGTCGTGCACGACCTGTTGATCCACGATGTGGACCTTGCCCTGAGGATCTTCTCCCAGGGTGTGAGCGGGACACCAGATGCTCGTCTCCGGAGCTCGCCGGAGGGAATCGTCCAACAGAGCGATGTGCTGATCGGTTTCGACGGCGGCGGAACCGCCAACATCTCTGCGAGCCGCCTCTCCCAGCGCAAGGTCCGCACGATCAGCGTTGCAACGGCTGGGTCGCTGTACGAGATCGACCTTCTTCGCCACGACCTGACCGTGTACCGCCACCGCTCGGAAACCCAGATAGACCAGGGAGGACCCACGTATCGTGCCGAGACCTTGGTCGACATCCCCTTCGTACGCCACCAAGGAGAACCGTTGATGTTGCAGCTGTCGCACTTCGTCGACCTCGTGAGAGGCGAGGTCGATCCGGCTGAGGAGCTCGCCACCATCGTGGGCCCCCACGAAGTCGTCGCAACCGTGGACGCCGCGGCCGCCGCGGCGCACTGAGCGATGTTCGACGGCAAGCGCGTCGTGGTGGTTGTGCCCGCCTACAAGGAGGAGGCACTCATCGGCGAGGTGATCAAGACGATGCCCGAGATCGTCGACCGCATCGTCGTGGTCAACGATGCAAGCCCCGACGGCACCTCGCGCGTCGTACGTGAGTTGGATGACCCACGCGTACATCTGATCGACCATGAGACCAACACCGGTGTGGGAGGGGCGGTGGTGACCGGCTACCGCGCAGCACTCGACGACGGCGGTGAGCTGATGGCCGTCATGGCGGGTGACGCACAGAGTGATCCCGACTACCTGGAGGACCTCCTTCGACCCATCGCGGAGGGAACCTGCGACATGGCCAAGGCCAATCGCTTCTTTTCGGGCGACTCCTTCGCAGGAATGCCCCGCTATCGGGTGTTCGGAAACGTGATGCTGTCGATGGCGAACAAGTTCGCCTCGGGGTACTGGCACCTGTTCGACCCGCAGAACGGTTACGTCGCGGTCAGTCGGGAAGCGCTGTTGGCGATTCCCCTTCACCGGATATCGGCGGGTTACACGCTCGAGAACTCGATGCTGCTGGAGATGAACATCGTCGGGGGTCGCGTTCTCGACGTACCGGTCCCGGCGATCTACGGGGATGAGACATCCACGATCAAGCTGTCGCGATTCGTTCCATCGGTGCTCAAGATGCTCATCGGTGGCTTCTGGTCGCGGATCATCCGCAAGTACGTCGTGTGGTCGTTCTCCCCGATAGCACTGTTCCTCTTGAGCGGCCTTGCCCTGGTGCTGGTCGGCCTGATCGCCGGTGCCGTGGCGATCTACCAGACGATCGGCCCGCCGGTTGCAACCCCGGGAACGGTGCTGATGGCGGTTGCTCCGATGCTGGTCGGTATACAGCTGCTGGTGTCGGGGCTGGCCATGGATGTATCGGAGTCCCGTTCGCTCACCCCGGAGATCGACCGATTCGGCGGACACGCAACGCGCAGGGACGCCCAACGGCGCCAGGATGGGACTCCATGATCGACCCAGGCCGGATCAGCTTCCGGTGACTGCCTGCTCGAACCAACCGAGATCAGCGCGGAGGGATCCTGGGGCGTCGGCCACCGGGAGGGTCGACCCTGGATCCCAGGCCGAATAGAGCGATTCGAGCCATTCGATCGACGTGAGATCTACGTCGCTTCGCCTGAGACCGACCTCGTTGGTTCCATGGACTCGGGCCGGGTTCCCGTAGGCCTTGGAGTGCGGTGGTACCGGGCGGGTAACAACCGATCCCATGCCGACCATCGCTCCCGGGCCCACGATGCTGCGCTGGTGTAGCGAGGCCGACAGGCCAAGATTTGCTCCGCGTCCGATGCGGCAGTGCCCGCCCATGACCACCGTGGATGCCATCGTCACCGAGTCCTCCACCAGGGCGTCGTGGCCGATGTAGCAGTTGTTCATTATGTAGCAGTCATCGCCGATCGAGGATCTCCCGTAGTGGGGTGCGTGGACACATGTACCTTCACGGATCACATTGTGGTCACCGATCGACAGGCCACCGTGTTGCGCAGGTTCCTCCCATCCGGCGGTGTGGTCGATGCCGCGGATCTCCGCGGGAGTGCCGATCACGGTGTGTGGGCCGATCCAGTTGTCGTTGCCGATGTGGAGAGGCCCGACCAGGACGACACCTGGGCCGATCACGTTGGCATCTCCGAGCTCGACCTTCGGGCCGACCACAGCACTGGGGTGGATGTTGTTCATCTGTGGATCCCTGCTGTAGCGGACAAGGCTGGTGTGGGTCAGAGCCGGTAGAACACCGGCATCAACCACTCGAAGTGTGGGCTGATGAAGGGCTCGCGGACAGCGCCCTTGGTGCCCCAGCGCTCGACGAGGAAGTCCTCGTCCTCCTCGGGGTGCAGCGATCCCCTCGATGCCGATTCCGGATGCACCAGTTCGGCGTGCGGGGTGTACACGACCCGGTAGCCGAACTCGCCCACGCGAAGGGAGAAGTCGACGTCGTTGTAGGCGACCCTCAGGCGATCCTCCATGCCCCCCACGGCCTGCAGGACCGATGGTCGGAGCATGACGGCGGCAGCGGTCACCCCGGAGGTGTCGCGGGTGAACTGGTCCATTCCCATGTAGCCGCCTAGGTCGATGTTGTAGGCGAGTCCCGCCATGCCCATCACGATCCCCTCGTGCTGGGGACGGTTGTCGCGCATGCCCTCGGGGAACATGAGTCGGGCTCCGACCAGGCCGACCTCGGGGCGTTGGGCCTGCTCCATCATGCGCAACAACCAGTCGGGGTTGCGTGGCCAGGTGTCGTTGTTGAGCACCAACATGAGATCCCCACGTGCATGTAGCGCACCCAGGTTGACCTGGCGTGCGAAGGAGAACTCATGTGGGTAGCGCACCACCTGGTGACCCTCGGCCACGAGGTCATCGAGGAACTCGAGCGTCTCCGGGTCCGTCGAGTCGTTGTCCACGATCAGGAACTCGTGGCGCAGTGCCGCCACGGTGGGGAGCACCGCGTCGATGCAGCGGCGCAGGAGATCGACCCGGTCACGGGTCGGGATCATGATCGTGAGCAGCTGGCAGGTGTCGACCGCGTATCGGATCCGGTGGGTGGTGTCGTACTGGCCGTCGGTCACCGTGGCAGGTTCACCCCGGCGTGCCATGGCATCGGCGAGCGCGCGGTGCCCGGCATGGTGGGCCGCCGGCTTCTCAGAGGTGTTGAGGGCGGTGGATCCCGGGATCATCCGCCACGAGTACAGCGGTTTGGCGATGTGACCGACCGGTGCGCAGCGGTCTGCGGCCGCCTCGGTCAGTCGAAGGACCAGGTCGTAGTCCTGCGCCCCGTCGAAGCCAGCTCGGAAACCGCCGACCTCTTCCATGAGGTCCCGTCGGGTGCACAACAGGTGGCACACATAGTTCACGCCCAGGGCGAAGTCGGGGGACCAGTCGGGCTTGAAGAACGGCGCACCGAGCGAGCCGTCGAGGAGGATCTTGTCCTCGTCGGAGTACCAGATCGCGTATTCGGGGCATTCGGTGATGTAGCGGGCGCACCACGCGAGTGCGTCCGGCTTGAGCACATCGTCGTGGTCCAACAGGACCACCCAGTCGCCGCCGGCCATCGACAGGGCATCGTTGCTCGCCAATGCGATCCCCTGGTTCCAGGGGTTCAGGCGCAGCTTCACACGCTCATCGCGGGCGGCCCAGTCTGCCAACACCTCGTGGTGCGCGTCGCTCGGCGAACCGTCGTCGACGATGCACAACTCGAGGTTGCCGTGGGACTGTGTGAGCACCGACGAGATGCACTCCTCGAGCAGGCCCGGATCGGTGTTGTAGGTAGGTACCAGGATGCTGAATCGCACCTCTGCTTCGGCAGGACCCTGCGACGGCGTGGTCGCGGGGGGAGCACCGAGGTGCGTGTCGGCGTACAGGCGGTACCGGCCATCTGGGTCGAGGGTGCTCTGGAGGTTGATCGATCTGTCGCGCTCGAACAGGCGAAGCGGCAACATCTCGGCTTCCAGTGCATCGATCCGCGGATCCGCAGCGGCGAGCGTTCCCTCGGTGGACACCCTCACGTACTCACGTTCAGCCTGGTTTGCTGCGGATGCGAGGGAATCGGTTGTTCCCGGCGGGGCCAATCCAACAGCTGCGCACAGATCCGCGGTGGCGCGGGCCGGTTCGCTCGTCAGGGCAGCGGCCTGCACCTTCGCGACCTCGGTTGCGAGCTCCGGTTCGTCGAGCAGGCGTCTCAGCGCCCCCATCGCCTCGTTGGCATCCGATGCGACGAACAGATCTGCGAGCTCACCGAACTCCTGGCGCGCTGCGTCCGGATCTTCGCAACCGAGCGCGGCGGGGGTAGCGATCCATGGGACTCCGGCACAGCTGAGCTCGTGGCGGCGGGCGAAGGTGGGGGTTCCGTATGTGCGAAGGTCGAGAGCGACCCTCGCCGAGGTGCATGCGCGGGCGCTCTCGTGCAGTTCGACCGGACCGATCCCGCTGCGTGACACCTGGCGCAGCTTCGCTGGGACGTCCTCGGGTGCGATCGCGACCCCGTCGGTGTGCTCG
>JBKEAI010000164.1:0-17973 GCA_047972145.1 Microthrixaceae bacterium
ACGATGGTGGTGTTGTCCTTGTCGATGACCACCTTGCGGGCGGTGCCCAACAGGTCGAGGGTGGTGTTGTCGAGCTTGAGGCCGACCTCTTCGGAGATGACCTGGCCACCGGAGAGGGTCGCCATGTCCTGGAGCATCGCCTTGCGGCGCTCACCGAAGCCGGGGGCCTTGACGGCCACCGCGTTGAGCGAGCCACGGATCTTGTTGACCACGAGGCCGGCGAGGGCCTCACCCTCGACATCTTCGGCGATGACGACCAGCGGCTTGCCGGCCTGCATGATCTTCTCGAGGACCGGGATCAGTTCCTGGAGGTTGGAGACCTTGCCGTTGACGAACAGCAGGTACGGGTCGTCCAGAACTGCTTCCTGGCGCTCGGCGTCGGTGACGAAGTACGGCGAGAGGTAGCCCTTGTCGAACTGCATGCCCTCGGTGAACTCGAGGTCCATGCCGAAGGTGTTGGACTCCTCGACGGTGACCACCCCGTCCTTGCCGACCTTGTCGATCGCGTCCGCGATGACCTCGCCGATCTGCTGGTCGGCCGCGGAGATGGCGGCGACCTGGGCGATCTCGGACTTCTCGTCGATCTCCTTGGAGAGACCTGCGATGGCGTCGACGGCTGCCTCGACGGCTGCTTCGATACCGCGCTTGACGCCCATCGGGTTGGCACCCGCCGCGACGTTGCGCAGACCCTCGCGCACCAGCGCCTGGGCGAGCACCGTAGCGGTGGTGGTGCCGTCACCGGCGATGTCGTTGGTCTTGGTGGCGACCTCCTTCACGAGCTGTGCGCCCATGTTCTCGAAGGGGTCGTCGAGTTCGATCTCCCGGGCGATCGATACACCGTCGTTGGTGATCGTCGGGGCACCGAACTTCTTGTCGAGCACCACGTTGCGGCCCTTGGGACCGATGGTCACCTTCACCGCATCAGCGAGTGCGTTCACGCCGGCCTCTAGCGAGCGCCGTGCGTCATCATCGAACTTCAGCATCTTTGACATTTGTTCTCCGTGTGTCGTTCTTCGTTGTCTGGTCTGGTCGTGTCAGCTCGTCACTTGACGATCGCGAGCACGTCGCGGGCCTGGAGGATCAACAGGTCCTCGCCCTCGACGGTGATCTCGGTGCCGCCGTACTTGGAGTAGACGACCTTGTCGCCGACGCTCACGCCGGGGGCGATCAGCTCACCGGCGTCGCTCGTGCGACCCGGGCCTACTGCCAACACCTCGCCCTGCTGGGGCTTCTCCTTGGCGGTGTCGGGAATGATCAGACCGCTTGCGGTCGTCTCCTCGGCCTCTGCCGGGCGGACGACGAGACGGTCTTCGAGCGGCTGCAGGTTCATGCAATCCTCCGGATTGGTTCTGTCTCTGATTGGGTCACCGTGGATCCCAGGGGCTCACAGCCCTTGTTTTCCACGGGTTCGGGGACGAAGTTGGCACTCCGGCCGAACGAGTGCCAAAGGTAGCACTCTCACATGTCGAGTGCTAGCGCGCCCCGATGAGGCAGCTCAGGCGCGCTCGAAGAGCCGGTCGCGGGGATCCGCTCCGGTGTCCAGCGGGCTCGGCCCGAGCCGCTGGTAGCGATACCAACCAGCCGAGGCGATCATCGCCGCGTTGTCGGTGCACATCGAGCGACTCGGCAGGAAGCCCTGGATGCCGTCGTCCGCGCAGGCGCCGAGGAACTGCTCACGCAGCAACGTGTTCGCGGCGACGCCGCCACCGAGCGCGAGCGCCCTCGCCCCCACAGACTGCGCCGCCCGGCGCGACTTCGCCACGAGCACGTCGACGACCGCCGCCTGGAACGACGCTGCGACATCCGCGGTGGACACCTCGGGGTGGGCCCTGACGTGGTTGACCACCGCGGTCTTGAGCCCGGAAAAGGAGAAGTCGAGACCGTCGTCGAGCATCGCCCTCGGGAACGCGATCGCCGTGGAGTCACCCTCGAGCGCGGCGTTGTCGATCACCGGCCCACCGGGATAGCCGAGGCCGAGGAACCTCGCGACCTTGTCGAAGGCCTCACCTGCTGCATCGTCGAGTGTCTCACCGAGCAGCCGGTACTCACCGTGGCCGGTCATCTCGACCAGCATCGTGTGTCCACCGGAGACCAAAAGCACCACCAACGGGAACTGGAGGTCGGGCTCTTCGAGCAGGGCCGCGTACAGATGGGCCTCGAGGTGGTTGACCGAGATGAACGGCACACCCCAGGTGAGAGCCAGGGCCTTGGCGGAGGAGAGCCCGACCAGCAGCGCACCCACCAGGCCCGGCCCGGTGGTGGCCGCGACAGCGGCGACATCGCTACCTGACACTCCCGCCTCTACGAGCGCCTGGGCGGTCACGGGCACCAGCAACTCGGTGTGGGCCCGACTCGCGACCTCCGGCACCACCCCTCCGTACCGTGCGTGGAGGTCGACCTGGCTGGAGACGACCGAGGAAAGCACCTCGGTGCCGTCGCGCACAACCGCGGCGGCGGTCTCGTCGCAGCTCGTCTCGATTCCCAGAACGAGTGACCCCGTCGCCAACGGGTCGAACGAGCCGGCGGTACGGGCACCCGCGCCCTCAACAGCGGCACCCGTTGCGGCAGCACCCATCGGGGCGGGACCGGTTGCGGCAGCACCCGTCGGGGCAGGACCGGATTCGGCAGGACCTGCTGCGCTCACCGCCGGCTCCTCACCAGCGGTGCGCGCAGCGACGCCTCGATGCCGTCGCGTCGTGCCACCTCGGCATCCGAGCCGATGTCGTTGGCCCACATGATGAGCGCGTCCTCCCGGTTGTCGTTGTAGTAGCCGTGGCGGATCCCACCGGGTACGAACCCGAACCCGCGGTACAGCTCCTGCGCGGCCCGGTTGGACATCCGCACCTCCAGCGAGACGTCGTTGACCCCCAGCCCGACCGCGTCGGCGAGCTGCGCGAGCAGGAGCCTCGTGGCGACCTGCGCCCGACGGTGCTCGGGATGCACCGCGAAGTTCGTAATGTGCGCTTCGTCAAGGGTCCACATGATCCCTGCGAAACCCAGCACCTCCCGACCTCGTAGCGCCACGAGCCAGTGACGGCTGGTGGGCATCTTCAGCTCGTCGCGAAACAGCGACAGCGGCCATGGATGCGGGTTCGACAGCGCCTCGACCGCCGCCACCTGTGCCAGGTGTGCCCGACCCATCGCAGCGATCTGCACCTGCCCGGCAGGCACTCCATGAGGCTGATCCGCGGGATGTACACCCGTGCTCCGCTCGAACGGCGCGCGCCGCAGTACCCCACGCCGCTCGGAGTCAACGCCCGCTGCGTGGAAGGTCCGTTCAGCTGTCACGGGTGGACCAGTTGATCTCGGCATCAGGCCGGCGAAGGTACAGGGGGCTGATCGTGTTGGGCTGCTCGAACTCCTCACGCATGGCCTGCGGGTGGGCGAGCTGCACCAACGACGACGCAGAGGGGTAGCTGTTGCCGATCTCGGCATGTTCGACACGGGCTAGACCCTCGAACACCTCGCTGTAGCGGCGGGCCCCGTCACCCAGCAGGAGGATCTCGTCGTTGGTCGCGAGCAGCTCGGAGGCCAGGTCGTCGGGCGTGCCCAACCTGGCGTCGTGCAGGCGCTGCACCCCGCCGGGCACCTGGCGGTAGAACGCGTAGTACAGCTCACCCCGGCGCGCGTCGATCGCAGCGACGATCAGCCGTGGGCTGTAACGGACCGTGAAGGCCAAGAGGTCGAGGCTGCTCACCCCGATCATCGGCACCGACAGCGCGAACGCGATCGCCTTGGCGGCGGAGACCCCGACCCGCAATCCGGTGAACAGGCCCGGGCCGATATCGACCGCGACCAGTCCGATGTCGGACAACTCGATGCCCGCCTGTTTGCAGATGAACTCGATCTGCGGCGTGAGGTTCTCCGCATGCCGGCGACCTTTGGCGCAGTGCGCGCTGGCCAGCACCCCCTCGTGGCCGCCGATGGCGCAGCCGACCTGTTCGGTGGCGGTCTCGACGCCGAGTATCAGCACTGTCCGACCACCGTCTCGACCGCTCTCATGCGGGCCGACCAGCGCGTGCCGACCGGATGGAACCGCACGTCGCGCTCGGCGGGATCGTCGCGGTAGCCGATGCTCACCTCCAGGTAGTCGTGGGGGAGCACCGGGGCGATCGTGTCGCCCCACTCGATCACCACCACGGCGTCGTCGTCGAGCAGCTCGGCGAGGCCGAGGTCGAGCGCCTCGTTCACGGCGTTGAGCCGGTAGACATCGAGGTGGTGCAGGTCGAGCCGACCGCTGTAGCTCTGCACCAGAGCGAAGGTGGGGCTGGTGATGTGGTTGGTGACTCCGAGACCGGTCCCGAGTCCCTGCACGAAGGCCGTCTTGCCCGCACCGAGGTCACCGACGAGCAACACGAGGTCCCCTGCACGCACCAGCTCGGCGAGCGCAGCGGCAAGCCGTCGGGTGTGCGCTGCGTCCCGGGAGGTGACCTCGACCGCGGTGCTCACCCCAGCACCTCTGCGGGGTCCGCGAGATCCACGCTTGCACCCTCGACGACGGTCCGGGCACGCACCAGATCGGCGCGGACCTTGGCCATCGCATCCCCGCCGCCACGCAGCACCGCGGCGGGATGCAGGGTGGGCACGAGGACCCGGTCGGACCAGCCGTATGCCCTCCCCCGCAACCGGGTGATGCCCGTGCGTGTATCCAACAGCAGACGTGAGGAGAAGTTGCCCAGCGTGACCACGACCTTGGGGTCGATCAGCTCGATCTGCCGCTCGAGGTAGGGCCGACACGCAACGATCTCACCGGGCTTGGGGTCTCTGTTCGCCGGCGGCCGGCACTTCACGACGTTCGCTATGTACACCGACGAGCGATCGAGGTCCATCTCTTGGGCCATCAGGCGGTCGAGCAGCTTGCCGGAGCGCCCCACGAACGGCTCTCCGAGGCGATCCTCCTCGGCTCCGGGGCCCTCGCCGATGAACATGAGGTCAGCGGTGGGGTCCCCGCTGCCGAAGACCACCTGGGTGCGCGTTGCGCTCAACTCGCAGGAGGTGCACGAGAGCGCCTCGCGGCGAAGGTCCTCGAAGGCGGTGGTGCGCCCCGGTTGGGCCGTCGCTGACATCGGGGTCAATCCTAACTTGGAGCCTCGCGGTCGCCAGCAGCACGGATCGCCACCTCCACCGCACGCACCGACATCCAGCGGAGCAGGTCCTGCGACGCCGGCACCCCGCCGGTGGCGAGTGCCACGAACGCGTCACCGTCGACCGACGCGTGCGGTGGGGAGATCGAACGGGCGAGGCCGTCGTGCGCGCCGCGGGCCATGTGCATGCATGTCGCCTTGTCGACCATCGCGTTGGTGGCAACCACGCCGATCGTCGTGTTGCCCGAGTGCCCAACGGGGGCCTGCCCTGAGGGATCACCCTCGAACGCCGACCCTCCGACGGGACCCGGAATCTCCGGTTCGGGCAACCCGGCCTCGGGGCTGCCCACGATGTCACCCCATGCATTGACCGCCACCAGAGCTGCGACGAGCACGTCGCCGTGGCGCTGCACGGATCCAACCAGCCCGGCGTCGCGAACGAAGTCCTCCCCGCGCCACTTCGACACCGTCGCTCCCGTACCCGCACCGATCGCCCCCAACCATGCACCGGTCCCGACACCGACGGCCGGCTCGATCCCGGTCGGAGCCTCCGACGCCCGCAGCGCCGCGGTGTGGCCATCGGCCACGCCAGGGCGGACCGTGGGATCGCCCACGGGCAGATCGAACAACGACATGCCCACCACGATCGGTACGTTGCCCCAGGCCGTCTCGAAGCCGCGGCCCGCCTCGTCCAACCACGCCATCGCACCGTCACCAGCGGCGAGGCCGAACGCGGAGCCTCCCGAGAGCACGACCGCATCGACCGCCTGCACGGTCGCCAGTGGATCGAGCAGCGCGAACTCCCGGGTGGCAGGCGCGCTACCGCGCACCTCTCCCGACGCGGTGACAGGCGTGTCCGCGAGCACGACCGTGCAGCCCGTGCGTGCACGTTCGTCGGTCACGTGCCCGACTCGGAGTCCTCGGATCGAATCGATCATCTGTTGTGGGTTCCTTTCTCACCGCCAACCGTTCTGTGGTGCCTCGTTAGCTCCCTGAGCTCGCTTCGCACCACAGAACGGGGGTGGTGGGACGGGGGTGTGTGGGCCGGGTTCGTGGTCAGGCGGATGAGGTCGTTGCCACGACGGCCTCGAGGTCGTCGTCGTCTTCCGGCGCGACGTTGGACCAGTCGAATCGCACCAACGACTCGCGCATCGGCTGGCACTTGCGACGGAACCCCTCGATATCGCTCAGCACGTCCCGCAGCGCCGTGGTCAGACGTCCAGGTGGATAGCGGAACTTCTCGTCGGTGATCGACTCTGGATAGGCGAGGGCATCGGGTACGACCGGGACGCAGCCCGCGGCCACCGCCTCGACCACGGCGATCCCGAAGTTCTCCTGTCGCGCGGAGGCGACCACGACGTCGGCCTCCCCCAGCAGTTGGCGGTATCGCTGCGGTTCCATCCAACCCCGGTGCACCACCCGGTCGCCCAACGGTTCGAGCATCTTGTCGCCACGGGCGGGGTCGTGGTGGTCGTCGGTGCCCACGACCGCCAGACGGAAGTCCACCCCTTGGCCCGCCACCGCCCGCATCGATGCCACCGCAACGTCGAGGCCCTTGTCGTGAGCCCAGCGGTGGTTCCACAACACGAGCGGCGGTTCCGGTGGGGTGCCGGCATCGAGGTCGTGTACGGGTCGCTCGATCTCGAGCAGATCGGTGAGGTCGCAGCCCACAGGACGCACCCGGAACCGGTCGCGCACCTGGGCCAGCAACGGTCGTTGGTCGTCGCCGGCGGGACCGTGAGCGAGCAGATCCTCCAACGCGTCGGTCATCGAGTCTCGCTGCCACGCGGAGTTGAACCAGACCTCGTCCGCGGCGAGCAGGCTCCGCCAGTTGGTCCATGCGAGGTGGCGGTCGCGCAGCCCACCCACCCCGTTGGGACTGGTCGGTTGGGTGAGCTGGTTCTCGTGGAAGTACACCACCGTGGGCACACCGGCGAGCTCGTCGCGACACAGCCCCAGATACCCGGCGAGGTCGACCATGTCGCTCGCCACGACCACATCCGGTCGACCAAGTCGCTCGATGTGCTCTCGGGTCGCCTCTGCCAGGGGAACCGACGCCGCCATCATCCGGTGGCGCCAGTGGGTCCCGGGCTGGGTTAGCAGGTGCAGGTCGTGGCGGCTGTGCTCCTGCCAGCCGCGGGCCCACACCTCGTGCGAACCCGTGAAGAACGGTTCCAACACCAGCACCGAGAGGCTCACCGCGCCCTTCCCTCCTGCGCCATCGAGTGATGCGAACGGGGCAGGCGGGACGAGAGCCCACACACGACCTCGTAGGCGATCGTGTCGGTGTGCTCCGCCCAGTCCCACGCGCCCACGTACCGATCTCGTTCGGCGGGCTGAGCATCACCGTCCGGATCCGAAGCGCTGGGTGGAGCCTGTGAACCGATGAGCACCGCCTCGTCACCGCGACGGACAGTGGTTCCCGCACCCTGCGCGGTGGGCCCCAGCTCCACCACCAACTGGTCCATGGTGACCACACCCCGGATCGGTCGGGGTCGACCCCCGACGAGCACCTCACCACCGCCGAGACCGAGCTCACGGGGAACCCCATCGGCGTAGCCCACCGGCAACACGGCCACGTCGGTGTCGACGTCGAAGCGGTGTGCAAGTCCGTAGCTGACCCCTTCTCCGGCGCGGACGGTCCCGGTATGGCTCACCTCGGTGATGAGCGACAGCGCCGGACGCAGGTCGACCATCGCACCCAGCGCGGGAGACGGCGCAAGTCCGTAGATGGCGATCCCACAGCGCACCAGGTCGAACCGTGCGCCGGGATGCGCGATCGCCCCCGCCGAGTTGGCTGCGTGCAGGGTGCCGGTGTCTATCCCTGCGCTGCGCAGCGAGTCGACGACCCTCGCGAACACGGCGAGTTGCTCTGCGGTCTCGGGCCGATCGGGCTCGTCCGCAACGGCCAGGTGGGTGAAGGTGCCGTCGAGTATCAGGTGCGACGAACCATGCACCTCTGCGGCCAGGTCGCGGGCGTTGCGGGGCATCGCGCCGACACGGTGCATCCCGGTGTCCACCTTGAGGTGCACCGACCAGCGGGCACTGCTGCCGCCACGGGCGCGAGCGGCCTGCGCCGCGGCCGGCACGCTCTCGCGGTGGTACAGGGTCGGTGTGAGGTGGTGCGAGTACGCCTCGGTGAACTCGTCGATCGGTGGTTCCGACAACAACAGGATCGGCGCTTCGATACCGGCGTCGCGCAGTTGCACTCCTTCTTCGACCAGGGCCACCCCAAGCATCCGTGCACCTGCATCGAGGGCGGTGCGGGCCACCTCGACCGCTCCGTGGCCGTACCCGTCGGCTTTGACCACCGCGCACATCTCGACACCGCCCGCGGCCTCGCGCACAGCGCGCACGTTGTGCGAGACAGCATCGAGATCGACGACCACCCGGGCGTGACGCGGCACCTCCGCAGGCTAATCAGCGCCGAGCTCCGAGCGGGCCGCTCCGAGCTGCTCCGCCACATCGCCCGCCACCACGCCGTGTTCACCTGCCAGTCGGGCTGCGACGCCGAGCAGGTGTGCGGCCGCGGCCGCGGCGTGCAGCGGCCGCGCCCGCGCAGCGAGGTGTGCACCGATGAGCCCACTCAGCACGTCACCGGTGCCCGCTGTCGCCAGCCGTTGGTCACCCGAGCGCACCACGAAAGCCTCGCCCTCGGGTGCAGCAACGACAGTGGTCGGTCCCTTCAACAGCACCACACAGCGGTGGTGCGATGCCGCCTCGCGTGCCGCGGCGAGGCGGTCGGTGCCCGGCGCACGGCCCATGAGCGCCTCGTACTCGCGGTCGTGGGGGGTCAACACCACCCGACGTCCTCCCCCGGGGGTGCCGGCAGCGGAGATCCTCGCGCCGATCGGTTCGCTTCCGAGCACCACCAGGGCGTCTGCATCCACGACCACCGGCACCCCGCTCGAAGCGGTTGCCAGGATCTGTGGGGCCAACCCAGGATCCCGCCCGATACCCGGGCCCACCACCATCGCAGCGAACCTGGATGCCTCCGAGGCCACCATCGCCCCCCAACCCGTCGCCGCCAGCGCGACACCGACGGACTCGAGCGGGCCCTCGGGATGTTCCACCCCCGGACTCGACACCCTCACGTAGCCGGCACCGCCGCGCATCGCGCCACGGGCGCACAACCGCGGTGCGCCGCTCATCCCAGGTGACCCGCCCACCACCCAGAGGGCGTGGGACCACTTGTGATCCGACGGCCCGCGCCGCGGAACCCACTCGAGGACATCGGAATCGGTGACCAGGTGTGCGGAGGCCCCGCCGACATCGAGCCCGATGTCCGCGAGCACAACCTCCCCGGCATAGTCAGGGCCGTCCCCCTGGAGCAGTCCCGGTTTGAGCGCAGCAAAGCTCACGGTGCGCCTGGCCCGCCACGGGCTACCCGAAGCGGTCCCGTTCAGGCCGTCGATCCCCGAGGGGATGTCCACCGCCAACACCTGCACATCGCCCAGGGGTGGAGGTTCCCAGGTGCCGCGGAAACCCGTGCCGTAGGCAGCGTCGACCAACAGGTCGAAGCGATCGGTCTCCTCGGTGAACGAAGCGCCAGCCGATGCGACCTCGGTGGCGCCCACCACACGCACCCGCACCCCGCGCTGTTCGAGGAGTTCGGCCGCGACACGTCCGTCGTTGCCGTTGTTGCCCTTACCCGCCACCACCAGCACGCGCCTGCCGTAGCTCCCACCGAGCAGATCGAGGGCCTCGCGCCGCACCGCGTGTGCGGCCCGGCGGATCAACACGTCGGTCGGCTCCGGAGCGGACGCGTCGATCGCCGCCATCTCAGCCGGTGTGACGACCGGGATCACCCCAACCTCTCCCCGCACCGATCGCGTCCGGGGGTGCACGACCTCACGCGGTCACCGTCACCAGCACCGTCGGCCGCCCCCGCTGCTGTAGCAGTCGGAACTGCGCCTCGACACGCTCGAGCCCCGCTCCGGTGGCCAGATCGGATGCCACGCCGTGGAGTTGCACCGAGGAACCCTCGGGCCAGGGTCCAGCACCCGCGACAAGTTCGACCGAATCAAACGGGACCGTGTCGAATCCCGCGCCGAGGGACTTCATCACGGCTTCCTTGAATGCGAAGAGCTGGGCCGCGGCTAGGGCGCGCCCCGCCGGGTCACCCAACTCCGGCCGTTCGCGCTCTGCGGGCGTGCAGATCCGATCCAACAACCCCGGGGTGCGTTCGAGAGCTTGGGCCATGCGATCCACACAGCACAGGTCGACCCCCACCGCTCGGATGCCGACGTCGGCCCCATGGCCTGGTCCGCTGCGCTCGCGCGGCGCATCGCAGGACGGGTCCGAACCGGTGTGCGGACCCGTGCTGCTCATCGCCAGCGTTGGGCGAGGTCGAGGATCGGAACCGTCAACAGGTCGAGCATCGATTGTTGCTCGAGAAGCGAGTCGTCGAAGTCGTCCTCGGTCTCGGTGACCGCGTCGCGCAGTGCCTGGTAGCGACGCCGGTATCCCTGTAGCACCGCGCGTGCGGTCGCCGCCGGAAGGTGCTCTGCCAGCTCCACGTGCAACAGCACCAGGCCCACCGGAACGAGGTTGCGGACCTCGGGGATGATCACGACGTGTCGTCCGTCGCTGTGGCCGGTCGCCACCATCAACTCGCGCTCGCGGGCGACCAGCGCCTTGGTGCCGCGCAGGCGCGGGTCGGTCTCGGTGCGCGACGTGAGCCCGGCGGCAACTCCCCCGCTGCCGATCACCTCGAGGGTCGCAGCGGGTAGATCCCCGCCACCGTCGAGGCGGTAGCGCGTGTGACCGATGACCGAGACCACGGCGGGGTCGAGCTCGGCGAGGGTCCGCAGAGTCGCGTACGGCAGCGACTCACGGCTGGCGCCGGTGGCGACCGTGGCATCCACCAGGGCGACCGTGAGGAGCGACTCGTCGCTGCGGCTGATGCCGACGGTAACCGTCTTGGCCTGGTGCTTGATCGCATCCACGGGCCGGGTCAGCTCGTCTATCGCGTCGCCGAGCGAAGCGCTCAGGTCTTCGAGCACGCGACCCGGTGTGCCGATCGTGCCCATCTCGACCTCGTAGCCGTCCAGCGGAGCGAGGCCGGTCGCGTAGCGGAACAACCCGGACAGCTCGACCGCGGTCGCAGCCTCCAGCTGCCCGTTGTAGGAACCCGCCGCCAGGCGGCGGTTCCAGTCGGCCATGTGGCCGGTGAGCTCGGGCTGGAGCCGGGAGAGGATCTCAGCCGCATCCACCGGTTCGCCATCGCTGGTGAGGTCCACCTCGGCGACCGACTCGTCGATCGCAGCATGAGCGGCCCGCAGCGGCGCCGCCTGGGAGTCGATGGCCAGCGCCGCCTCGTAGCCGAAGAGGTGCCCGACCATCGTGGCCAGCACGAAACCGAGTCGTGGATGGGTATCGGGCACCTCGAGGACCGCCAGGGCCGCCTCGAAGGACCGGGCACCGGACGATGCGATCACGATCGGTGCAGCCTTGTGGGCCGCGAATATCGCGACCTCCTTGGCCACGTCGTCCGCGGTCGAGCCGCTCAGCCCGGCCGCGCAGACCAGGATCATCGGCTCGGCTGAGAGGTCGATGTGCTTCTTGTCCTCGGTAGCGTCGCACGCGATCGACTTGTAGCAGAGCTCCGAGAGCTTGATGCGCAGCTCCCGTGCAGCGATCTGGTTGACCCCGTTGCCCACCAGGGCCCAGTACCGCCTCGATGGTGCGTATTGCGAAGCGGCCTCCGCGATCGCCGGTCGGGTGGTGAGCACCTCTTCCATCAGGGTCGGCAATCCGGCGATCGCAGCGAGCACCTGCTGTTCGCCGGGATCGGTGACCCTGGCTGAACCGGGAACGGCTTCCGCTATGCCGTATGCGAGCAGCATCCCCGCTGCGACCTGGGAGTAGAACGCCTTGGTGGACGCAACGCTCATCTCCACGTCGCGACCATCGGCGGTGTAGAGCACCCCGTCGGCCTTGTCGGTCAGGTCGCTGCCGCGACGGTTGACGATCGCAACCACCGAAGCCCCACGGGAACGTACGAGGTCGACCGTACGGTTGGTGTCGGTGGTGGTGCCCGACTGGCTGATCGCCACCACGAGGGTGTCGGACATGTCCGCGGTCATCGAAAAGCCCGAGAGCTCGGTCGCCGGGAGCGCCGAGACCCGCAGGTCGGTGCCCGCGACCAACTCCGCGAGGAACCCAGCGAGGCTCTGGCCCGCGACCGCGGCGGTTCCCTGACCGATGACCAACACCCGCGTGATCGTTCCGGCTGCGAGCCGCTGCACCGCATCCGCGGGCAGCGACGCCGAAGGGATCGCCACCGACCAGGTGCCGTCGTGCTCGCTGAGGCGTCCGCGCAGGGTGGTGCGGAACGAGTGCGGAGCATCGGTCACCTCCTTGAGCAGGAAGTGCGGGAAGTCCCCGCGGTCGATGTCTCTGGTGGTGATCTCCGCGGTGGTCAGGTCGTCGTCGGTCACCGGCAGTTCGGTGCCGTCGTAGGAGTAGCGCCGAATCGCCGAGGCCGACCCCACCGCATCGCTGCGTATCGACACGACCTGGCCACGACTGCCGGTGGGGTTGTCGGGATCCGACGGGGTCTCCCCGTCGAGACGCAGGTATCGGTCGGTCTCCTCGACCACGCCGTAGGGCTCGCTCGCCACGATGAACGCGTCGTCGGCCACGCCCACGTAGAGCGCCTGGCCGGAGCCCCGCAGTGCGAGCTCGACCTCGCCGGGCTCCGCTGTGGTGGTGGCCGCGATGGCCACCGATCCCTCCATGCGGGCAACGGTCTCGCGGAAGGCCCCGGCCGAATCGACCGATCGGTTCGCGAGCGCCCGGCGCCACAGCGTCGGGATCACCTTGGCATCACAGGTCACCTCGGGCGGCAGCGAAAGGCCCTCTGCGGAGCTGAGCTCCGCGTAGTTGTCGACGTCGCCGTTGAGAACGGCGGTGGCCAGCACCGCAAGGTCCTCCGATGCGCTGAGCTCGTCGGAGGACTGCGGATGTGCATTGGGTTCGCTGACGATCCCGATCGATGCCCAGCGCGTGTGGCCCAGCACGATGGCTCCGACTTCCTCAGAGGCCAGAGCCGTTCGCAGGAGCTCGTCGCCGCGGATCGCGTCGCGCAGCGCGGCAGTGTTGTCGCCCAACTCGCCGATCTCCGCGGCCGCCTTGTGCACGATCACCAGCACCCCGTCGACGAGTCGCACCGAGCCACCCGTGAAGGTGACATCCGAGCGCGAAGCGAGAGCAGCAGCCACCTCGGGATCGGAGGGATCCAGACCATGGCCGGTGATCTGCACTTCGACACCGGCGCTGTCGCGGCCGCGCACCTCGAGACGATCGAGGGCCGAGAGGGCCTGATGGAGGCTCAGCAGAACCGCCACGCCCGCCGGGCCCGGTATCTGGGTGGTGAGCTTGCGGATCCCATCGGCTGCCCTCAGGCGATCGCGACCGATCGACCAAAGGGCGTCCTTGCACCGCAGCAGCGCCGAGTTGGTGGGCTCGAGCCGGTCCGCCGCGAGATCACATGCAGGATCGTCGAGGTATGCCTCTGCGCGAGCGACGAGTCCGGACAGCTCCGAGCAACTCGCCGCCACCATCTGGGTGAAGTCGGCATCCGCGAGAAGGCCCCGCACACCGGCGACGCCACGCAGGTCCGCGTCGACTGCCTCGAGCACCTCCGCCGAGGCCTCGATCTCCCCCGGCCACGCGCTCGGGTCGATCGAGAGTCGTTCGGCCAGCGCAGCGAGCGAACCCGCGACAGCCGCTACGTCGGTCGTTGACCGGTCGCCGGCTCCGCGGACAATCGCGATGATCCCACACATCGGACCGATTCTACGGGTTGGAGGGCTCAGTCAGAAGCTGCGGCAACCGAATCGGCTAGGTCCCCCGCGACCTTGCGTGCCAGTTCCTCGCTGTCGGCTTCCACCATCACACGCACGACCGGTTCGGTACCCGAGGGGCGCAGCAACACCCGCCCGTCGCCCGCCAGCCGGTCCGCAGCGGCACCGATCTGTTGTGCGAGTCGCTCGGCGACATCGGGCATCGGGTTGCCCACCGCCACGTTGACGAGCACCTGGGGAAGCCTGGTCATCGCAGCGTCGGCCAGATCCACCAGGGTGCGGCCGCTGCGCTTGAGGAGGTCGAGCACCATCAACGCACTGAGGAGACCGTCGCCGGTGGTGCTGTGGCCGGTGAACACGATGTGGCCCGATTGCTCGCCGCCGAGGCTGTGACCCCCCGAACGCAACGCCTCGAGGACATGGCGGTCACCGACGGAGGTCTCGACCACCGAGATCCCGTGGGACTCCATGGCACGACGGAAACCCAGGTTGGTCATGACCGTGACCACGACCGTGTCGTTCGCGAGCAATCCCCGCTCGTGCAGGTCGATCGCACACATGGCCATCAGGTGGTCGCCGTCGATGAGGCGGCCGGTGTGGTCGACCGCCGCGATGCGGTCGGCGTCCCCGTCGAACGCAACACCCAGGTCTGCGGAGCGCCCCACCACCGATGCCGCGAGACCCTCGGGATGGTTGGAGCCGCACCCGTCGTTGATGTTCACCCCGTCGGGGTGGTCCGCGATGACCTCCAGGGTGGCGCCGAGGGAACGGAGCAACCGGGGGGCGAGCGTCGAATTGGCACCGTTCGCACAGTCGAGCACGAGCGAGAGCCCATCCAGCGTACGGCCCTCCAAGGTGGCAACGAGCGCGGCCCCATAGGGACCGAGCGGATCCTCGAGTACACCCGTCGTCCCGACGTGTTCAGCACCGGCGCGAGGGGGTACCGCTGTAGCGCCAGCGGAATCACCGGAGTCGAGCAGCGACTGAAGGACCTCCTCCATGGCGCTCTGTTGCTCATCGGAGAGCTTGTTGCCTCCCGGGGCGAAGACCTTCAGCCCGTTGTCGGAGAACGGGTTGTGCGACGCGGAGATGACCACGCCAGCGGTGGCCGCGTCGATCACACAACGGTGCGCCACCGCAGGGGTGGGGGCCACACCCATCGACTGGGCACGCGCCCCCTGCGAAGCGGCGCCCGCCAACACGGCGGACTCGAGCATCGGACCCGACAACCTCGTGTCCCGACCGGTGACGACGCGGTCCACCCCGAGGACCGACACCACGGCGCGGCCGAGGGCGAGTGCGAGTTCGGGTGTGACCGCCTCGTTGGCCACCCCCCGCACACCGTCGGTGCCGAAGCGCGCCGCCACGGCCTAGCCCGCCTTTGCCGCGCGTGTGATCTGCTGAGCGTGCGTGGGCACAGCCCGCATCAGCGCTTGGAGTACTGGGGCGCCTTGCGGGCCTTCTTGAGGCCGTACTTCTTCGATTCCTTCTCACGGGAATCGCGGGTCAGGAATCCGGCCGCCTTGAGCGCGCCACGCAACTCCGGGTCGGCCTCGACCAGGCTGCGCGCGATCCCCATGCGCACCGCTCCAGCCTGGCCGCTGATACCGCCACCATGAAGGGTGACGTCGACGTCGTAGGTGGAGTCGGTCTCGGTGAGCCGGAGCGGCTCGGTGAGGATCTGGCGGTGCGTCGCGTTGGGGAAGAACGCCTCGACGTCGCGGCCGTTGATCGTGATCGACCCGCTGCCCGGGCGCAGGCGGACTCTCGCCACCGCACGCTTGCGTCGGCCTGTTGTCTGGGTGAGTGGCTGGGTCATCGCGGGGTGTCTCCGGTGGCGTGGTGCTGGTCGGTGTCAGCGGGGATGGTCGGAATCAAGTGCGGGCCTTCGCGCCCGGGATCTCGAGCACCTCGGGCTTCTGGGCATCGTGTGGATGGTCCGGCCCGGCATACACCTTGAGCTTGCGCAGCATCTGACGACCGAGGCGGTTCTTGGGGACCATGCCCCGCACCGAGCGTCGCACGGCCTCGGCCGGCGCACGTTCGAGCAGGTCGGCGTAGGTCTCCGAGCGGATGCCACCGGGGTACCCGGAGTGGCGCCACACGAGCTTGGATTCGGCCTTGCCCGAACTCAACACCACCTTGTCGGCGTTCACGATGATCACGTGGTCGCCCGTGTCGATGTGTGGGGCGAAGGTGGCCTTGTGCTTGCCACGCAGCCGGCGCGCCACCTCTGTGGCCATGCGCCCGAGGGTCAGACCCTCGGCGTCGACGACGTACCAGGTGCGTTCGATCTCAGATGCCTTCGGGGTGTAGGTGCGCACCGAATTCACTTTCCTATGGGGGCAACCCGATGGGTTGCGGGGAACCTGTCTCGGCCCCGGGATCAGCCAACCGACTGACCGAACGCGCCACGTGGCGCTCGAGCCGACTGGTCAGGTTACCGGCGCCCCCGACGTACGGGCAAGCCCGAGATCCCCTTCTTCGTGCTCAGTACCCGACCTCCCAGAGGATGAGCCCGTGCGGTGGAGCGAGTTGACCAGCCAGCGAGCGGTCCGCTCCGCTGAGCGCGTCGGCGACCGTGGAAACCGGGCGC
Organism: Microthrixaceae bacterium; assembly: GCA_047972145.1. Lineage (GTDB taxonomy): Bacteria > Actinomycetota > Acidimicrobiia > Acidimicrobiales > Microtrichaceae > JAMLGJ01. The sequence goes on from JBKEAI010000164.1 coordinate 16,491, forward strand.
CTCCCCCGGCCGATGTCTACGAGTGTTCCGACGATCGAGCGCACCATCTGGTGGCAGAACGCCGTCGCGGTCACCTCGAAGGTGAGGATCCTGCCCTCGCCAGGCTCGTGAACCCAGCGGGCATCGGTCACATGGCGCACCATGGAGGCGTCCGGGCGGCCCTTCGGGAGCCGGCAGAACGAGGTGAAGTCGTGCTCGCCCACCAGGGCGTGTGCCGCGTCGGCCATCCGGTGGTGGTCCAGCGGCTCGGGCAACCACCACGTGGTCGCCGCGAGGAACGGGTCGGGCACCTCTGCTGTCAGGAGCCGGTACCGGTAGCGCCGCCAGCGTGCCGAGAAGCGCGCGTGGAAGTCGTCGGACGCCTCCGCCACCTCGCGCACCACGATGCTCGGCCCCAGCATCGAGTTGAGCGAGCGACGGATCTCAGCGGACCGCACCGCACCCTCGGGAGCGTCGAAGGACACGACCTGGCCCCTCGCGTGGACACCCGCGTCGGTCCTACCAGCGACCGCTAGGTCCACCTTGCAGCGCAGAACCCGCTCCAAGGCATCCACAAGGTCACCGCCTACGGTTCGGACACCGTCGTTCGGCGCGAAGCCACGGAACGGGGAGCCGTCATACGCAACCAGCATGCGGTGGCGGTGCGAGCCCCGGGCAGGCGCGTCCACGACGACCTCCGCATTGTCGCCTGGTCCCCTGCGATCGACATTCTGACCGACAACCACCGCACCACGATTGCACGTACCGTCAACCCAAGTCTCCTCCAGCGCAGCCCTCCTCCGGTGCAGCCCTCGTCCGGTGCAGCCCTCGTCCGGCGCAGCCCTCCTCCGGCGCAGCCCTCCTCCAGCGCCAGTCTCCTCCGGCGCCAGCCCCTCCGGTAGGAACCGCCTCCGAGCGAACCATCACCGATGCGGTCCCGGCCCGAGCGCAGCCGCGCCAGCGACTCAAGTTCGCGCCCCCGACTCAAGTTCGCGCCAGCGACTCAAGTTCGCCGAGAAAGTCACCCACGCGCGATACGACACCCACCGACTCACACCAACAACATGAGTCACCCACGCGAAGAGTCAGTGACTCGGATACAGGGCTCACAGGCAGTAACCAGGTAACCAGGGGGTTGTGCAGCGCTTGAACGACGCGAGGCCCCGGATGTCGCCGAAGCACCGAGGGGGAACCTCAGACCAGCTCGATGCGCGCCATGGGGTCCAGGCGACCAGGAACCCAAACACCGGCGAACCGGCGCGGGAACCTCAGACCAGTTCGATGCGCGCCATGGGGGCGTTGTCCCCCGGGCGTGGACCCAGCTTGAGGATCCGGGTGTAGCCACCCGGGCGATCCGCGTAGCGGGGACCGACCTCGTCCATGAGGATCGCCGCTATCTCCTGGTCACCCACGTAGGCGAGGATCTGGCGATGGTTGTGCAGGCCACCCTTGCGTGCCTTGGTGATGAGCTTCTCGGCGATCGGGCGCAGGGCCTTCGCCTTGG
>JBKEAI010000170.1:0-15178 GCA_047972145.1 Microthrixaceae bacterium
CCTAAGGGCTACTGTGAGATCGTCAACGGAAGCGCCACGATGCAGGCACCCGGCTACGGGCTGGCCCAGGACGAGATGAGCTCGCAGCTCGACGTCGTCTCCGCCACGCTCGGCCCGGCCGACAAGGAGGCATGGGACGCGTTCCGCAGAGCCCACGACCGTTCGTACTTCCGATGCGGCCGTCCGGCCGGAGGCACCTACACCCCCGAGTTCGTGGGAGCAGACGGCTCACTGCGGCCGATCCCTGGTGGGGTCAACGTGCACGAGGTCCTCGAGGCCTCCCCCGAGGACCGCATCGAGGTGCGCCAGTCCCTGGACGGGCGCGTGGAGATGTATGTCAACGACCTCCTCGTGGCGAGCTTCCTCGACAACCTCAACAACGTTCCTGAGTCGTCCTACGGGATGGCGGGTGGCACCGGTGTGACCTTCGACGACATCGAGGTGGTTCCGAAGTGACACCGGCCCTCCCACGACTGCTGGCCGTGGTCGTCACCTACCGTAGCGCCGACATCGTGGGGGAGTGCCTGCGTGCCCTGCCCGCCGCATTGGGTCCTCACATCGACTACCGCACCGTGGTTGTTGACAACGCGTCCGGAGACCGCAGCCTGGAAGCCGCCGCCGAGGCCGACCCGGAGGCACAGTTGATCTCGCTAGGCCGCAATGCGGGGTACGCCGCTGCGATCAACGCTGCGGTGGAGGAGGCGTTCGATCCCGAAATGGAAGCGGTGCTCGTGCTCAACCCGGACATTCGCCTCTCGCCATGCGCGGTCGGACCGCTGCGGGAGGCCTTGGACGACCCCTCGGTGGGCATCGCGGTGCCCCGGCTCTTCGACGCGGTTGGTGTTCCACAGCACTCGTTGCGTCGCGAGCCCACGGTCCTGCGTGCGTTCGGTGAAGCGGTGCTGGGTGGGGAGCGAGCGGGCAGGTGCGCGCCCTTCGGCGAGGTCGTCTCCGAGGACGGGTCGTACGGGGCGGCGTATCGGCCCGACTGGGCCACCGGTGCTGCGATGCTCATCCACCGCCGTTGTATCGAGCGCGTGGGTCCCTGGGACGAGTCGTACTTCCTCTACTCCGAGGAGACCGACTACTGCCTGCGCGCACGCGATGTCGGGTTGGCGGTTGAATATCGCCCCGAGGCCCGCGCCACTCACCTCGGCGGCGAGTCGCGGACTTCCCCCGAGCTGTGGTCGGTACTCACGCGGAACCGCGTCCGCCTCTACAGGTCCCGCCATGGACCGGTGCGTTCCATGGCGTTCCGGGCCGCCGTGCTGCTCAACGAGTCGATCCGTGCACTGGGCGGCCGACCCACGAGCCGTGCTGCTCTGCGGGCGTTGTTCACCCCGGCAGAACCGACGGTGGGCAGTGGTCCGGCTCCCATCGGCCCGGCCGGAACCCCCCGGGTGGACTCGGTCACCGACCCTGCACTCCGTGGCGGACCGAGAGACGTGCACCTAGCGTCCACCGAGCGCCACCCTCGCGAGTGACTGTAAATTCTCTGCGCATCGCGCAAGAAACCCTTCAAGCAGCCGACAGATATCGGTGCGAGTTCAACCCTCCACGCGCCTGGAAGCGACCCGGCCATCCCGCGCCGCGTCCGCTGTGGCGCCGATGAATCGAGGCACGGGAACACGCCGGGCGCGTGTCATGCACCTGCTACCGGACCTCCGCCGGGGAGGTGGCCAGATAGTGGTCGCCGAGCTGCTCGCTCACATGGACCGCGACCGGTTCGAGGCGCAGATCCTTGCCCTCTCTGGGCCCAAGGACATGCTCGATGACTTCGCCGCACACGGGTGCGCGCCGGTGGTGTTAGATGGAAACGGCCCTCGCCTGTTCACCGGGGTCGTCAGTGCGGTCCGTCGTGCCCAACCGGACCTGATCCACGTGCACAGCGGTCGCGATCGCAAGCTCGGGCAGCTTGCAGCGCTGCTCACGCGCACTCCCGTCGTCGGCCACCTCCACTCTCCGTGGGCCCATCTTGAACCGATGCACGCACCTGATTCGCATACGGCCACACGGGTGTTTTCGCGCTCCAAGGCGTGGCTGCGCCGGAAGGTGGAGGACCACACCGTGGTGGCGTACATCGCGGTGGGGACGGCGGTCGCAGCGTTCCACGAACCGGAGATGACCGCGCCCGTCTACGTCGTGCACAACGGGATCGACACCCGCCGCTTCGCTCCGGCCACCGAGAGGTCCCGACGTCGTGCACGCGATGTACTCGACGTCGCCCAGGACGCTCCGGTGGTGACCTTCGTCGGACGCCTCGCTGAGGGCAAAGGTCAGGACACGCTGATATCCGCACTCCCCGAACTCCCCGGAGTCCAGCTCATCCTGGTGGGTTCTGGCGACTGCATGGCAGAACTGGTTGCCCGCGCCCGACGCTGCGGAGTGGAGGACAGGGTTGTGTTCGCGGGGGACCGCGACGACGTCCCTGAGTTGCTGGTTGCCGCAGACGTGTTCGCCATGGCGTCCGTCAGCGAGGGTCTTCCGCTGTCGGTGCTCGAGGCGCTGGCGTGCGGCGTTCCGGTGGTCTCCTATGACCTGCCGGGGCTACGCGACGTTCTCGGTGACGACCAGGCCGGCAGACTCGTACCTCGCGGAGATGTGCCAGCCCTCGTCTCCGCACTCGACTCGTTGCTCGACGACTCCGCGACTATGCGAACCATGGCGGCTGCAGCGAGGAGTACCGCCGAGAGCAGGTTCGACTCACGGGTGATGGCGGCGGAGGTCGAAGCTGTGTACGACTTGGTGCTCGGGCGTTGCGACACCGACGTCGCCATCACGGGGGGCGGCGGCTCGTGACTGAGCAGGGCTCCGGCCTGGGAATCCCGACCGGGAGCGAGTCCACCACCGAGCGGCTGGACGCGCAGGTGATGGCCGATCCGGTCGATGCCGAGCCCATGGTCGATCCCGTAGGCACCGAACGCATGACCCCTCAGGTTGCACCAGAAGCTGAGGCCGACAGCGATCGCCCCAGCGGATCACTGGGCACCCGCGTGTCGCGGGGGCTCGGTTGGTCCCTCGTCGGCCAGGCCATCACGCGAGTGGGCATCTTCACCTCGGGAGTCATCCTGGCGCGCCTGCTAGTACCCGAGGACATGGGCGAGGTCGCAGCGGGCCTGCTCCTGCTCAACGTGATGATGGCCATCAACGAACTCGGGGTCATCCCCGCCATCGTGCGTTGGACTGGCGACGTGAGGAGAGCCACCGGAACCGCCGCGACGATCGCGTTCGTGAACAGCGTCGCGATGTATGCGATCGCGTTCGCGATAGCCCCGTACGTGTCACGCCTCACCCTCACCCCCGGGTCGACCTGGGTGATCCGCATCATGTGCCTGAGCGTGCTTGTCGACGGACTCGTCGCGGTCCCGCTGGCAATGCTCTATCGCCGTCTCAGGGTGTTCCCGCAGATCGTCGCCGAGGTGTTCGGGATGCTGGTCTATGTGGGCGTCGCTGTCGGCCTCGCCGCATCCGACGCCGGGCCCAACTCGATCGCCTGGGGTCGGGTACTGGGAGCAATGGCGACCGGCGTCGTCCTGATCGGGGCGTCGCGTTGGCCCGCTCGCCCCAACTTCGATCTTCGCATCGCGCGCGAACTCCTGCGCTTCGGCCTGCCCCTGGCGGTGTCCGCTGCCGTCTTCGAAGCGGTCATGAGCGTGGACTATCTGATCGTCGGCCGCGAGCTCGCCGGGGCAATGCTGGGCATCTACCTCCTCGCGTTCAACCTCTCGAGTTGGCCGGTGTCGGTACTCAGCATGGCGATCGGACGCGTCTCCTTCGCCGGCTACTCGGCGCTGCTGGGGGACCACGAGCGCCTCGTGAGGGGCTTCGTGCAGTCGGTTGCCGTGGCCCTGTCTGCGACGGTTCCGATGGTCCTCGTCCTCGCGTTCCTGAGCGACGATGTCGTCCAGGTTGTCTACGGCAGCGTGTGGTCGGACGCGGCGGCTCCGCTGCGGTGGTTGCTCGTCGTCGGGGGGCTCCGCGTGTTGCTGCAGATGGCCGGTGAACTGATCGCCGTGCTGGACCGTCCCGGAGTCGTGCTCCGGCTCCGCTTCATCTGGTTGCTCCTGCTACCGGTGGCGCTCGACTACGGAGCCGAGCGAGTGGGCCTGTCCGGAGTGGGCATGGCACACGTTGCGATCGCCGCCTTCATCATGACGCCTCTGTTCCTTTGGGAGATCAGGCGGTCGGGCATACCCCTTCAACCGCTCGCCGACACCCTGCCTCGACCGATACTCGCAGCGCTGGTCTCGTTGCTGACGATGACCCTCATGAGCCTCTTCGTCGAGGAGCCGGTGGCGCGCCTGGTGCTCCTGGGCCTCGTCGGTCCCGCGAGCTACATAGCCGTCCTGCTGCCGGCCAATCCGGTCGTTGCACGCACGTGGCACCAGCTTCGAGGAACCCAGGAGGCCGCACTGTGAGCCGATGGACCCCATATGCCGCCGTCGCTGCGGCGGCACACGGGCTGGAGCCGTTGTTACTCGAGTCGTGGCGGTGGGCGATCGCAGCCTCTGCACGCGACGACACGGTGCCCAGCGCACGGCGCAGCTGTGTGGTCGTCGCTCCGCATCCCGACGACGAGACCTTCGGATGCGGAGCGACTATCGCGGCGAAGCGGGCCCACGGCACACCGGTAAAGGTCGTCATCGTTGCCGACGGACGGCACGCACAGTCCGAATCCGAGCTGATCAGCGCCGAAGAGCTCGCCGGGATCAGGGCCAATGAGGTCGTGGAGGCATGTGCTGCGCTGGGTGTGCCACCCGAGGACGTCATCCAGCTCGGACACGAGGACACGACGATCGAACAGGTCGAAGATTCGGTCGCCTGTGAGCTTCTCGGGATCCTCGAGGACTCGCAGCCCGACGAGGTGCTCGTGGTCTCGAGACTGGATCAACATCCGGACCATCGCGCGGTGAACCGGGCAACGCACCTCGCGGTGGCGGGCCTGGACCACCACCCACGTGTCGCCGAGTTCCCTGTGTGGTCGTGGATCGACGGCCCATGGGTCGACCAGCGGAAGCGTCCACCGGTGGCAAGGGCGGTCAACCTCTTCGCCGCGCCCGTCCGCACCCTGCTGGAGGGGCGCACGACATCGGTCCGCACCGCAGGCTACCTCGACTGCAAGCTGGCCGCCCTGGCCGCCCATGCATCCCAGACGACGGCCTACACCGATGAGCCCGGCTGGGCGGTGATGGATGGACACATGTTCGACCCGTTCGTGTCGGATCGCGAGGTGTTCCTTGAACACTCGATCACCGCCGAGGAGGCCGGCCCCGCTCGGTGGTTCCGGCCGCGCCGCCCCGCGCGGGCCGAGCTGGCACCCGATGTTCTGCAGCAGCTCGAGAGGGTTCCCGCCATCTCGCGACGGTGGAACCATCTGACCTCCGGTGACCCGGCAACCGGGGTGGTCGAGTGGGTCGCCCAGAGGTGGCTCGGCGACAAGGAGAACCTGCGCGTCCTGATGATCGGTCCGGCCGTACAGCACACCGCCGAGCACTGGGCCGGCAACGGGTTCGTCTCGGAGCTCGATGTCCAAGCGCACCCCCGGTCCGGCGACGGGTGCTACGACATCGTGGTGTGGCAGGTGGCCGACCCGTGCACGCCCGATGCCGAGCGGTGGGCGGCGGCGATCCGGGAGCACCTCGAGCCGACCGGTGTGCTCGTGGTGTTTGGGCTCACCGGAACCGGTCGTCCGGACTGGAGCGAGTCGACCCAGGCCGTTGCCGACGAACTACTGGCAGCTATGCCAGCGGGTCTGCGGGAGCTACGGCCGGGCCTGTCGAAGGAACGCGGCTCTGCACCCGTGCGAGGTCGGATGGAGCCGGGTCTGCTCGCGCTGCTGTACGAGGAGTTCCAGGTACTCGAGGAGCGACAGCTCGGGGGGGCACTGCTCTGCGCGGTGCTCGACGGGGTCGCTGCGAACCTGGGTGTCGACTCCGAGTCCGAAGAGGTGCTCACCAGGATCTTCGACATGGAAGACGACCTCGCCGCCCATGGACACCTCGGGAGCCATGTCGACGTGCTGGTCTGCCGCCGACGCAACGCGACCGAGGATTCCCCGGGCGATGCATCGCCACTGGTGCACGGCGCGGAGCTGCTGATGGAGGATCGCTTCGAATACCCGGTACGCGCGGGGGCGGTGATCGGCAGCCGCGCCACCAGCGGCCATACGCGCCTGGGGGTCGACCGCGAGGGCACCATCGCAGTGGACAACCAACAGCTGCGTATCGGTTGGATGCAGTATCCCGACTACGCCAGGTCAGTGGTCTCCTACGGGCCCTTCGATGGCGATCGGCCCCTGGTGTTCGCGACGCGGATCCTCAACGGCCTGACGACGTCGCAGTCGGACTGGCGCGCAGAGGGTCGCCGGGCGCGGTTGAAGCGCTGGGCAGCGACCCTGCCCGCTGGTCCATTGCGTCGCCCGGAGCTGCGCGAGAACCTGCTGATCGGCTGGTACAGAGAGCCCGTTCCCAGGCGTGGGGCGACCCCGGTGGCCGCGGTCGTGCACCGGGCAGGGGGCCACCAGGCCGGCGAGCTGTGGTTCAGGGTGGGGGCCAACAGCGTGAAACTCTGCGACAGGCTCCAGAACATCCCCGCCACCTACGCGCTGGTGCTGCACGACGGCCTGGCCGAGTTGCACGCATGGTCATTGACCGGAGCGGCCTGCTTCTCCGCGGCGAACGAGACAGGACTCCTCGCCAGCATCAGTACCGGACCGGTACTCGAAGGTCTGTATTCGGTGATCCACCAGCCGGTGCTCGGTGAGGTGTTCTACAGGGTCGACACCCGTGTCGACTGGGTGAGGGTACTCGCACCACGCCGGGACCTGAAAGAGGTCCTGGACGGACTGGCCTCAGAGCCCTTCTGGGATCCCTCTCCCGGCGAAACGGTGGTGGTCGATGGATTCAGCGGGGATGCAGGCCCACTCGACACCCCCGGCGGGGACCCCACGGGTCCGCAATGGGAGCGGGTGCTGGGTGGTGGCGTCTTCGAGCGCACCGGTGCGGGCAGCGTACGGGTGGTGGCCACCAGGGAGGATCCGACCCCCGGACGGAGCATCTTTGCCGTGCCGTGGGACGACCCCACCGGTGCAGTGGCCTCGGTTCGCGTGGAGCCGCCGGGAACCGGTCGTGGCGAGGCGCACCGAGGGCGTGCGGGGATCGCCTTCTGGCAGGATCCGGGGAACCACTTCATCGTCAACACCTACATCGACGACGCCATGGTCGGGGTCTCGTTGTCGGCGTTCCTTCGAACGAGGGGCTACGAGACGCTCTTCGAGTGGGACGCCGTGTGGACCAACGTGGCTGAGCGCATCTCGCATGGCAGGCCCTTCGAGCTGTCAGTGTGCTGTGACGGCCGACGGTTCTTGTGCCGCCTGGACGGCGAGCCGGTGATGTACCGGGTGTTCAGCGACTACCACGCCGCGTCACCGGCGCTGCGCTTGGAAAGGGTGGGGCTCGCGGTGAACCGAGAGTGGGGCGACGACACGGGGTCCGTGTTCAGGGACTTCGAGGTGCGGAGGTTGCGCCCATGACGCCGCAGTACGCCGCACCTTCAAAACGCGCGCTGACCCCCGTCGGACGCAAACAGGTGTGCGACCGACCAGTCCGTGCCCACGTACGAGGGCTCCAGGTGCTCGACGGTGAACCCGAGCGCGCACAGCCGACGCACCATCTGGTCACACCTCACCGCCAACTCGGAGTCATCGGGTGCATCGAGCTCGATGATCATCACCGGCCGGCGCCGGGTGAACAGCGGCTCGATGCCGTCGAGCACCGGGAACTCGTAGCCCTCGACGTCGATCTTGATCAGGTCGGGTTCCGCGATGGCCCCCTCGTCGAGCAGGGCCGCGAGGCTGACCACCTCGACCTCCACGCAGCTGGTCACCTCGGCAGGGTCGGCGTTGCCGGCAAGCGTCGCGCCTCCGGCGTGCTCGGTGATCTCAAGTGTGGCGGTGCATCTGGATGCGCCGACTGCACAGTTGCGCACCTCCATCCACCGGAAGTCGTTCAGCTCGGCGTTGGCACGTGCAGAACGGGCGAGCTCCTCGACGGGCTCGAACGCGACCACACTGCCGCTAGGGCCGACGCATCGGGCGGCGAGCAGCGAGAAGAAGCCCGCGTTGGCCCCGATGTCCACGAACGTGGCACCCGGGGTGAGGACGTCAACGATGCGTCGTTGAACCGGCAACTCGTTGGTACCCTCGACGTACTCGGCCGATGCCGCCGAGGCGGTGAACAGCAGGCCACGTCCAGGCCCGGCCAGAACGGTGCTCCTGCCGCCCCGCCACCGGAACCTGTCCCACCTGCGGCGCACGGTACGTACGAACCTCGAGGGCGACTGGTTCGAAGGCACCGTGATCCTGTGTGTCGGGGGCATAGTGGGAACGCAACAGCCGACCATAATAGAGGCGCCAGATGAGCTCGTACCCGAGGTGTCCCGCCTGTAGCGGATCCGACTTGGTGGAGGTGTTGACCTTCGATGACATGCCGGTGTTCTGCAACGTGCTCCACGACAGCGCCGAGGAGGCCACCGCGGCGGCGACCGGCACGATCCAGCTCGAACAGTGCAAGACGTGCGGCCTGCTACTCAACACCCGGTTCGAACCGTCGCTGACCGAGTACCAACCCGGGTACGAGAACTCGCTGCACCACTCGGCGGTGTTCCAGCAGTGGGCCACCTCGTGCGCGGAGCGACTTGTGAACACCTACGCACTCGAGGGGGAAACGGTACTCGAGATCGGTTGTGGAAGGGGTGGGTTCCTCTCGCTCATGCGCGCAGCCGGAGTGGGGCGCGCCATCGGTTACGACCCCTCGCTGCCACCAGGCACCAAGGCGAGTGAGGGCGTGGAGGTACACACCGGCTACTACGAGCCCTCCCTGTCGGTGGGCGCCACCATGGCGATCAGCCGCCACGTGCTCGAGCACGTGACCGATCCACGGGCACTCGTTGAGCTCCTCGCCACCGCAGCACCCGACGGAGTGCTCTACATGGAGGTTCCCGACGCGACCTCGATGCTCGAGAACTCGGCTATCTACGACGTCATCTACGAGCACTGCCACTACTTCGGCGCGCCGGCGATGGCAGCGTTGGTGAAGGACAGCGGCCTGCGCCTGGTCGACTGGCGCACCGGCTTCGGTGGCCAGTACCTCTCAGTAGAGGCCGCGGCCGGCCCCGGCAGGGCCGTGACCGTTCCCACCGACGCCGTCGACAGGCTCATAGGGGCCGGTTCGAAGTTCTCGGCCGCAGCCGGCTCGGAGATGGGCCTGTGGCGCGAGCGGCTCGCCGAGTATGCGGCCGAGGGGCGAGACGTGGTGGCCTGGGGCGCCGGCTCCAAGGGAGTGTCGTTCGTGAACATCGTCGAGGGGGGCACCGGCATCTCGCGGTTGGTCGACCTCAACCCCCTCAAGCGGGGGCGGTTCGTCCCCGGCACGGCGCAGATGGTCGTCAGCCCCGAAGACCTCCTCGAGGAGGTTCCGGAGGTGGTCGTCGTGATGAACCCGATCTACCGCGACGAGGTGGACGCCAGGGTCTCGGAGCTGGGGATCAGAGCCGAGGTGCTGGTCGCATGAGCACTCCGGTCCGCCTCAGCATCGGGCTGCCGGTGTACAACGGCGAAAACTACCTGCAGCGCGCTATCGACTCGATTCTCTCCCAGGACTTCGACGGACTGGAACTGATCATCGGTGACAATGGTTCAACGGACTGCACCGAGGAGATCTGTAGGAACACGGTCTCAGCCGACGCCAGGGTCCGCTACGACCGCTCCCCGCAAAACCGTGGGGCCACCTGGAACTACAACCGGCTGGTCGCCATGGCCCGGGGGGAGTTCTTCAAGTGGGCCGCCCATGACGACGTGGTGGCTCCCGGCTTCCTCTCGGTGTGCGTGGAGGAACTCCAACGGAGCCCCACCGCGGTGCTCGCCTACCCGCGGACCGTGCTGATCGGGCCCGACGACGAGGTGCTCGACGACCGCTTCGTGGACGGCCTCGACCTGCGCAGCACCGACCCGGTCGAGCGCTTCTCTAGCTACATGGTCCACTCAGGTGAGCTGCACGCCGTGTTCGGGGTGATCAAGCGACCGGCGTTGCAGCGTACGCGCCTCATCGCCAACTGCTCCGGTGGCGACCAGGTGCTGCTCGCGGAGTTGCTCCTGCAGGGTGGGTTCCGAGAAGTCCCTGAGCGCATGTTCCTCAGGCGCTACCACCCCGAGACGTCATTCGTGGCCAACCGTACACCCCAGGAGGTGGCACTCTGGTACGACCCCCGAAGCCGCGCACAGCGACCACTGCCGCGGACGCGCCTAACCGGCGAGATGTTCAAGGTGGTGGCCCTCGCCGACGTGGACACCCACACCCGGGTGTCGCTGTGGTGGGCCATCATGAGCCGTTGGATTCCACACCACTGGCGGGTGGTCGCCGGTGAGCTGAAGTCACTCGCCCGGCAGGGTTTCAGGCGGCTGCTGTCCCGACGCGAATGAGGCTCAGCGGCAGATCGTTCGGAAGTTGCCGGGTCAGGCGACAGTGGCGTCGCGACGGCTGCGGACCCGCAGCATCACGCCACCCACAACCAGTGCGAGCGCTCCAATCACGGCGAGCCCGGCGGCATCCCCGCCTGTGAACGCAAGGCTCCTGCTCTCCACATCGGTACTCTGGACAGTTGCGTTGGCCACCTCGTCGGTCTCTGCGGCCACTGTCGGCGAAGGAGCGACGGTCGTCACGTTCTCCACGGTGGGAGACGGCGTGATGTAGGGGTCCTCTTGCGCTCCGACGAGGCTCGCCGGCAACAGGACTGCCAAACCGGTTAGTGCGATGGCGATGCTACGGTGGATCTTCGAGGTCATGCGACCACGGTATCAGACGCGCTGCGTTCGACAAGTAGGCTCATGTCCCATCAGTTACCGAGGTTATATGGGTTGATCTGACCTGTGCGGTGGTGGTAGCGACTGTCGGTGCACCAGGTCATGAGGTGGGTTGGAGCTCGATGGTCCTGGGGTGCTCATCCGCGAAGGATTCGGTCCCAATGGTCCAGTTCGTCGGTGGGATGCGTCCCGAGGGGACGAGTTCCACCTGCCGTTGCGCCTTCGGCAGGTCGAACTCGATGCGCAGCGAAGCGGTCTCGCCCCGGCCGATACGGACCTCGCCGGCGATCAGACGGTTGTCGCCGTCGGTGCCCGCCGCCACGAGTGGGGCGTCCTGCATCGTCACGTTTCCAGCACTGCCCGGCAACGTGAGTGACACGATGCCCTTGTAGTCCCCAGCGGCGAGGTCGGTGCCGGGATGGGGCCCGGCTACGTATCCCGGAAGCCCGGGTTCCGCGACGTTCTCGAGGCTCACATCGACCACGACATGGCAATAGGGCTCCTCTTCTGTGATCGACATCACAGCGTCGACCTGCAGGTAGGGGTCGAGTTTGTTGCCCCCACGGTTCAGCACCGATAGAAGCAGTCCATCGGGAGGGACCACTCCGCTGGTGCCGAGCGATTCCCACGCCGCTTGTTCCGAGGGCCGGCGCGACCACATCAACAAGTGTCGGCTGGCGCCGAGGTCCTCGAAGGCGGTCAGCAGGTCCGAAGCAGAGATCGAACGCTCGTTGAGGGCTTCGAGCACGGCAGCCACGACCTCGCCGAGCCGTTCGCGCCTCGCATCGCGATCGTCACCGAAGTCTGCGTACTGGCCCATCATCAGGTCGTACTCAACCGTCTCGGCGCGGATCGTCTCGCCCGATTCCAGTGTGACCGGCCCGGTGAGTTCGAGGAGTCGGGCGATGGCGACCACGTCCACCGCGATCACCCCATCCACCTCCTGGCCTCTGTAGGCCCCCCACATGGCGGCGGCAGTGGGCGCGATACGTGTGAAGTCGCCCGACATGTTCAGGTTGCGCCATTCCCGGCCCGGTTGCAGTTCCCCCCACAGATCCGCGACGTCCGGATCGACGGAGCCCACGGGCGTGGCCAGTAGCATGTCCTGGGTCGCCCCGAGTTCAGACAGTGCAAAGGTTCCGTCGCGCACCTCCAGGTCGCCGGCCTGGAGGTACATACCGGAACCGGCTCGCATCTCCGCGTTGTTGGACGCCAGTAGCAGGTAGTCAGTGGGACCGGCCAAGAACTCGAGCACCCCTGTCACGGTTGTCTCGGTCTTTGACAGCGTCGCGACCACTCGCTCATATTCGCTCTCGAACGTCGCCCGGGCATCCGCCACCGGACCCACGAGTGCCTCGTCGGGTCCCAGGTCAACACTCTCCAGGTCGGTGGTCAGGGATTTCAAGACCCCCTGCACCTCCTGGATTGCTGCAAGGCGTCTTGCGCTGGTCTCCGTGGGGCCCTCGAGGATCTCCCGCATTTCGGCTACGGCCTCGCCCGCGCTGGTCGCAGTGTCGGCCGCCGCCTCCGAAAGGGCGTTGACGGATGTCAGCTGCCTACCTAGAACTGGCAGTGCGTAGAGGGGACGCACGATCGGGTTCGAAAGACGTCGGTGGGCGCGCTCGAAACCGGCTCCAGCGTCGATCAGCTGTTGCGCAGCGTGCTCCTCGTCGACGTCGTCAGAGCTGCCGCCAACGGTATCGAGCATCTGGCCGAGGTCCTCACCGGCGACCGACCGGATCGTGTCGGTGGTGCCCATGGCGCGCTTCGCGTCGATGCCGGCCAGAACAACGAGAGCACCGGCGAGGATCACCCACAGAACAAAAGTCGCTAGGACCCAGAACAACGGACGGCGCCGGAACCTCGCCAAAGGGGCATGTCGGCCAGATCCATCCAACTCTCGATCCACGGTCCCGAGCGTACCGGCGCGAGATGGAATCCACTGTGCGGGTCGACCCTGAAGGTGTGAGCATCCAAGGGGTCGTTCGATACAGTGAAACGCGGTGCGCACACTGCTCGCCGCCTCGGGAGGCGGCCATCTCACCCAACTCGTGAACCTGCACGACCGCTTGCCGTTCGACCCCGGCGACGTCACCTGGTTCACAATGGACACGCCCCAGAGCCGCTCGATGCTCGACGGCCAGAGTGTCGTTTTCGCCCATCCGGCTCCACCGCGTGACTGGCGGGCGGTGCTCGCGAACGGACGGCTCGCCGCCACGGCGTTCCGTCGCCTCGGCTTCGAAGCGGCCGTCTCCACCGGGTCGTCCGTAGCACTCTCGGTCCTGCCCGTCGCACGGGCACACGGGGCTGTGCCCTACTACCTCGAGAGCGCAGCCCGCGTTCAGGGGCCGTCGTTGACCGGTAGGTTGCTGTCCACCGTCCCGGGCATTCACACCGCTTGCCAGTACCGCACGTGGGCGGTTGGTCGCTGGGCATACGCAGGTTCGGTGTTCGACTGCTTCGAACCTGGCCCACGAAACCCTGCCCCGACCATCGCCAGCGCGGTGGTCACGCTCGGATCGCAGGAGGGGTACCCGTTCGACCGGCTGGTGGCTGCCCTCCACGAGGTGCTCCCCGGCAGTGCAGAGGTTCTGTGGCAGACAGGCGCGACGTCGACCGCTCGTTTCGGCATCGACGGTCTGGCCGCCGTGACGGCGGCCGTCCTCGAGTCTGCGATGGCCTCCGCTGACGTGGTGGTCGCGCACGCGGGCGTGGGGTCGGCGCTCTCCGCACTGCTCGCCGGACGCCACCCTGTGCTGGTGGCACGCCGGAGCGCCCTGGGCGAGCACGTCGACGACCACCAGGCCCAGATCGCAGGTGAACTGGCTGAGCGCGGCCTGGCGACCCAGTGCCGTCCCGAAGACCTGGATCTGGAGATCCTGTTGGATGCAGCCTCGAGGACCGTGGTCCGCAGCGAGGACCCGCCACCGCTGAACCTGTAGCAGGCCTCCAGCGCACCGTGCGCGGGGCTCAGCGGTCCGAGACCCAGTCGTGGTCCCCCTTGCGTATCCGGCGACGAGCCAGAAAGTCGGAGCTGAGCGCTATCGCGGCGTAGATGACGATCGCGGGGATCAGACGGGGTTGTGAGCGGGCCAGTCGCGACAGGCCGCCTGCGCGGCCACGCGGTCGTCCGGGGGCACCGGCGAGTTCGGCATCGGCCGCTCTGTTGTACGCGAGCACCCGAGCCTTGCGCTTCACAAGCCGCCTAACGTCTGGAGCCACATCCACCGTCGAGACCGCTGCATCCACCCGGGAGCGTTCCCGGGGTGAGAACTGGGCGTTGAACCAGTAGTCCTCTGCTCTAAGATCGGGGAACCGCTCGAAGCGCCTGCGTCCGACCTCGGACACCCCGTACACCCCGCCCCCGATGATCGTGTCACGCTCCCAGCCGAGCCTGGTCCACACCGAGTAGTACATCCGTACCAACCACGAAGCTCCTGAGGTGTCGAAGCACACGCGTGGACCTGCGGCGAGGAGTTCTCCGCCCTCGAGGGCGGCGATCATCGTCCGTAGTGAAGTGGTGCTGATGGAAATGTCTGCGTCCACGTAGAGCCGCGGGAATGCGGAGGCCACCTCATCGCCGATGTTCAGCGCCCCCACCTTGGACGCCTCTGGTGTCTCCTCAACGGCTACGCCTGAAAATCCCCTCGCGATGTCAGCCGTGTCGTCGGTGCAGCCATTGCAGATCACGACCACCTCGAACTCGCCCTCGAGCGCCGATCCCAGAGCGGTGCCCAGACAGTCGAGGATTCGGTCGGCCTCGTTGTGCGCGGCGATGACTATCGATGCCGCAGCTCGAGGTGCGTGGCCCATGGGATCAGTCCGGCAGCCTTACCGCGCGGTCGGCCATCCGGAAACAGAGGCGGTTGGATTGCAGCCTTGCCTGCACGACGGAACCCGCGATCAGGTGTCTTGACGTGGCCTGCAACACCCCTGCAGGGTAGCGGGGAGGCTGATGTGCCCCCCATCTCTGGGCTGGTATAGGTCCATCCATCCCTGGGGCCAAAGGCCTATTCAGCGCGTAGAAGACACTCCCGTCCTCGTCGCCAACCGAACGGACGCCGAGCACGAACCACACACCGTCGTGGCGTTCGACGGCGTTCGCGTTCACGCGGCTATCCACGTAGTCCCCGCTGGCTGCGAGCACACGCATCCGCGTCGCCATGTGGTAGCCGTTGTTGCGCGACTGCTCGCACCAGCGCTCGTCGAGCGCGCTGACATCCGCTGGATCCGGCGGTGGGGCTCCCGTTGGATCATCCATACCGACCCCTATCGGCAGCTACCGCCGAAAACTCAGGCAACCCACCGGTCAATCTCCGC
>JBKEAI010000248.1:0-16390 GCA_047972145.1 Microthrixaceae bacterium
AAGATCAGTCACACCGCCTGTCTCCCATGGCTGTTGATGATGCGCATCACAGCGTGACACGGGCTGGTCACAACCTGGGACCACACACCCACCATCACGCACCCCCAAAGCTGTGCGCTGAGCCGGAGTGAACAAACGACGACGACGCCCCCAATTCAACGGTGAACCCGACGGGTCCACACCGACGGGTTGCAAGAGTGCATCGCAGAGCAACACCGCAGCAGTCGCTGTATCCACAGGCTCACCGTCACCGGTGTGCACCCGGGCGGGTTTGCCATCACGATCCACTGGCAACGTCACCACAGCTTCGGTCACCGCAGCGGGGCCGTTGGGGTCTGGGTCGGCTCCGCGGCGTAGCAGTTCGATCACAGCGCGTGCCCGCAACTGCTGAACAGTCGGCATCTCGATACCAGCGGTCTCGCATTCGGTCTTGGCTGTGCGGTACTGGCGATCACATTCGGTGTCGATGATCCGCCGTGCCACCACCGCATCAGCCCCAGTGAGGTCCATCACCAAATGCAGGCTCTGATCGTCTGTTGCCATCGATGCTGTGTTGCGGTCCCCCAGGTCAGGCTCAGGGCCGTCTTCGTCCAAC
Source organism: Microthrixaceae bacterium (assembly GCA_047972145.1). Lineage (GTDB taxonomy): Bacteria > Actinomycetota > Acidimicrobiia > Acidimicrobiales > Microtrichaceae > JAMLGJ01. The sequence goes on from JBKEAI010000248.1 coordinate 596, forward strand.
AACTCCACCAGTGCTGTTAGCCAGGCTTTGAAATGGCTGAACCGGTGCCGGCAGGCATAGCTGATGATCTGGTCCTGCACCTCCAACAACGCTGTCTCGACACGGGGGTTGGTCACCGCTGCGACAGCGTCGACATGATCAACAGAAATCCGCCCTTGAGCAAACGCTTCGGCGAGTTGTTCGAAACGCACCAACACCGCACCGACACGTAGATCACGGGCCACGACCCGGTGCGGTAGATGACAGCGGTTCGCTTTCCACCCCTTCGTACGCAACCCGCGCACCGACTCGGTCACCCCCGTGACATCCAACCGGTTGATCGCAAGAGCTGTCACCGCGTCAACCCGGCGACGCACCCCCTCAAGCGTCTCCACCACATCCATCAACTCCCGGCAATCAACGCCCGCCAGATCCACCCCAGCCACACCATCGAGAGCCTCCAACACCCCCGACACACCCCCGGCCACACCGGCCACAGCGCCGAGGTCGCTATCGGGACTGGGACCATCGTCGGTTCCATGGCCCGCAACTCCGACCAGGTCATCCGAACTGGCATCCACCGGCTCGGAATCGTCTGCCTCATTTCCTCTATCGAACATACATTCGAGTGTCGCGCAGGGGTGCGACACGACCGACAACTCGGGTTGGCCATCTAGTCGAGAACGTCGATCGGTCTCCAAGGATGAAGGACTTCACCGCTGGCCAAATCGAGCGTGAAGTAGTGACCCTGACCCGGTTGGTCGAAACGACGATCGATCGGGCTTCTCGTGAGGTGGCAGTACCAGAGCGTGCCAACTGCTCCGTGACCTACCACGGCTACGTCGTGCGTAGATCCTGGACGAGGAGCGGTGCAAGACCGTCGATGATCCGGCATTGGGCGTCCACCGCCCGCTCCCACGTGCGGGCGACGACCTCGGTCGAGGTGCTGGTGACTGAAGCGGACCAGGGATCGGAGGGAGCAGTCGCGAACGTTGAAATGACAAGGGTGTAACTCTGCGTACTGCCTGCGCTAGAGTCGTTGCGTGGCCTACGACGTGCAGACGCCGGTCTTCGAGGGACCCTTCGACCTGCTGTTGCACCTGATCCTCCGTGAGCAGGTGGACCTCTACGAGGTGTCGCTCGTGACCATCGTCGACGGCTACCTGTCTCATCTCGAGACGATGGACACCCTCGATCTCGAGGTGGCCACGGAGTTTCTCCTGATCGCTGCCACCCTGGTCGAGCTCAAGACCAAGCGCCTCCTACCCGAGGATCCCGACGTCGACCTGGACGACGAGTTGGCGCTGTGGGAGGAGCGGGATCTGCTCCTCGCTCGGTTGCTCGAATGCAAGACCTTCAAGGACGCCGCCAAGATGCTCGCGGGGTTGCACAACTCCGCCGCCCGCTCGGTACCCCGACGAACCGGTCCCGACGAGCGCTATGTGGAGCTCACTCCCGACCTACTCGAAGGGGTGACCCCCGAGGATCTACGCCGGGCCTTCATCAAGGCCACCGCCCCCAAGGCCGTGGCGCGGATCGACCTGTTCCACGTCGCACCGATCAAGGTGTCGGTCATGGACACCGTGGCGGATCTGTGCCGGGAGCTTCCACACCTTCGACGGGCTTCCTTCCGTGAGCTGACCTCCCAGCTCGTCGAGCGCATGGAGGTCATCGTTCACTTCCTCGCGGTCCTCGAGCTGTTCAAGCAGGGTCTGGTCGACCTGCGCCAACCCGACACCTTCGGCGACATCGAGGTGCACTGGTGCGGACCCGAGGCCCTCGGTGCGGACGATCTCGAGCTGGTGGACGCATATGACGGCTGATGGCGACAAGACCGGGGAGCTTCGCCGGATCCTCGAAGCGATACTGATGGTTGCCGAGAATCCAGTCGAGGTGCGCCTACTCGGTGAGCTCACCGAGGTCGCTCCAGCGAAGGTCGCCGAGGTCCTCGCGGAGATGTCGCGCGCCTACGAGGAGGAGTTCCGCGGATTCGTGCTGGTCGAGGTCGCCGGAGGCTGGCGCTTCCAGAGCGACGTGTGGGCGGCACCCTATGTGGAGCGCTTCGTGCTCACCGGCCAATCAGCGAGGCTCTCTGCTGCGGCTCTCGAAACGCTTGCGATCATCGCCTACAAGCAGCCGATCAGCCGAGCCCAGGTGGCCGCGATCCGTGGGGTGAACGTCGACGGGGTGATCCGCACGCTCAGCCAGCGGGGCTACATAGCCGAGGTCGGCCAGGATCCGGGCCCCGGCCAGGCCAGCCTGTTCGGCACCACCTCCTCCTTCCTCGAACGGCTCGGCATGAACACCCTCGATGAACTCCCTTCGTTGGGCGACTTCATCCCCGATGCCGGAGTGGTCGAACTGCTCGAGCACGGACTCCGCTTGGAGGCGGAACCAGACGATTCGGGCGACCCGGGTGGGGCTCCACCCGACGAGGCAGGCGGGGGGCCCACCGACCGAGAGGTTGCGACCGACGCGGCCGATCCTGCCGAAGAGGTCGAAACCTCGCGGTGAGCACTCCGCTGGATCCTCCCAGCGGGGACCACGACGGCGTTCGGCTCCAGAAGGTGCTCGCCCGAGCGGGGTTGGGCAGCCGTCGGAACTGCGAGGAGATGATCGCCGACGGTCGGGTTACGGTGAACGGCCAGGTAGCGGTACTCGGTCGTCGTGTCGATCCGTCATCGGACGATATTGCGCTCGACGGTACTCCCATCTCTGTGGATCCAGCAGCGGTCTACAGGCTGCTCAACAAGCCGTCGGGGGTGGTGAGCACCGTGACCGACACCCACGGCCGTCCGACGGTTACCGACCTGGTCCCCTCCGAACCCCCCGTTCACCCGGTGGGTCGCCTCGACATGGACACCGAGGGCCTGCTGCTGCTCACCAACGACGGTGGGCTGACCCACCGGCTGACCCATCCGCGATTCGGCGTTCCCAAGGAGTACCTCGCACAGGTGAAGGGCATGCCTTCGCGCGCAGCGGTGAGGGCGCTACGTGAAGGTATCGAGCTCGATGACGGGCCGACCGCTCCGGCGAAGGTGTCCCTGCGCTCGGAGAACCTGCTGAGGATCACGATCCACGAAGGTCGCAACCGTCAGGTGCGGCGCATGTGCGAGGCCGTCGGACACCCCGTGGAGCGGCTCGTGCGGACCCGGATCGGTCCCTTGCGGGACCCCGACCTCGCCCCCGGTGAGTGGCGGGACCTGACCTTGGAGGAGCTGCGTTCCCTCGAGCGGGAGGTGGCGCAAAGCAAGTCCGATCCCGAGCGTGGTGGGCGGTAGCCTCGGCGCGATGCCTGACGACACCCCCCGGGCGGTGCGTGCCCTCCGAGGTGCCACCACGCTCGACATCGACGACGAACCACACCTGGTGGAACGGGTCACGGCCTTGCTCAGCGAGATGTTGTCGCGCAACGACGTGGGCCACGACGACCTGATCTCGATCGTGTTCACGGCCACCGACGACGTGCACTGCGCGTTCCCGGCGCTCGCCGCGCGCAGGATGGGCCTCGGCGACGTTCCGCTGCTGTGCGCCCGTGAACTCGAGATCGACGGTGCAACCCCGCGCTGTGTGCGGGTGCTGATGCACCTCAACACCCGCCTCAGTCGTTCCGAGATGCGCCACGTATACCTCGAAGGCGCCCGGGGCCTGCGCGACGACCTACCCGAATGAGTCGCCCGGACGCGTCGAGCGATGCATCGGCGAACCAGTCGAGCCGACGCGCGGCTGTCATCGGAACCGGCCTGATAGGTGGTTCCCTGGCCGCCGCGCTGCGCCGGCAGGGGTGGCACGTGACGGGCACCGACGAGGACGGTCCGAGCCTCGCCCGGGCAGTCGAACTGGGGCTGCTGGACGCGACCGGAGTGGATCCCGATGCCGCGGTGACCTTCATCGCCACACCGGTGGGAACAGTGCCCCAACTGGCACGTCAGGCCCTCGAACGAGGCGGTGTGGTCAGCGACGTAGGAAGCGTGAAGGGCCCGGTGGTCGATGCGGTGGGCGATCCGCGGTTCGTGGGTGGCCACCCGATGGCAGGTTCCGAGGCGCTCGGCGTGGACGGCGCGACGCCCGAGCTGTTCTCCGGCGCGACTTGGGTGCTCACCCCGACCGATCGGACCGACCCGGATGCGCTGTCCCTCGTGCACGGAATCGTGCGCTCCCTGGGCGCGGATGTGCTCACGATGGACCCGATCCAACACGACCACGTGGTGGCGACGGTCTCGCATGTTCCGCACCTGACCGCAGCGACGCTGATGTCGGTGGCTGATGACCGTTCGGTGTCGAACGTAGCTCTCAAGCGCCTCGCTGCCGGGGGGTTCCGGGACATGACCCGGATCGCCGCAGGTGATCCGGGGATCTGGATCGACATCTGTGCGGACAACCGCGATGCGATCCTCGAGGTCTTCGACGGGCTCATCGAATCTCTGGGCGACATGCGTTCTGTGGTTGCCGATCGGCGATACGACGACCTGGAGCTCCGCCTGCGTAGGGCGCAACAGGCTCGTCGCAACCTTCCCTCCGGCGCTCCGGATCCAGAGGAGCTCGTCGAGGTGCATGTCGAAGTCACCGATCGGCCGGGCGAGCTTGCGGCTGTTACGAACCTGGCCACGACCATGGACGTGAACGTGTACGACATAGAGGTCACCCACGCGGCCGGTGGTGCACCGGCCGCCCTGATCCTCGTCGTGGCCGACGACGTGGCCGACGACTTCGCCGAGGCCCTCACGGAGTCCGATCGCAGGGTCACCAGACGCCCCCTCGGCGACGGCTCGTGAATCGCCTCGTAGCGGGGTCGCTCCGTGCTCTGCCTGATCCGCTGGAGGTTCACGGCCTGACCGCCCCTGCGCGGGCGACCGTGCAACTGCCGGGGTCGAAGTCGATCACCAACCGGGCGCTCGTGTGCGCCGCGCTGGCGGACGGCCGGACCTGCATCACCGGTGCGCTCGACTCCGAGGACACCGATGCCATGGCCGGCTGCCTCAGGGCGCTGGGTGTGTCGGTCACCGGGTCGGTGGACCCCCGTGGTGTGGAGACCGGCAACGTGACGCTCACGGTGCAGGGGAGTGCGGGACACCTCGGCGGCGCCGGTGGCAACGCACCGGAACCTGGCCTGCCGCCGGGGATGCTCGACGCCCGCCTGTCGGGGACCACGTCGCGTTTCGTCGCTCCCCTCGCCGCCCTGTCCGGCGGCTCGGTGCTGCTCGACGGTGCCGGCCCTCTGAGGGAGCGCCCGATGGCCGACCTGTTCGACGCGCTCGGAGCACTCGGCGGGGTCGTGGAGCCCCTCGGAGTGCCCGGCCACCTGCCGGTGCTGATCGACGGCGGAGCGGCGGGCATTCCGGGAGGTTCTGTGACGGTCAGGGGGGACGTCTCCAGCCAGTTCATCAGCGGACTTCTTATGGCCGGGCCGGTGATGGCGCAAGGACTCAGCGTCGAGTTGGACGGACCGTTGGTGTCACGGCCGTATGTGTCGATGACCATCGATGTCATGCGCTCCTTCGGTGCGGACGTCGAGGCGAGCGACGACCTGTCGAGGATCTCGGTAGTGCCGAGTGGATACCGCGCACTGGAGGAGTACGCGGTGGAGCCCGATGCCTCAGCGGCGTCGTACTTCTTCGCGCTGGCCGCAGGTGGTGGGGGCGAGGTTCGTGTGGAAGGCCTCGGGGAGACCTCGTTGCAAGGTGACCTGGGATTCGTCGGTGTGCTCGCGGCGATGGGTGCGCAGATCGAGCGCGGGACGCACCACACGACGGTTCGTGGCACGGGAGAGTTGCACGGGGTGGAGGTGGACATGGTGGACATCTCCGACACCGTCCCGACCCTCGCCGCGCTGGCACCGATGGCTGAGGGCCCAACCACGATCGGCGGGGTCGGTTTCGTGAGGGGCAAGGAGACCGACAGGATCTCCTCGGTGGTGACCGAGCTCAACCGGCTCGGCATCGATGCCGAGGAGCACGACGACGGGCTTGTGGTGCGACCCGGGCGCCCGAACGGGCAGGTCGTGAGAACCTACGACGACCACCGCATGGCGATGAGCTTCGCCGTGCTGGGCCTGCTCGCCGGTGGGGTGTCGATAGCGGACCCCGGATGTGTCGCCAAGACGTTCCCCGGATTCTGGGACGCGGTAGCACGGCTGCACCCCTCCGGTTCCTAGGATGACCCGATGCGTGTGATCGCCATCGACGGCCCGGCCGGTTCGGGCAAGTCGACAGTGGGCCGCAAGTTGGCGGACCGGCTGGGGCTCACCTACCTCGATACCGGTGCCATGTACCGGGCGGTCGCGTTCGCCGCGATCCGCCAGGGGGTCGACCCCGACGAGGCCGACAAGGTGGCGGCACTAGGCAGGGCGATCGACATCGTGGTGGATGAAGGTGTGGTGCGTGTCGACGACATCGACGCGACCCTGGAGATCCGGGGCCCAGAGGTGACCCGTGCGGTATCGATGGTCGCGGCCAACCCGGCTGTGCGCGAGGAGCTCCGCGCCCGCCAACGCGCCTGGGCGATCGAACGCGGCGGGGGAGTGATCGAAGGGCGTGACATCGGCACCGTCGTGTTCCCCGAAGCGTTGTTGAAGGTGTACCTCACAGCATCGGTCGAGGTGCGCGCACGCCGGCGGGCCAAGGAGATGACCGACCTCGACTACGACGAGGTTGCGGCCGACATAGCCCGCCGGGACGCCGCTGATTCCAGTCGCACCGACAGTCCGTTGGCCACCGCGGCCGACGCGGTCACCGTCGACACCTCCGAGATGGGCATCGACGCAGCCGTGGAGGCGCTGGTGGAGATGGTCCACGAGCGCGAAGCAGCGGTCGATGACCGTGCGAGGGATCCGCGATGAGTGCCGGGGGGCCTGAGCTGGTCGATGACGCCGTTGACCCGGCACACCACCTGAGGCGGGTCACCCGCCTGGGTGACCTGACCTACCGGTTCCTGTGCAGCCTCGCGAGGCTTCTCGCGAAGGTCGTCTGGCGGTTCGAGGTCTCCGGGCGTGAACGGCTGCCGACGGTCGGCGCGTTCGTGCTGTGCCCCATCCACCGGTCCTACATCGACTTCCTCGTGGCCGGCATGGCGGTACCGCGCCGCATGCGATTCATGGCCAAGGACTCGCTGTGGCGTGCGCCGCGCTTCGCACGGTTCCTGGAGTCGATCGGAGCGTTCCCGGTGGATCGGGAACACGCGGACCGAACGGCACTGAGGCGGGCCGAAGAGGCCGTGGGAGGTGGCGAACCGTTGGTGATGTTCCCCGAGGGTCGCCGCCAGGAAGGCGCCGTGGTCGCCGAGATGCAGCAGGGCCCGGCGTTCGTGGCGTGTCGGATGCGGGTACCCCTCGTGCCGGTAGGTATTGGAGGCTCGGACCGCGCGATGCCGATCGGAGCGAAGATGATCCGCTTCGCGAAGGTGCGGGTCGTCATCGGTGAGCCGATCTACCCCGACGTGCCACTCGAAGGCCGCGTGCCACGCAGGGTGGTGGCGGAGACGAGCGACCAGCTCAAAGCAGCCATCCAGGAGCTCTACGACAGCGTGCGCTGACGCGCTCACATGAGCGAGCCGAGGACCACACCCACCCAGATCGATGCGGCACCGAAGATCGCACTCATCGCCCCGCCGATTGCGAGAACGGCCTTGTTCCCGCTACCGAACTGATGCATCGCGGCGCCGATGCCCGACAGCGCGACGACCACCACCTTGATCTCGATGTCAGGGTGGGGCAGGGCACTGAGGGGCACTGCGAAGATGTTCCACATACCGGTGATTACGAGAACGCCGTAAGCGGGCCAGGCGAGCCTGTTGAACGCGATCCCGGCGCGCCTGGGCCCCTGCTCCGGGTCGAGGGAACGCATCGTGTCGAGAAGCCCGAGGAGCACGAACTGTCCTCCGACCCAGATGGTTGCGGCCGTCACGTGGATGAACAGACGCAGTGCACTCCAAGAGATGAGGTCCATGCCCTGATCCTGCACGAGCGCGGAACGCTCAGGCGAGTTCGGCGAGGACCTCCGAAGCCGGTCGGTTCCGGTCGTTGACCGCCGGAGACACGCTCGGAGCGCCGAGCCCCGTCGACCCGACCGTGTCGATCGCGGCGAGGAGGTCTCGCAGGGCCCGTGGTGGCGGGAAATACTCCTCCTCGTCGGTCACCCTCAGCTCCTCGACCCCCTGGGTGGGAGCGAGCGCGTGGATCACGGCCTCGACGAGCTCCTCGGGAGCCGACGCTCCGGCTGTGACACCTACCACACCTTCCAGGTCACCCGGGAGCTCCGCCGCGGAGTTGATCCGCAGGACGCGGTCGCATCCAGCTTCGAGTGCGAGCTTCTCGAGCGCTCGGGTGTTCGATGAGTTCGCGGAGCCGATCACCACCACCGCATCACAGCGCGGCGCCATCTCGACCAGGGCACCCTGGCGGTTCGTGGTGGCGAAGCAGAGATCCGAGCGGCCCGGCATCCACATGTCGGGGAAGCGCTCACGGGTCGCCTGCGCGACATCGGCCCAATCGCGGTGCGAGAGCGTCGTCTGGGCCAACAGTGCCACCGGGGTCTCCAACTCGGGGAGCGCTTGCACCTCCTCGACGCTCTCGACACGGTGGATCGCATCCGGCGCTACCGCCATGGTGCCGACCGCCTCCTCGTGGCCTTCGTGGCCCACGTAGACGATGTCGTAGCCCTTGTTGGCACGCACCTTGACCTCATGGTGGACCTTGGTGACCAACGGGCACACCGCATCGACCACGAAACCCCCCCGCCGCTGCGCCTGGGTGAGCACCTCGGGTGCCGATCCGTGCGCGGACAACATTACGGGGCGTCCTTCAGGGACCTCGGCAACGTCGTCGACGAACACCACTCCGAGGTCCTCGAAGCGCTTCACGACGATCTGGTTGTGGACGATCTCGTGGTAGCAGTACACAGGCGGCTCGAAGGCGCGGACCATCCATGCGAGCGCCTTGATCGCCATCTCCACACCTGCACAGAACCCTCTCGGCGCGGCCAACAGGACGCGCTCGACCCCGCTGGTGGGGGACTCGATGGAGTCGTCGTTCACATCCCCGAGGCTACAAGTGCTGCCATCCGCTGACCGGACGCCCCGTGCCGTATCCGATACCCGACCAGGGGCAGATGCGCGCCCACCGGTACAATCGATCGTCGTGCGTGCAGCGGTCATCGCCTCCGTCGCGCCCGGTTCGCTGGCCGACGAAGCAGGCCTTCGTGCGGGCGACGAGCTCCTGTCGGTCTCCGGGCGACCGGTGCGCGACGTCATCGAGTACCGCTGGTTGACCGACGAGGCCGAGGTCGGCCTGGAGGTGCGCCGGGGAGGACTGGAGCTGAGCTTCGAGGTGACCAAGGCGGCGGGCGAGCCGTTGGGTCTCGAGGTGGACTCACCGGTGTTCGACGAGGTGCGCACCTGCGACAACCACTGCGAGTTCTGCTTCATCTACCAGCTCCCGCCGGGGATGCGTCGCAGCCTCTACCTCAAGGACGACGACTACCGCCTGTCGTTCCTCTACGGCAACTTCACGACCCTCACGCGCTTCACCGAAGCGGACCTCGAGCGGGTTGTCACAGATGGTCTCTCGCCGCTGTACGTGTCGATCCACTGCACCGATCCGATGCTGCGTGCCGAGATGCTGCGCAACCGCCGCGGTGCCACCAGCCTGCGTTGGTTGCGGGCTCTGCTCGACCACGGAGTCGAGGTCCACGGCCAGATCGTGGTGTGCCCGGGCCGCAACGATGGCAAGGTGCTGGAGGCGACCCTCACCGGAATCCTCGACGAGTACCCGGAGCTGGCGAACGTGGCGGTGGTGCCCCTGGGTGTCAGCAGGTTCAGTACCGAGGACCAGATGCGTCCCCACACCCGCGCTGAGGCAGAAGCGGTGATAGAGGTGATCGAAGCCGCCCAGGATGACTTCATCGACACCGTCGGCCATCCGATGGTGCACGCCGCGGACGAGTACTACCTGCTCGCGGGCAGGGACTTCCCACCCGCGCAGCGATACGAGAGCTTCGGCATGCACGAGGATGGCATCGGCATGGCCCGCGCCTTCGAGATGGAGTTCCACGGCGCCGTGGATCAGGGGATCGGGGTGCAGCCGGGGTTCTTCAGTTGGGTCGACGGAGCCCCCGCCCAGGGCTATCGGGCGCCCCGGACCGACACCGATGGTGCGGGGAGAGATGAGCCACACCGCACAGCGGTCCAGCTGCGCACTTCGCGTGAACCAGGGCGCAGTGCGCCGATCGGGATCCTCAGCGGACCTCTCGGCACTCGTGTGCTGCAACCTCTGGTCGACCAGCTCGGGCTTGCCGACGTGCGGGTCATCGAGGTCGAGAACCGCTACTTCGGTGGCAACACGGGGGTCACCGGTCTCATGGTCGGCGAGGACGTGTCGCGGGTGCTCGCGGAGCACCCAGAGGGTCACCGCTACCTGTTGCCCGACGTGTGCCTCACCCGGGGGGTGTTCCTCGACGGCGTGTCTCCCGAAGACCTGCCCCGAGCGGTCGAGATCGTCCCCACCGATGGTGTGTCGTTGCGCCGCGCGCTCGATGGTTCCAGCGATGGCTGACGACTCGACTCCAAGCGGTGCAGACCTGGATGAACGAGGCGTCCGACCCGGTGATCCGGTCGTCGCGGTCGTGGGGCGCCCCAACGTCGGCAAGTCCACCCTGGTCAACCGGATCATCGGGCGCCGTCTCGCGATCGTGCAGGAGCGGCCCGGGGTCACCCGTGACCGACTCCGCGTGGCGGCCAGCTGGCGGGGGAGGTCCTTCACCGTCGTCGACACCGGTGGGTGGCTGGCGGGCGGCTCCGCACTCGACCGCAAGGTCTCCGAGCAGTCCGAGGCAGCGCTCGGCGACGCGGACGTCGTGTTGTTCGTGGTCGATTCCTCCGTCGGGGTCACCGACGAGGACGCGAGGGTTGCCCAGCTGCTGCGACGGAGGGGGATTCCAGTGCTCGTCGTGGCCAACAAGGTCGACGACGAACGCCACGAGGCCGCCACGTGGGACCTGCTGTCGCTCGGGCTCGGTGAACCACACGCCGTGTCGGCTCTCCACGGCCGTGGCACCGGTGACCTGCTCGACGAACTCGTAAAGTTGCTTCCCGAAGACCCCACCCACAGCGCCTCGGTCGGCCATCGTGAACCGGTCGGTTCGGGCTCTGGCCATCGGCGCTCGGCCGATCGGGCGTCGGGCAAGGGGGCGTCGGGCAGCGAGGAATACAGCAGTGGGGAACACGCGGGTGGGGAACACCGCGGCGATGGCGTCGCGGATTCGGGCCGCTCTGTGTCGGTTGCGCTCGTGGGGCGCCCGAACGTGGGCAAGTCGACCCTGTTCAACCGGCTCATCGGCGAGGAACGTGCGGTGGTGCACGACATGCCCGGGACCACGAGGGATTCGGTGGACACCGTCGTCGACACCGATGCCGGGCAGATCCGCTTCGTGGACACCGCGGGGATGCGTCGGCGGGCCCGCATCGACGAGGACACCGAGTACTACTCGATGCTCCGCGCGCTGCGCTCGGTGGACGATGCCGATGTGGCGTTGTTGGTGATCGACAGTACCGAAGGGGTTACACACCAGGACCAACGGTTGGCCGAACGGGTCGATGGTGCGGGTTGTCCCGTGGTGATCGTGTTGAACAAGTGGGAGCTCCTCGGAGCCGATCAACGTGCCGAGGTGGACCTGGCGGTGCAGCGGCGCTTGCACTTCCTGGGGGAGCCGGCCGTACTCAAGATCTCGGCCCTGACGGGCAAGGGTGTGCAGCGGCTGTTGCCTGCGTTGGAGGGATCGATATCGGCGTACCGGACGCGGGTGCCGACGCGCGCTGTCAACGAGGTGATACGCCGCGCTCAGCAAGCTCAGCCCGCGCCTCACGGCGGCAGGGTGCTCTATGCGACCCAGGGAGCGACCGACCCACCGACGTTCACCCTGTTCACCAACAGGGAGCTTCCAGCCAGCTACCTGCGGTACCTGGAGCGTTCGATCCGCGAGGCGTTCGACCTCGGCTCCACCCCGCTCAAGCTCCGGGTCCGCCGCCGCGGCTGAGTACATCCAGCGGACCCTCCGTTTCCGTTCTGTGGTGCCTCACGCGCTCTACAGGCTCGCCTCGCACCACAGAACGGGGTGAGTGCGCGTAAATCGATGTGCTCATGGGCCAGACTGTCGGTGTGATTTCCCAAACAGGTTCCATTCATCGACATGCGCGCGCCCGGACGCGTGGCCGCACCCTCACCCTGTCCGCGGTTGTGGCGACGTTTCTTCTGCTTGCAGGGGCGTGCGCATCAGACGGATCCGGTTCGCAGGATGCGACCGCCGGTGAACGCCACACCGGCGCACCACCTGTACCGTCGTCTTGCAACAAGGACGATTCCGGAGGCGACGATAGCGACGCCGGGGAGGATGCCAGCGGTGAAGCCGACGGCTCCGAGGATGCCGTAGCTGCCATAACCGAGCGGGGCGCTCCCGATGTGGCCGAGGTGGTCGCTGAAGTAGGTGACGGTTCGGCACCGGTCGACCTGGTCGAAGGTGACGGCGATGTGGTGATCGAAGACGGCACGGCCACCGTGCACTACGTGATCATCAACCCCAAGGACGGCTCGCAGCTGGAGAGCTCCTGGGAGATCGGTGACCCGGTGCCGATCCCCGTTGCCGGGGTCTTCCCGGAGTTCGGCGAGAACATCTCGGGCATGAAGGTTGGTGGCCGCAGGGCGTTCATGGTCCCGGCCAGCCAGGTCCTGGGGACCGACCCGCCACCCGAGAGCGGCGTTGCTGCCGATGACAATCTGATCTTCGTCGTGGACCTCGCGAACACCAGCGAGGATGCAGCCCCGGGCGCGGGTGGCACGGTTGAGGCCGACGACGACGCTCTGAAGGCCGCTGAGGATCGCGGTGCTCCCGAGATGGAGGTGCCTGAGGGCGACAAGGACACCAAAGAGCTCGTGTGGACAGACGACGTCGTCGGTGATGGTGCGGTCGTGTGCCCCGGTGACACCGTGCTCGCCCACTACACCGGGATCCAGGCCAGTGACGGTGAGGAGTTCGACAGCTCCTGGGAGCGAGGTGAGCCGTCGGAGTTCGGACTGGATCAGGTCATCAAGGGTTGGACCGACGGACTGGTCGGCATGAAGGTCGGCGGTCGGCGCACCCTGGTGATCCCTGCCGATCAGGCCTACGGCGACGATGCCGCAGCGTCGGGTCGCCCTGAGGGTGTGCTCGTGTTCACGGTAGACATGATCGGTGTCAGCTGATACCGATCACCCGATGACCGACATGTCGAAGCCCACCTCGCACGCCGCGATGTTGCGTTCAGCCGTGGCGCGTGCGACGGCTGGCAACCTCGAGCGGGGCCGAGCAAAGCTCGAATCGCAGAACAAGCTGTGGGTCCGAGACCGGATCGACCTGCTGTGCGATCCGGGCTCGTTCGTCGAGGACCAGCTCCTCGCGAACGCGCCCTATGACGACTCCAAGGACCCGCACCTCCCCGCAGATGGTGTGGTCACCGGGGTCGGGGAGATCGACGGGCGCGCTGTCGCGGTCATGGCGAACGACCCGACCGTCAAGGCGGGCTCCTGGGGGGCGCGCACGGTGGAGAAGATCGTGCGGCTCACCGAGACCGCGCTTCGCGATGAGATTCCGGTGGTGTGGTTGGTCGATTCCGCGGGGGCTCGGATCACCGACCAGGTGGATCTGTTCCCCGGCCGCCGTGGCGCGGGCCGGATCTTCCACAACCAGGTGCGCCTGTCGGGCATGGTGCCCCAGGTGTGCTGCCTCTTCGGCCCCTCGGCGGCCGGCGGCGCTTACATCCCGAGCTTCTGCGACATCGTGATCATGGTCGAGGGCAACGCCTCGATGTACCTGGGTTCGCCCCGCATGGCCGAGATGGTGATCGGCGAGAAGGCGACGCTGGAGGAGACAGGTGGGGCCCGGATGCACGCGACGGTGTCGGGTTGTGGGGACAACCTAGCGGTCGACGACGCCGATGCGATCGAACAGGCACGTGAATACCTGACGTACCTACCCCAACGTTGGACCGAAGACCCCCCGCGGTATGCCCCGAGCGCGCCGGGTCGACCGCTCGACGACACGATCGTGCCCGAGGAGGAGACCGCCGGTTACGACATGCACGACCTGCTCGACGGGCTCTTGGACGCGGACTCGCTGTTCGAGATCAAACCCCTGTTCGCCCCCGAGTTGATATGCGCGTTCGGGCTGCTCGAGGGTCACCCGGTGGGCGTGGTCGCGAACAACCCCCAGCACAAGGGGGGAGTGCTGTTCACCGACTCAGCCGACAAGGCTGCCCGCTTCATCTGGCTCTGCGACGCGTTCGGTGTGCCGTTGGTGTTCCTCGCGGATGTGCCCGGGTTCATGATCGGCACCCAGGTGGAGCGCGAGGGGATCATTCGCCACGGAGCGAAGATGATCACAGCGGTATCCGAAGCGACCGTACCCAAGATCTCGGTGATCGTGCGCAAGGCCTATGGAGCCGGTCTCTATGCGATGTGTGGCCCGGCGTTCGAGCCGGTGGCCACCCTCGCAACCCCGGCTGCGAAGATCGCGGTGATGGGCCCTGAGGCAGCGGTCAACGCCGTGTTTGCCAACAAGATCGCCGAGATCGACGACGACGCCGAGCGAGAGGCGTTCGTGGAGGAGCAGCGGCGAATCTACGAGACCGATGTGGACCTGTTGCGTCTGGCCTCGGAGCTCGTGATCGACGCGATCGTCGACTGGGAGGACCTCCGTGGAGAGATCCATAGGCGTCTCAGCCGTGCCGAGGGCAAGGACCGCACCTTCTCGCACCGTCGCCACGGGGTGCCACCGGTCTGAGGCTTGCGCCTGGGTGCTGCAACGGTGCTGCCGATGTGTGCCGGGGTTCTTGCGGTGGGATCATGGAGGACGTGGTGTGCAGCGAGGTCAGCAATGCCGTGGTGTGAGGACTGCGAGCGCTTCTACACACCCTCCACGCTCACCCCCGGTGGTGACTGCCCCTCCGGACACCATGTGGCTGACCCGGACGCTCCGTTGCTGGTCCAGTCCAGCGCACCGGGTCGTGACGAGGACCCGGCACCGGGTACAGGCGAACGTCAGAAGGTACGGGCGCCGTGGCACTTCTGGGTGCTCGTGGCCGCCGTCGCGATCTACCTCGGGTGGCGGCTCATACAGGGGATCATGTGGCTGTTCTGAGCTGTGTCATAGGGCCGTTCTGAGCCGAGTCGGGCAGATTCAGTCGCCGAGTGTGATCCGGCTACGATGACGGACCCCCGGGCTGTGGCGCAGCTTGGTTAGCGCGCTTGACTGGGGGTCAAGAGGTCGGGAGTTCGAATCTCCCCAGCCCGACGGGCCGAAAGGCCAGTAGTGCCAAGGGATACCGGCTCCGGAGCAATCCGGGGCCGGTCCCCGTTTTCGGCCAAGGTGGACAACTAGGTGGACACCTCTGCGCGACGACGACCCGCACCCGGTGGGGGTGAGTGCGCTCCGCGAGGGGGGCGGAACCGTCCACGGGACCCACGGGAAGGAGAACCCGACCGGGGACGGTTCCTGACGCTCACACTGAGGTCCGGGTGATGAAGGCCTCGACTAGTGGCCGAGCCAACTGGTCCATCTGGACCAGTTGAGCAGCCCGAGCGGTGGGGCTGCGTTCTATGCCGCGGTGGGCACGTCGAGGAGGCGGAGCGCTTCGGGGCACGACGACCTCGGAGCCGGTGCGGAGCCACAGCAGCGCTCCACGTTCCCCGGTCGGCCGCTGGTTCGAGCCGACCAGTCACGGATTCAGGAGTACGGGTCGGCGAGTCCTGCACCGGCGATGATCTGCACCGCTGCTGGCCGCGGCACCAGGAAC
>JBKEAI010000169.1:0-4859 GCA_047972145.1 Microthrixaceae bacterium
TGGCCGATCGGCAGGCGCAGCTGTAGAAGTCCGGGCTCGTCCGCGGTGAGCGCGTAGGAGAGCGCAACCGCGAACGCGATGCCCACGACCATGCCCAGCAGTGTGCCGAACACGGCCACGATCGCGGCCTCGGAGCGCACGGTCCAGCGGAGCTGGCGCTTCGACATTCCCACCGCGCGTAGCAGACCGAACTCGCGGATGCGTTCCAGCACCGACAGCGAAAGGGTGTTGCCGATGCCGATCAGAGCGATGATCACAGCGAGTGCCAACAGCCCGTAGATCACCGCGACGAAGGTGTCGATGAACGAGGTCTGCGACTCGATGAACTCGAGACGGTCCTCCACCACGATGTCGGGTCGGTCCGCTGTGAGCTCCTCGAGCTGGCGTTGCACCGAGGCGCGCGCCGCAGGGTCGTCGTCGGTGGATATGTACACCGCGAAGTCCACGTTGAAGAACTGCGGGTTGTTCGCCGTGAGGGTCTCGTTCGACAGGTAGAAGTCGTCGTCGGGCCCCAGGCCCTCGCTGTAGGTGCCGACCAGGGTGAGCTCCTGTTCGCCGGTCTCGCTGAAGAACACCGGGATCTGCTCACCGACCCTCCAAGCCCGCTCCTGGGCGACCTCGGCCCGGGCCATGATCGCGGCTCCCGGAGAACCCTCCGGGTCACCCTCGACCTCTCCGAGGTCGACCAGGTCGAAGAAGGTGTCGGGTTCGTAGCCGTTCGCGATCACGGTCTCGCCCACCGGGGAGTCGTCGGGCATCCCGAAGATCGCCATCGGATCCGCGCTGTCGTCCCCCTCGGGCTGTGTCGGGTCGGTGTTGGCGGAGGCAGCCGCTTCCGCTTCGGCGTCCTTGCGGCCCTCGGCTACCCCGTAGTCGTCCAGTAGCTTGAGGTAGCCGAATTGCACCGGTGCCACCTCGCGCACGCCGTCCATGTCGCGTGCCTCCTCCGCGACGCTCGGCGGCACTCCCAGGAACGATGTGGCTCCGGCGTTGACGATCAGGTCGACGTTGCCGAGCGCTCCGTCGATCTCCTCTCGCACGCTCGCCTTGATGGAGGTGGCGAGCACCGCTATCACCACCACGAGGGTGACCCCGACGGTGAGCGCGGCAGCGGTCGCGGCGGTGCGGCGGGGGTTGCGCGCCGCATTCTCCGACGCGAGCTGTGCGGTAACGGACCCCCTCGCCCGCAACGGCCAGGCGATGGCCCTGGCCGCGGGTGCGGCGAGCAGCGGACCGACGATCACTGCGACCGACAACATGATGCACAACAGCCCGATCCCCACGAACGTGAGCTCGCTGGAAACCGCGGAGGTCAGCCCGAGGGCGGTGCAGGCGATTCCGACGACGATGAAGATCACGCCCCACACCCGGCGCGCGGTCGACAGGCCGCTGCGGTCGATCGCCACGTCGGTTATCGCTGCAACCGGTGGGATCCTCGCTGATCGCAGAGCGGGAGCGACCGCGGAAAGGCAGGTGATGACCAGTCCCACGGCGAACGCCATGACGATCGTCGACATGGTCGGCCACGCGATGCCACCGGTGACGCTGAACGAACTGCCGATCAGTGCCTTGATCCCCATGGCGAGCAGGGTGCCGCCGACCAGGCCCAGCAGTGCCCCGATCACACCGACGATCACCGCCTCGACGATCGTCGCGGTGATGACCTGGCGACGGCTCGCCCCGATCGCGCGCAGCAGCGCTGTCTCGCGGGTGCGTTGCGCCACGATGATCGAGAACGTGTTGTAGATGATGAACGCCGCGACGAACAGCGCGATGTAGCCGAACACCGACACCACGACCGTGAGGATGTCGACGAACTGCGCGAGCTGATCGACACCTTCGTCGATCCACTGCTGGCCGGTGATCACCTGCTGGGTGGGGACCGCCTCGGCCACCGAATCGGCGAGCTGCTCCTCGGACACGCCGTCTTGCGCACCTGCCGCGATGTAGGTGTACTGGCCGGGTGTTCCGGCGAGCTCCTGGGCGACCTCGTCGGTGAAGTACACCGGCCGGGCGCCCGACGCACGGTCACCGTCGTCACCCTGGCCGAGGGTGCCGACCAACTCGAAGCTGCGGTCGATCTCCTGGCCGATGATCGGCACGGTGTCACCCACGGAGTATCCGGCGTCCTCGGCGGTCTTGAAGTCGATCACCAGCTCGTCGGGCGCGGTGGGTCCCCTGCCATCGACGATCACCCCGCCGCGGATCGGGTCGTCGAACCAGTTCAACACGAGCGTCGGGGGACCGAACCCCGACCCGATCGCCTTGCCGTCGGAACCGACTATCTGGATCGTCGGGGACTCGACCACCCCGTACGCGGCGCGCACACCGTCGGCCCCGCGCACCGATTCGACCACCGAGGCATCGATCGGAGGACGGAACGAACCGAAGTCGGTCTCCTGGACCTTGGGGTCGCGCACGACCACGTCGTAGCCCTTGTAGATGTCGTTGAAGAGGCTGTCGAGCGAATCGGTGAGCACCCCGCCGAGGATCTGGGTGCCACTGAGGAACGCGATGCCCAGGATGATCGCGATTCCGGTGGTGACCAGACGGCGCTTGCGCGCCATCAGGTCCTTGAACGCAACTCTCAGCACGGTTCTAGTCGCCCAGGTGCTTCATGTAGTCGAGGACCGCCTCGGCTGTGGGCTGGGCCATCTCGTCGACGATGTGGCCATCGGCGAGGAACACCACCCGGTCGGCCCAACCGGCCGCGGTCGGGTCGTGGGTGACCATCACGATCGTCTGGCCCAACTCGTCGACCGCGGAGCGCATGAAGCGCAGGATCTCGGCTCCCGAGCGCGAGTCGAGGTTACCTGTGGGTTCGTCCGCGAAGATGATCTCGGGTCGCCCTGCCAGCGCGCGTGCGACCGCCACACGCTGTTGCTGGCCGCCGGAGAGCTCGCTGGGGCGGTGCGAGAGCCGATCCGACAGCCCCACGGTCGACACAACCTGGTCGACCCATGCCCGGTCGGGCTTCCTGCCTGCCAGGTCCATGGGCAGTGTGATGTTCTCGCCCGCGGTGAGGGTGGGGATCAGGTTGAACGCCTGGAACACGAAACCGACCGTGTCACGGCGCAGGACGGTCAGCTTCGCGTCGTCGAGTGAATCGAGGTAGGTCCCGCCGATGAACACGCGACCCGAACTGAGTCGGTCGAGCCCGGCGAGGCAGTGCATGAGCGTGGACTTGCCCGAGCCCGAGGGGCCCATGATGGCGGTGAACCGCGCTCGTTCGAAGTTGGCGGTGACCCCGTCGAGTGCATGCACGGCCGATTCGCCCGTTCCGTAAGTCTTGCGTGCGTCGATAGCGCCCGCAGCTATGGGAGGCCCGGCCGGGGCCGCGGTGGGGTGGGGTTCGCTCAAGGGATCTCCGGTGTCAGGGGCGTGCGTCGTCACGGCGACTCGTGCGGGGTCGGTCTGCCTGCTGGTGAGACGGGATCACCCAGCGTAGCCAGCTGATCCATCTGAGCAAGCTCGACAGCTCGCTCGGTTCCCGGTGGGTTCAGTGCGTCTCGGTGGCGAACAGTCGGTCGGACAGCGCCGGCACCGAAGCCACGGCCCACCTGAGCAGAGGCCGCAACTCGGTTGGTTGCACGCGTCGGGCCACCGAGAGCATCCGTCGGGCATCGGGGTGACGGTGCAGCCGCGCGGCGGCCATCCCCGCGACCGTTGCGTAGCGCGCGACGAGATCGGCCGACGGAATAGGTGAGCTGCCCAAGGTGAACAGTGCGTCGGACGCCCATCGGAACAGCCGCTCGTCGTCGGCGTCGGGGTACTCGGTCGGTCCGTCGTACCAGTCGAGCAGCGCCTCGGGGGTGGAGGTGACCGAACCCGGTGAGTCGTCGCGAACCCGGCGGGTCACCACGGCGCCGGACCGGGTGAACCCGTCGGCAGGCAGTACCTCGCTGGAGGAGCCGTCGCCGTGGTGCTGCACTCCACCGCAGAGCACCATTGTGGAATCCCCCCGAGCCGCAAGGCGTCCGACCCGGGCCAGCCACCTCGGGCGCGCGACGGTGTCCGCGTCGATCACCGCGCACCAGGTGCCGCGGGCGCTGTCCCTGCCGAGCGTGGCCAGATCAGCCATGCTGGAACCTCGATCGGCTTCGATGACCCGGACCCGCTCGTCGGCCACGGTGCGCACCGCGTCGACGGTGCCGTCGCCGGAGCCCCCGTCGACGACGACCAACTCCAGGTCGTCGAAGGTCTGCGCCAGCACTCCCACCGCGGCTCGACCCACGCTGTCCGCCCGGTCTGTGACCGGGAGCACGACGCTGAATCGTGGACCCACCACCCACCATTGTGTTCGGTCACTGTGCGCTGTCGGTGGACCTCTCAGAGCGAGCGGGATCTCAGGGTTTGGTCACGCGGTACACCGACACGTCGGCCGAATCTCCGAGCGGGTCCAATGTGAGCGAATCGGACAGCTCCTCGAGGGGGTACAGGTGGCCGTAGGTGGGCTCCTCGTCGATCCACACGAGGCACACCCCGTCGCTTCGGGAGTCGGAGAGATCGTCGACCAACTCCCCGAGATCCGCGGTCGGTTCGTTGGATTCCAGGCCGGTGCGACGCGGGCTCCAACGGGACTCGACGGTTGGATAGAGCGCGTTGGGGAGGTTGCTCAACACCTCGCAACCATCGGGGATCTCATCCAGCGCCGGGTTGGCCCGAACCGCACTGAACGTGTCGGACTCGTAGTTGCCTTCGAAGAACTCGTCTCCGTTCGCGAAGTTCACCGCTGCGTAGCACCCCGCGGCCACGTTGGCCGCGGCCCACACCAACACCACTGCGTGACCGAGCCGGTTCCAGCGCTGGCCGCGCGGTCCGGGGATCCGGTGCAGGTTCGCTACGAGCACCAGCGCGAG
>JBKEAI010000180.1:0-26957 GCA_047972145.1 Microthrixaceae bacterium
GGGAGCCGGGAGACGTCCAGTTCGACGAGGAATCCGGTGAGGGTGACTCCGTCGCTGTGGAGCGTGACTTCGACCTCGCACGGGCGGCCTCCGCGAACCACACCGTCGAGGAGATCGACGCCGCGCTCGAACGGATCACCAAGGGCACCTACGGGATGTGCGAGTCTTCGGGCCAGCCGATCCCCAAGGAGCGCCTAAGGGCGATCCCGTGGGCACGTCAGCGAGTTGAGTACAAGACCAGCCGTTTCAACTGACACCGTGAGCGATGCCGATACGCCCGAACCCGTCGTGCGTCGCAAGCACGCTGGAGATGCCCCATCGGTATCGCCTGTGCGCCACCGCTGGTTGATCCTCGCCGCCACCGTCGGGGCGGTGTTGTTGTTGGACGTGTTGACCAAGACGTGGGCCTTGCGGGAACTGGCCCCTCCTCCCGAGGGTGCAGGTCGGATCGTCGATGTGATCTGGACACTGCGTTTCCGCTACGCGGAGAACACCGGCATGGCTTTTTCGCAGGGGGCGAACTCCGGGCGGTGGATCGGCCTCCTGGTCTGTGCGGTGGTGGTCGTGCTCGTCGTGGTCGCCGCCCGATCGCGCTCCACCCCTGTGGTCGTGCTGCTCGGGGTCGTCATCGGGGGAGCGATGGGCAACCTCGTCGATAGGGCGTTCCGGGCGGACGGCGGCTGGTTCAGCGGCGCTGTGGTCGATTTCATCGACGTCCAGTGGTGGCCGATCTTCAACGTCGCCGACATGGCCGTGGTGATCGGCGGGCTGCTCCTGGTGCTCGTCGTGTCGCGCGAGCCGACCCACAAGGGTGATCCACCCATGCGGGCGCGCGGCGTGGCGTCCGGTTCGGCCCAAGGCCCCCCAAGCCCCGAATCCTGATGTCGGAACCACCGCCGGGGACGGTCCCCCCGGCACTCGCGGGGGAGCGGCTGGACCGCTACATCGCTCTGGTGTTCGACTGCTCCCGCTCCGAGGCTGTCGGCTCGGTCCACTCCGGAGCGGTGGAGGTGGACGGTCTGGTCGTGACCAAACCTGCGACCCGGCTCGAGGTCGGCCAGGTCGTGGTGCTGACGGAGGCCCCCGACCGGCAGGTACCTCCGGTGCTCGGCGATCCCGATGTCGGCTTCGAGGTCATCCACGAAGACACCGACCTCGTGGTCCTCGACAAACCGGTGGGACTCGTCGTACATCCCGGTGCGGGCAACCCCGATGGGACACTCTGCAACGGGCTGGTGCACCGCTACCCCGAGATGTCGGAGGTGGGGGAGCCGCAGCGGCCGGGAATAGTGCACCGGCTCGATCGCGCAACGTCGGGGCTCATGGTCGCAGCCCGTAGCCAACGGGCATACGAATCGCTTGTGGATCAGCTCGCCACGCACCGGGTGCAACGCACGTACCGTACGGTGGTGCTCGGACACCCCGAAGCCGACCGGGGGGTCATCGACGCACCGATCGGCAGGTCGAGGCGCAATCCTCTGCGGATGACGGTGGCGCAGGGAGCCAGGCCGGCGCGGACCCGTTTCGAGGTGCTCGAACGCATGGACGATCCCACCTCTGCGCTCGTCACCTGCGAGCTCGAGACAGGAAGGACACACCAGATCCGGGTTCACATGCGCTCGGTGGGTCACCCCGTGCTGGGAGACGACATCTACGGGGACCGTCGCGGCGATGCCGGTCTCGGACGGATGTTCCTGCACGCCATCGAGCTGGGTTTCGACCATCCGGCCACGGGGGAGCCGCTCGACTACGCGAGCCCGCTTCCATCGGAGCTCGCCGGCTGGCTCGGTTCGCACCTCGGCTGAGTCGCTTGTTCAGACGACCCCGGCGTCGTCGGTGTCAGCCCTGGTCAGGCCAGGGAGCATCGCCCCGGGTCATCTCGCTCAGCTCAGCGAGGCTGAACCCCGACAGGAGCTTGCGCATGGTCGTGCCGGCGTCGGACCAGATGGCGAGCAGCACGCACTGGCCCTCGTGGTCACATGCACCGTCGGAGTGCGGCTCGCCGAAGTCTCCGGCCTGAATGGGCCCGTCGACCGCGGAGACGATCTGCGCGAGGTTTATCTCGGCGGGGTCACGGGCGAGCACGTAGCCCCCGCCGGCTCCGCGCTTGGAGCGCACCAGCCCTGCGCCCTTGAGTGCCAGAAGGATCTGTTCCAGGTAGGGCTGGGGCAGCCCGGTGCGCTCGGCGATGTCACGCACCGAGGTGGGACCGTCATCGCTGTGCAGCGCCAGTGACAGCAGGGCACGGCTGGCGTAGTCGCCCCTGGTGGATACCTTCACACCCACATCGTAGGTGTAGGTATCCCGGGAGTGGGTCCAGGGTCACCTGGGCTCTGGTTCCCGAAGGTGCCGCGGGCCGTTGCGGCTCGGCGAATAGCGCGGAACTCGGGTGAATCCACCCAGGGTATGTGTCTAAACGGTGCTGCGTGGGTAGCGTTTGAGGTGATGACCGAGCGCCCGACGCTGCCCGACTACGACGGAGCGTGCACCGCGAACGTGGTGCGCCCACTCATCGAGGACCCCCAGAGCGTTCCCGACTGGTTTCCCATGTCCTTGGAGGGTGTGGACCAGGTGGTGCTGTTGGTGCTCGACGGGCTCGGATGGCACCAGATGCGCGAGCGTGAACACCTCCTGCGGGGGTTCACCGCGATGCGCAGCACGTGCATCCGCACGGTTGCGCCCACGACCACCGCGACGGCGCTCACGTCGATCACCACCGGGTTGCCTCCCGGCGAGCACGGTCTGGTCGGCTACCGGATGATCACCGAGGCCGACGACGTGCTCAACGTGCTGCGTTGGTCGACCTCCAAGGGTGATGCCCGCGAGACGATCCCTCCCGAGTCGGTGCAACACGATCTCGCTTTCGAGGGTCAACGCCCACCGATCGTCGTGCGCGCAGAGTTCAAGGACTCAGGGTTCACGAGGGCGCATCTCGGTGGCTGCCGCGTGGTGCCGTACCGGATGCCTTCGACGCTCACCGCAGAGATCCTCAACCAGCTCCGTCGTGGCGAGCCGTTCGTGTACGCCTACTACGACGGCATCGACAAGGTGGCCCACGAGTACGGGCTGTCGCCCTTCTACGACGCGGAGCTGGTCTTCGTCGACCGGATGGTGGAGTACCTCGTCGAAGCGCTGCCCTCCAATGCTGCGCTGGTCATCACAGCCGACCACGGTCAGGTCGATGTCGGCTCGAACCTGCTCATGCCGCATCCAGAGGTGCTCTCACACGTGAGGGTGCAAAGTGGCGAGGCGAGGTTCCGCTGGTTGCATGCGCTACCGGGCTCCGAGACAGCCCTGTTGGATGCCGCGGTCGAGCGCCACAGCGATGTTGCCTGGGTCGTGTCGCGCGACGAGGTGGTCGACGGCGGCTGGCTCGGGCCCAAGGTGTTGCCCGCACCGCTGTCGCGCTTGGGCGATGTGGCACTCGTGGCCCGCGACGACATCGCGTTCGAGGATGTGTCCGACACCGGCCCGTTCGTTCTCGTGGGTCGCCACGGTGGGATGACGGCGGCCGAGGTCGACGTGCCTCTGCTCGCCGCGGTTGGCTGATCCACGTACTGGTCCACCACGGGCACTGGTCCACCTCGGACGGGGGTGCAGAATCCCGGTTCTGCGTGCCGGGTTAGTGTTCGCTCCATGGTGAGTGAACCAGGGCCGACAGATCCGACGCGACCTCCGACCGGCGGCGATGAGCCGCCGGCAGGTCAGCCGGCAAGCGAGGTGCTGTCTCCCGATTCGGTGTCCGTGCTCGACGGTGCGACCGAGGCCGCTGCGATGGTTGGAGCGGCGGACGCCCAGGCCGAGGCCCCCGAGGTCGAGTCGCCGGCGAAGATCATCCGTATCGGAGCGATGGTCAAACAGCTTCTGGAAGAACTGCGGGACACAGAGTTGGATGAACCGTCGCGTGACCAACTGCGAGACATCTACGAGAACTCGGTCGCAGAGCTGAAGACGGCGATCTCTCCGGAGCTAGCCGCGGAGCTCGATCAGCTTTCGTTCGCGTTCAACGACGAGGAGTTGCCCACCGGTGTCGAGCTCCGGCTCGCCAAGGCCCAACTCGTCGGCTGGCTCGAGGGGCTGTTCCACGGGATGCAGGCGGCCCTGATGGCCCAGCAGATGAACATGCGCCAGCAGCTCGAGGGCATGCGCCAGCAACTCCCCGAACATGCCGGTGGGGCCCAGCGCGGAGGACCCGGATACCTGTGAGTCGGGCTTGCCGGCGCTGGGCCTGCCTCCATGGATCGCACAGTGGCGGACAGGGAGGGGTTTTGCGGGGGTACTGGCTAGATGCGCCCGTGTCTGTGCGCGATAGTGGGGGAATCACATCCTTGTGATTCGAGTTCAGGCCCGTACCACCTATCGGGTGGCTGTGCGGAGGTCAGCTCGGGGACAAGGTGGGGTCTGGGGTCTGAGGTCGTTGCAGGAGCGTTCGGGTGTCTGATTCGTTTGTCCATCTTCACCAGCACACCGAGTACTCGATGCTCGACGGCGCTTCGCGGATCGGAGATGTGGTCGCCGCTGCGGAGGCGGACGGGCAGCCTGCCATCGGGATCACCGATCACGGAAACATGTACGGGATCCTGCCCTTCTACAAGGAGTGCAAAGACCACGGCGTCAAGCCGATCATCGGCTCGGAGCTCTACATGGCGTATGAAGACCGCTCCGAGCGGCTCAAGTTGCGCAACTCCAAGCTGGACGACTCAGGCGGTGAGGCCGAGGGTGGCAAGAAGCCCTATTACCACCTGACGACCTTGGCGGAGAACGCAACCGGCTACAAGAACCTGATCCAGTTGTCGTCTCGGGCCTTCATGGAGGGGTACTACCGCAAACCCAAGGTGGATTGGGCACTGCTGGATGAGCACTCCGAGGGCTTGATCGTGACCACCGGGTGTCTGGGTGGCCATGTGTTGCAGGCGATGATGAACCAGGGGTTCGACGCTGCGTGTGACCAGGCTGGTCGTCTGTTGGAGATCTTCGGCCGGGACCACCTGTTCGTGGAGCTCCAGGACCACGGGATTCCCGAACAGCACCGCACCAACCCCCAACTGGTCGACCTGGCCCGCAAGCTCAAGCTGCCTCTGTTGGCGACCAACGACAGCCACTACGTGCATCGAGGTGATGCGGTGGCCCACGACGCGCTCCTGTGTGTGCAGACGAACTCGCTCATGAGCAGTTCGGACCGCTTCAAGTTCCACGGTGATCAGCACTACCTGAAGACCGCGCGCGAGATGCGGGCGTTGTTCGACGAGGTGTCCTCGGCTTGCGACAACTCGCTGTGGATCGCGGAGCGAGCCAACGTGGAGATCGATCTCGATGGCAAGCCTCAGTTGCCGAGCTTTCCGTTGCCCGACGGTTTCGAGACCGACACGGCGTACCTGGAGCACTTGAGTTTCGAGGGTGCGCGCATGCGCTGGGGCGATCAGCTCCCCGACGCGGTGGTCGAGCGACTGGCCTACGAGCTGAAGGTCATCGCGGACATGGGGTTCAGCTCGTACTTCGTGATCACCTGGGACCTGATCCGTCACGCCCGCGAATCGGGGATCAGGGTTGGGCCGGGCCGTGGTTCTGCTGCTGGGTGCGCGGTCGCGTACTGCCTGGAGATCACCGATCTGGATCCGATCCGCTACGACCTGCTCTTCGAGCGGTTCTTGAATCCGAGCCGGATCTCGATGCCCGACATAGACATGGACTTCGATTCGCGTTACCGCGACGAGATGATCCGCTACGCGGCGAAGCGCTATGGGCGGGATCATGTGGCGCAGATCGTGACGTTCTCCACGATCAAGGCGCGCGCCGCCGTGCGTGACGCGGCGCGGGTGTTGGGTCATCCATGGTCGGTGGGCGATCGCATCGCGAAGGCGATGCCTCCTCTGGTGATGGGTCGTGACACCCCGTTGTTCGCTTGTTTGGAGGAACACCCCAACTACCCCGATGGGTACAAAGCCGCGGCCGAGGTACGTGAGCTGTACAACGCGGATCCCGACTCCAAGCAGGTGATCGACGTGGCCAAGGGTCTGGAGGGGATGCGCCGCCAGGACGGCATCCACGCCGCGGCGGTGGTGATCACCAAGGAACCTCTCACCGATTACCTGCCGATCCAACGCAAACCCGAATCGGGTCAGGATCCCGAGGATGCCCCGGTGGTCACCCAGTACGAGATGGGCGGCGTGGAGAGCCTCGGTTTGCTCAAGATGGACTTCCTGGGGTTGCGCAACCTCGACGTGATCACAGACGCCCTGGAGATCATCGAACGCACCCGCGGGGAGACCGTCGACATCGACCACGTCGACCTCGACGACGCTGCCACCTACAAGCTGCTCCGGGAGGCCCGCACGATCGGGGTGTTCCAACTCGAAGGCACCGCCATGCGGGCCCTGATCCGCTCGCTCGCACCCACGACCTTCGATGACGTGGCCGCCCTCGTGGCGCTGTACCGGCCCGGACCGATGGCGGTGAACATGCACACCGACTACGCGGACATCAAGAACGGCCGAAAGGAGATCAGCTACTTCCATCCCGAAGCCGAAGAACTGCTCGCGGACACCTACGGGTTGATGATCTACCAGGAATCGGTCATGCGGGTCGCACAGCACTTCGCGGGTTACTCACTCGCACAGGCCGACAACCTGCGCAAGGCATGCGGCAAGAAGAACCGCGAGGTCATGGCCCGCGAACGCGCCGCGTTCGAGACAGGGGTGCAAGCCACCGGCTACGACGAGACGCTGGGCCGTGAGCTGTTCGACACCATCGAGCACTTCGCGGACTACGCGTTCAACAAGTCACACTCCTACGGCTACGGCTTCGTGTCGTTCCAAACCGCGTACCTCAAAGCCAACTACGGCCCCGAGTACCTCTCGGCGCTGCTCACCTCGGTCAAGGACAAGCTGGAGAAAGCAGCGGTCTACCTCGCCGAGTGCCGGGCGATGGGCATCGAGGTCGTCGTGCCCGACATCAACGCGTCGGACACGAACTTCACCCCGGATCTCTCCGAGCCCGGGCACCCGAAGATCCTCTTCGGGCTCTCCGCGGTGCGCAACGTCGGCGAAGGACTCGTCGAACTCATCGTCGCCGAGCGCGAAGCCGACGGAGCCTTCGAGAGCTTCACCGACTTCTGCGAGCGCGTCGACACCAGCGTGCTCAACAAGAAAGCGGTCGAATCACTCATCAAAGCCGGTGCCTTCGACACCCTCGGCCACAAACGCCTCGGACTCCTACAGACCTTCGAAGCCATCATCGACACCACGCTCGCCCGCCGCCGTGAACACGACATGGGGGTCCAATCCCTGTTCGGCTCCATCGACGACGGCCCGGCCTTCGACGAACGCCCGACCATCCCCGAGGTCGACTTCGACAAGAAGGAGCGCCTGGCCCACGAAAAGGAGATGCTGGGGCTGTACGTGTCGGACCACCCGCTGTTCGGGGTGGAACGTCTCCTCTCTCGCAGGACCGATGCGACGATCGCAGACGTAGCCGAGCTCGACGACGGTACCCGCCGGACCCTGGGTGGGGTGATCACAGGTCTACAGCGGAAGTGGACCAAGCGCGGCGACCTGATGGCGGTGTTCACCCTCGAGGATCTCCAGGGAGCGGTCGAGGTGATGGTGTTCCCACGAACGATGGAGGCGATCGGACACCTGCTCGAAGATGACGCGGTCGTCGTGGTCGGTGCCCGCATAGACAAGCGCGAGGACACTCCGAAGTTGATCGCATCGGATCTCGAGCCCTTCGACGTGATGCCCGACGACACCCCTGCGCTGCGCCTGAGCCTCGACCCCGCGCGCCTCGACGACAGCACCCTCACGAGGATCAAGGAGCTCTTGGTGGACTTCCCCGGCGAGTCGGAGGTCCACCTGCTCCTCGATACCCAGGTCCTACGGCTGCCCGACGAGTTCCTGGTCGATACCTCCAGTGGACTGGTGGGTGAGCTGCGGGTGCTGCTCGGCCCCGAAGCGGTGATCGCCTGAGCCACACCGCCTCGCGCCCGGCGCGCGAGTTGCAACCGGGCTTCTCAGCGACTGAACTTGTGGGGACGATTTCGAGGCACAGGGGAGCACCAATGCCGATAGCTGTCACCACGAAGGACACCACCGCCCTTGGGGATGCAGAGATCGCTGAGATGGCCGACGTGTGCGCCGAGGCCGGCATCGGCCATGAGATCGGCCAACTCTCCAAGCAGTCGGAGAACTGGGTGCTGGTGACGCTGGTGCGCGAGGGCAACCACCTCCGTGGCTTTTCCTTTTCGACCCTCGAACGCATCGGAGGCACACCGGCGGTGCTCGTGGGCATGGCGACCGTCAAGCGCACCTCGCGGCGCGATGCGGTGCTGCGGGCGATAGTGGCGGACAACTTCCGGCGTGCCCTCATGGCGTTCCCCGACGAGGACGTGCTCCTGGGCACACGCCTCGCCGATCCGAGCGGCTTCGAGGCCTACAAGCCCACCGTCGACATCGTGCCGCGCCCTGGCTACAAGGCGACCGGTGAGGAGCGGGCATGGGGCCGCCGCCTGGCCAAGCGCTTCGGCGTGGAGTCGTCGCTGTACGACGACAAGACCTTCGTCGTTGCCGGCGACGGCAACCTGCCACACGTGCTCGACCACGAGAGCGCCAAGCCCGAGCGGCTCGACACCGAGGTGGTGGCGCTGTTCGACGGGTTCGAACCGACCAACGGCGACTGCCTGGTCGCCTTCGGTTGGATCATGGCCGAGGATCTGCTGAAGTACGGCTGATTCTTCAACGGCCGGATCGAGTGTGGCTGTCACAGACGTAGCCGAACGGCTCGTCGAACAGGTTCTATCGATGCGGTCGTGAGCGAGGAAGCCTTGAGCGAGGAGACCTCCGAGGGGCCCGACGCCGCATGGTTCCACCGGCTCCAGGCCGGCCGCCGGATGTGCCGCGACTTCTCGGGTGCGCCGCTCGACGAATCGGTCGTCGCGCGGCTCGTCGATGCGGCGCTCGGAGCGCCGGCAGCGGGAAACACCCATGGACTCGACCTCCTGTTGCTGCGCGACGCAGACCCCCAGCGCTACTGGCAGGCCACGATGGACCCCGCTCGGCGCCGTGGGTTCCGCTGGCAGGGCCTGTTCGCCGCACCGCTGCTGATCGTGCCCTATGTCGACCCCGATGCGTACGCGCAGCGCTACTCCGGAGCCGACAAGTCCCATTCGGGGCTGGGCGACGTCGGGCGCTGGTCGGTTCCGTACTGGTTCGTCGACGGTGGAGCCGCTGTGATG
This sequence comes from Microthrixaceae bacterium, assembly GCA_047972145.1. GTDB lineage: Bacteria > Actinomycetota > Acidimicrobiia > Acidimicrobiales > Microtrichaceae > JAMLGJ01. The sequence goes on from JBKEAI010000180.1 coordinate 9,230, forward strand.
GCCCTCCTGCTCGCAGCGGAGGCCGAAGGTCTGGGGGCGCTGTTGTTCGGACAGTTCGACCACGAGGCCGTCGTACGTGAGGCGTTCGGCGTCCCTGAGGACCGCCGTGCTGTGGGCACGATCGCGCTCGGCCATCCGCGGGTGGCCGGGAGGTCGCGCTCCACTTCGGCCTTGCGCGGTCGGCCCAACGCCGCGGAGAGGGTCCATCGTGGAGCCTGGGGCGGAACGTCCCGGTGAGGTTCATCTAGGGTGTGACGCCTGCCACCTCTCCTCGGGGGCAACAGGAGGATTCCGTGCAACGTTTCTGGTCGTGGATGGCTGTGAACCTCGGTCGCCGGGCGGGCCTTGTGTCGCTCGTCGGGCTGATAATCACCCTGGGCCTCGGCTTCGGGATCACACGCCTCGATTTCGCGACCGGCCAGGACAGCTACCTCAACGAGGACTCGCAGGTCTACCAGGACAACGTCGCCTACCAGGAGCTCTTCGGTGGCCAGGCGATGCTCAGCGTCATCTCCATGGACGAGGGCCACACCGTCGACGAGCTCTTCGATGCCGAGGGAATCGCGACGTTCACCGACGTAGACGACCAGATCCGGGCGCTGAACAACGTCGATGGCGTGATCGATCCGCTCTCCGCGCTGACGCTGTCGAGCGATCTGGTCGTCCCCAGCATCGAGGCCTGTGACCTGTATGCCAGCAGCGGCGACCCACAGTGCGCGGTGCTCGCCAGGGCCGGTGATGCACTCGGCGCGATCGGCACCCGTGCGCTCACCTCCGCCGAGGAGGCTGCCAAGACCGCAGCTGAGGAAGCGGGGCTGCAATGTCCAGCCGCCGGCGAGGAGGTCCCAGACGTGGGTTCCCTGGAGCCGCTCTGCGCGGACGTCGTGCTGCGGGAGCAGAACCTCGCCGAGACCCAGACCCGTCTGCTCGCCGCGGGGGAAGCTGCTCTCGACAACCCGGCGTACGTGAAGTTCCTGCTCTATGGCACCGAGAACCCCGATGGGGGAGGTGAGATCCGCAAGGCGCTGTTGCCGTTCTTCCCCGACGACACCCATGCCCTGTCGATCACCCGGCTCTCGGGCAACCTGTCGATCGAGGAGGAAGGCGCCGTGTCCGATGAGATCGTGGCGATCTCCGAGGGCCTCCAGTTCGAGAACGCGTCGGTGGTGACCACCGGTGCGCCGGTGCTGCTCAACGACATAAACGACTACCTGCGCGGCGGCATGATCTCGCTCGGGGGGATCGCCCTCGCCGTGATGGCGTTGATCCTGATCGTGTTCTTCAATGTCCGTTGGCGGCTGCTGCCGCTGCTGGTCGTCTCGGTCGGGGTGATCTGGGCGTTCGGCCTGACCGGCTACGCGGGCATCCCCCTCACCCTGGTCACGATCGCCGGCCTGCCGGTGATGCTCGGTGTGGGCATCGACTACGCGATCCAGATGCACAGCCGGATCGAAGAGGAGGTGATCATCGACCGCTCCCCCCACCCGATCCAGGAGGCCGCCAGACAGCTCGGGGGGCCGATGCTGGTGGTGACAGTCGCCGCAGCGCTGTCGTTCCTCGCGATCCTGGGGTCGCAGACGCCGATGATCCGCCAGTTCGGGCTCCTGTTGGCCGTCGGCATCGTGGCGATCTGCATCTCGTCGTTGATCAACCCGCTCGCGATCCTAGGGATCCGTGAGTACAAGAAGCCCACGACCGGACGCACCTGGACCGACGGCTACCTTGCGAGGTTCGTCAACGGGCTCGGGAGGATCCCCGCAGCCTTCGCGATCCCGCTGGCGGTGGTGTCGCTCGCGGTGTTCGTGGGCGGTGTGCTCGCCGAGGGAAGCCTCGAGATCCAGACCGATCCGATCCGGTGGGTCAACCAGGACACCCAGGTCATCCACGACATCGACGCAGTGGAAGCCGAGATCGGTGGGTCCTCCGAGCTCGGCGTGTACGTGGTCTCCGACGGGGACAGCACCTTCAACGACGACACCGTCGCCTACGTCGACAAGATCCAGCGCGACACCCTCGACAAGTACGGGCCCGACGGTGACGGCCGCCTGTTGGTCGGCTCGGGGATCATCTCCACCATCACCGACCTGACCGAGGTCGAGGGGGCGACAACGATCACGCCCTCAGCCGACATCGTCAAGGAGGCCTGGGACATCGCCCCGGTGGACATCCAGACGACCACCGCATCGGAGGACGGGACCGCGATGAACCTCGTGTTCCTCACGGGCAAGGGGTCCCTCGAGGACCGTGCACCGATCGTGGACTACGTGAACGGGCGCGACGACACCCCCGATGCCCTGCGGGTCACTCCGTCGGGCCTCGCGGTGGTGGGTGTGGGGCTACTCGACAACCTCACGTCGGGGCGCATCCTGTTGACCTACCTCGCTCTGGCTCTGGTGTTCGTGTGGTTGACGATCGCTCTGCGCTCGATCGTGCGCTCCCTGTTGGCGGTCACCCCGGTGCTGATCGCCGTGGGCACGGCGTCCCTCGTGGCGTGGATCGGCGGGTTCAAGCTGTCGCCGATGACCGCGGTCGGAGGTCCCCTGGTGGTCGCCGCGTGTACGGAGTTCACCACGCTGATCCTGTACCGCTACCTCGAGGAACGAAGGCGCGGCCACGACCCGTCGGCCGCGATGGATGCTGCGGGGGCCCGCACCGGTCGGGCGTTCGTGGTATCCGCGCTCACCACCCTTGCGGGTGTGGCGGTGATCGCCCTGTCATCACTGCCGCTGTTGCGTGACTTCGGCATCTCGGTGGCCATCAACGTATGCGTCGCGCTGCTGGCTGCACTGGTGATCCTGCCTCCGTTGGTGATCTGGGCCGACGACCCGAAGCGTGGGTGGGTGTCAAAGGGGATGTTGGACCGCTCGGAGGAGCCGTTCCTCGACGTTCCCCGCAGCGAGGCGGAGGCCAGGGCGCTAGGGGAGGCGGCGGCATCGGGAGGCGGCTGAGAGCGGTGGTGGGTGAGAGCGGTGGTGGGTGAACGTCGTGCACTTTCCCCGGTAGGAATTTCACCCAGGCGATTTGAGGTCTGTTAGGTTTCTCAGTGCGGGCGTCGGCGTCTACGATGTAGGCCTGTTTGCAGAGAGGATGCTCCGATGAGCAGTGCAGAGGTTCGTTCCAACAAGAAGCGCACGGCGGCGACCGTAGTGGCCTTTGCCACGATGGCCCTCGCAGTGGCGATCGTCTCTCTCGGAGGTTCCGCGGGAGGCCAGGAGGCCGGCAAGATCATCTCGATCGACTACGCGGCAGCACCCTCGCAGGGCGACGGCTGTGCGAGCCGGGAGGATTCGATGTCCATGGCCAAGCAGACCACGGCCGAGAGCTACTCGTTCGTGGTCACCGTCGCGACCGACCTCTGTAGCCCGGTTCCTGCTACGGCGGTCGCCTACGCCATGCCCGACAACCGGTCGTGGCCATGGCCCCAGAGGCTGCTCGAGTCAGAGGCGGTCACCTTCGAGGAAGCCGGTGTGTACACGATCAGCTTCGCCAAGGCGTGCGATCCCATCCAGTTCGACCTCGTAACCGGGGCGACCCCCGAGTTGATCGATCCCTTCGGTGCACACCACGGCCCGCTGGTGTTCCCGCACACCGACCAGTACAACACCAACGGTTCGGCGTACCAGTACTGGCCCCCCCGGGCCACCTGCACGCCGACGACCACAACCACACCCAGTGGTCCTACCAGCAGCACCACCACGTCGAGTGTGCCGGTGACGGTCAACCCGTCGACCACGATCCAGGGTCCTGGTGTCACCACACCCGGTGGGGGTACTACACCGACAGTCGGCGGCAACTCGGGTACGAACCCGGCGGCCAGCCCGGCAGCGACCGTTGGGGCGGCCCAGGAGTCGAGGGCCGCATCCGCACCGCTGTCAGTCGCGGGCTGATCGGCCAGCGACAGGAGGCGGGTTCCGGCGCGCTCAGCTCACGGGTCCACCAACCCGGGTAGCTCCGCACGTCGGACCTTGCCCAGCGCTGTGCGCGGCAGGCCCGCGGTGTGGTGGAGCCTCTTGGGTGCGGCGGCGCGTGGGAGCACCTCGGCGACCCAGTCGCGCAGGTCCTCCAGGACCGGAGGCGCCACACCATCGGCAGTGACGATGACGGCGGTCACCACCTCGCCCCATTCGGGGTCCGGGGTTCCGAACACTGCGACCTCGGCCACAGCGTGGTGCTCGAGGATCCGCTGTTCCACCGGGGCCGGCCAGACGTTCTCCGCGCCGGTGACGATGAGGTCGTCCGCGCGCCCGAACACCTCGAGGCGCCCGTCGTCGACGCGAATCCGTCCGACGTCACCGGTTGCGAACCACCCCTGGGCATCGATCCCGTCCGCCGGTGGGTCTGACAACCCGGTCTCGGGGCTCCAGGGCGCCCTGTAGCCGCGCATCAGAGTCGGTGTGCGCAGCTCCACCGGACCGGCCACGCCGGACTGGCCTGTCGGTATCCCGGCGATCCGCATCCCGACACCGTTGAGGGCGATCCCGTCGTACACGACCCCACCCATGGTCTCGGTCATGCCGTAGCTGGCCACGCAGTTCGCGGGTAGCGGGGTGGGCATCCGGGATCCACCCAGCAGGATCCGTCGCCACGGGGTTGGATCGATCCGCCGCAGGGTGGTCGGTACCAACGAGATGTGTGTCGCACCCCGAGAGAGGGCATCGTCGAGCGCCTCCGGGGAGAACCGTGGCGCAACCGTCAGTGCCGCACCGGTGTGGATGGCGCGGGTCAGCACCGACAGACCCCCCACATGTGACAGTGGCAGACAGGCGAGCCAGTGGGTATCACCCGCGACCGAGAGCGCGGTCGCCCCGGCGAACGCCGAGTATTCGACTGCGGAGTGGTCGAGCATCGCGCCCTTCGGTTCGCCGGTACTTCCCGAGGTGAGCACGACCAGAGCCACTTCGCGGTCGATCACACGGCCGTTGTGGAGAGATTCACTACCGGTTTCGGTGACCACCCGCGATGCCCCCATCGCTTCGGCGGCCCGGCGCCGCATCGCCAGCGGTGCCTCTCGTTGCAGTGGCAGCACGGCGTCACCCGCCTCCCATGCACGTTCCAACTCGGCGACGAAGGTCGGCCCCGGCACACAGTCGATGGCTATCAGTTCGGCCATGGCCACACAGTGCCCGACGCGCGGGTGGTGGGTAGCATCGGCGCCCGATGTCGGACACGTCCCGAGGATCAGCGAGCGGAGCGACGGACGCCCCGCGGGGTTGGAGGCTGTGGTTTGCTGGAGCCCGGCCCCGCACCCTGCCCGCAGCCGTAGCGCCGGTGCTCGTGGGCACGGCCGCCGCTGTGGGCATGGGGGGTGACGCCTCGGGAGTTGCCGGGCTGATCTGGTGGCGGTTCTGTGCCGCTCTCGTGGTGGCGGTGATGGTCCAGGTAGGCACCAACTTCGCGAACGACTACTCCGACGGCAAGCGGGGAACCGACGATCCCTCGAAGCGCTCCGGGCCGCTGCGCCTGGTCGGTTCGGGGTTGGTCGAGCCACACAAGGTGAAGCGGGCGGCCGTCGTCTGCTTCGCTCTCACCGTGCTGGCAGGCATCCCGCTCGTGATCGTGGTCGACTGGCGCCTCGCGCTCGTTGGCGCGGCAGCGGTTGCGGCAGGCTGGTTCTACACCGGTGGACCTCGACCCTACGGCTATGCGGGTTTCGGTGAGCTGTTCGTGTTCGTGTTCTTCGGAGTGGTGGCCACCGTCGGGTCCACCTATGTGCAGACAGCGGGCGGGGGTGGCCACCGTTCGTTCGGCGAGTTGATGCCCGCTGTGTCCTGGGTGGCCGCGGTGGCGATGGGTTCACTCGCCACCGCTCTGTTGGTGGTGAACAACCTGCGCGACATCGCCGGGGACGCCCAGGTTGGCAAGCACACCCTCGCAGTGCGGATAGGGGAAGCTCGCACCAGGGCGCTGTACGTGGCGCTGCTCGTGGTGCCGGTGCTGTGCATCCCACTCTTGGCAGCGGTCGGTTCCAGCCCGGTCGTGGCACTGGGACTGGTGTCGATCGTCGTGGCGCGGAACTCGGTGCTCGAGGTCCTCGGGGGTGCCAGGGGCGCCGCGCTGATCCCAGTGCTCGGTCGCACCGGTGTCGTGCAGATCACCTACGCGGTGGCGCTGACCATCGGCCTCGCAGTGGTCTGACCCCGCACCCCGACATCCTGCGCGGACGCAGCGCTGCTGTGCGTTTCAGGAGCCCAGCCGGTCGCGGAAAGCGCCGATTATCGCCGCGGTGCGCTCCGGTGATTCGAGGTGTGCGGCATGGCCCGTGCCAGGGACCGCAGCGAAGGTGGCGTTCGTTCCGATCGCCTCGACCAACGCTGAGGCGGTTTCGCAGAACTTCGCATCCAGGTCTCCAGCGAGCACCAGGACAGGCATCTCGATCTCGCCCAGACGCTCCCACAGCGGCTCCATGGAGCCCGTTCCCGCGTTGAGGAGGCTGCCCGAGAGGCCCTCGACGGTGTTGGAGCCGCGTTCTTCCATGAAGTACGCCCACTGCGGTAGATGCTCGAACAGGGGCATCTCGAGCCACTGCCTACAGAACTCCTCGACTCCGAGTGCGGTGAGCATCGAGGCGCGCTCGGAGTCCAGCCTCCGGCGTCGCTCGCGCTCGCTCGGATCTGCGATTCCGGGAGTCGCACCGAGCACGACCAGCGATTCGACCACCTCGGGATGCTGGAGTGCGACGTGCAGGGCCACACGCCCGCCGAGGCTGTAGCCGAACCAGTGCCCGACGCCGCACCGGGCGGCGAGGTGGTCCGCGGATGCCGGGCAGTCGAGCGCAGCAAGCTCGGTTGCCGTCCCATGGCCGGGGAGGTCGACGGCGGTGACCGTCGAGCGCTCCGCGAGGTGTTCGGTGATCGGGCCCAGGCACCGGTGGTTCTGCGTGAAGCCATGCAGCGCGACCGTCTGTGTGTCGGGATGGCCGTTCGACTCGTTGCCCACGCAGCCAGACCATAGGCTCGGCTGTCCCATGGCAGCAGCGTCAGACAGCCCGTCATCGAGTGACCTCGCTGTGGGGTTCTGCGCAGCGCTGGTGGCTGAGTGGTGCGACCGTGGACTCACCGACGCTGTGCTGTGCCCGGGCTCGCGCAACACACCGATCACCCTCGCGTTGTCGGCTGAACCCCGGATGAGGGTACATGTCGTGCTCGACGAGCGCGCCGCCGGCTTCCTCGCACTGGGTTTCGCCCGGGCCACCGGCCGTCCAGCGGTGCTCACCTGCACCAGTGGGTCGGCCCCGGCGCACTTCCATCCAGCGGTCCTCGAGGCGGACCTCGCGGCGGTGCCCATGCTGGTGCTGACAGCGGATCGTCCACCTGAGCTCCAGGGGGTGCTCGCCCCGCAGACGACGATCCAGCGCGACCTGTACGGCGGTGCGGTTCGTTGGTACTGCGAACCGGGTCCTCCTGCGGCAGGCTCCGAGCCGTGGTGGGCAGACCTCGCACACGACGCACTGGGGCGTTCGTGTGGCGAACGGCCCGGTCCGGTGCACTTGAACCTGGCGTTCCGAGAACCCCTGGTACCAACCGGATGGTCGGTGTCCACAGTGCACGACTCGCGCGATGAGCCGCTTCGGAGTCCTGTGCGATCGACCCAAGACGATGTGGCGCAGGCCGCGACGGGGAACCCTTGGCAGCTCACAGACGAGGACCTGGCACGAATGGCCCCGCTGATCTCCGCTCGCAGGGGTGTGGTGGTTGCGGGTGACCGCACCGCTCGCACCGGTCACGAACGCGATGCGGTGATCGGCTTCGCCGAGACGCTCGGCTGGCCGTTGTTCGCCGATGCCGCCTCCGGGGTGCGTGTGCCCGCAGAGCCGGTGGTCGCCCACTTCGATTCGGTGTTGCGCTCGGGTCGCTTCGATGCCTCGCCACCCGAGGTGGTGTTGCGCCTGGGGGCCCTGGTCACATCCAGGGACCTCGCCAACTGGTTGGCGACCAGCGGTGCCACGCAGTTCGCCTTCGACCGCTACGGCCTGTGCCCCGACCCCGACCATGTGCTCACCCGCGATTTCCCCGTGTCACCGCCGGACGCGCTCGGGTCGTTGTTGGCATGCAGGCCGGAACCCGCACCCGGAACCTGGTCTTCGCAGTGGGCTCGTGCCGATGCTGTCGCCAGCGACGCGCTGCGCGCTGCGATGACCCCGCGGGGAACCGACCCGGTGTCCGAACCGGTGGTCGCACGAACGGTGCTGGCTTCGCTGGCCCCGGGCGCGCAGATGCTGGTCGCATCCTCGATGCCGGTGCGCGACCTCGAGTGCTTCGCGGAACCCCGAGACGGCGTGACCGTGTATTCCAACCGTGGGACCAACGGGATCGATGGCATGATCTCGAGCGCCACGGGGATTGCGCTGGGCTCGCGGGCGCCCACGGTGCTGCTCTGCGGGGACCTGGCCTATCTCCACGACATCGGCATGCTGGCCAACCGCGCGACGCGCACCGCCGAGTTGACGATCGTGGTGATCGACAACGACGGAGGTGGGATCTTCCACTTCCTCGATCAAGCGCGTGAGCTGGACCAGGTGCGCTTCGAAACGTATTTCGGGACCCCCCACGGCCTCGACCTGGTCGCAGTGACCGCCGGCTACGGCGTCGAGGTCGAACGGCTCCGTTCGCGAGCAGGTCTGGCGGCCGCGCTGGCCGGAGCCAGCAGGCGGAGGGGACTGAGGGTGCTGCTGGTCGAGTCGCAGCGTCGACGCAACGTCGAAGTCCACCGCGAGCTCAACGATGCCGTAGCAAACGGCCTGGGTGTGTCGGGTGAACCTAGAGTGTCCCCATGAGCCGGGCTGGAGAGACCCACGAAGCACTCGAGGCGAAGGTCCATCCACCCGAGCCACGACGCACAGGTACCACGCAGCTGCCCGACGGAAGGCAACTCGGCTGGGCGGAGTTCGGCAATCCCGACGGAGACCCGCTGCTGTGGTACCACGGCACCCCCGGTGCTCGCACCCAGATCCCTCCGGCCGCGCACGAAGAGGGGATCCGCAGGGGGTTCAGGATCATCACCGTGGAGCGTCCCGGAACGGGTGAGTCCACCGATCACCAGTACCGACGCATCGTCGACTTCGGTGCCGACGCCGAGGCGGTGGCCGACGACTTCGGGTTCGAGCGCTTCGGGGTGGTCGGGCTCTCGGGCGGGGGCCCCTACGTGCTCGCGACCGCGCTGCGGATGCCCACCCGGGTGGTGGTGGCCAGCCTGCTAGGCGGCATCGGCCCTACCCGGGGGCCCGATGCGGTGTGGTCCTACACGAGGGTCCTGCGTCTCGTCGCCCCGTCGCTCGAGCTGCTCCGCTCACCCTTGGGGGCATCGCTCGGACCACTGGTCGGCGTGGCCGAGGTGTTCGGTCAGGAGGCGCTCGAGATCTTCGCCCGTCTGATCGGCGGAAACGACCGTGAGGTTCTCACCGACCCGGACTTCGCGGCGATGTTCATCTCGGACATGTCCAACGCCGGTCAGCTACGCGCGGTCGCGCACGACATGGCGCTGTTCGCCCGGCACTGGGGCTTCCTGCTCGAGGAGGTCACACCGCCGGTGATCGTCTGGCAGGGCCTGGCCGACAAGATCGTCCCGCCGTCGCACGGCCACCACCAGGCTGCACGGCTACCCAACGCTCAGCTCCGTGTGCGCCCGGGCGAGGGCCATTTCGCGGGCTTCTCCGATGTGGTGGCGGTGCTCGAGTCGCTCAGGGAGGTCTGGGCACTCGAGTCGTTGGAGCCCGGTACGGACTGAGCCGCTGCCTCTGGCAGACCCGTCCTCGAACCGTCCAGGTCAAGGTACCCGTCCCGAGGGAGACCGGGGGCTCAGATCCGGACCAACTCGGTGAGCAGTGCCTTGGCCTTGGCGCGGGTCTCCTCCAGCTCCTCTTGGGGGTCCGAATCCTCGACCACGCCTACACCGACGAACATCGATCCCTTCCGCCCGTCGAGATCGACCGATCGGACGCCGACCGCGAACGTGCCGTTGCCGTCCGCGTCCATCCAACCCACCGGCCCGGCGTACCTGCCCCGGGTGTGCGGCTCCAGCTCTCCCTGCACCTCGATGGCGAGGTCGCGCGGCTGGCCGCCCACCGCCGGGGTGGGATGTAGTGCGGCCACCAGCTCCAGCACCGGAGGTTCGGGTGTGCTCAGGCGTCCCTCGACCAACGTGGCGAGATGCTGGACCGGTCCTGCTGGCACGACCGACGGTGAGGGTTCGGCATCGAGGTAGGAGCACCAACCCAGGAGCGCATCGTGGACGGCATCGATGGTGATGCGGTGCTCCCAACGGTTCTTCTCCGATGCGAGAAGAACCGCGGCAGCCTGTTGGTCCGCCTCGAGCACACCGCTGCGCCTGGTGGTGCCGGCCATCGGGCGGGCACGGACCATCGATGAGTGCCTCGAGACGAGCAACTCGGGGCTCGCACCGACGAAGCCGTCGACGCAGAAGCAGAACGCGCCTGGATAGGCGACGCTGAGGCGGTTCCACAGCGAGGCGGCATCCAGCGGGATGTCGAAGCCCAACTCGATCTCGCGGGCGAGGACCACCTTGTCGAGGGCGCCTGCACGGATGCGACGCCTCGCCTCTTCGACGCTGGCGGTCCAGTCCGTCGGATCGACAACGGATCGGACGGTCACCTCGGTCGGGGCCGGTAGCGGCGATGGTGTGGCAGCGGGTGGGACTGTCGTATCCGGTGGGACTGTCGTATCCGGTGGGACAGTCGTATCCGGTGGCCCTACGTCGATCCGGGCTCGTTCACCGTCCGCTGTGTGTGTCCACAAGGTTCGGGGCACGATGAAGCGCGCGGATGAGGATCGGTCGTAGGGGAGAGCTGCGAACGCAACCGGGGTGGCGGTGGTTTGTGTGACGGTCGATTGTGTGGCGGTCGTCTGTGTGGAGGCGCTGATCGCGCGCAGGAACTCGACCACCACCGAGGTGTTCTCCGGCCATGGTGCCGGCACATCGACGATGGCGGCGGTGCCTGTTCCCAGGAGGCGACGTCGCGGCGATGCGAACGCGCAGATTCGAGCCCCCGGCGGTGCCGACTCCGGCTCGTCGATCCCATCGCCCACCTCGAATCGGAGGGGTTCCGATGGTGTGTCACCACCCGATGGGTTGGTGCTCACAGCGCTCTCCGCGTGGCGGTTATCAACTGTGAGATACCTCCCGAGAGCAGCTGTCGTGAGATCGACTCGAAACCCGCGTGCCGCACCGTGGCGAGCAGCTCCCCGGTCGGTGGGAGGTAGGCGACCGAGCGCGGTAGGTAGCTGTATGCGTCACGGTCCGACAGGAGCCCCCCGATGAGGGGAACGACCCGGTTGAAGTAGATGCTGTGCCCCAACGCCATGAACGGGTTCGGTGGTTCGGCGACATCCAACAGTGCGATCCGCGCGCCGGGTCGCAGCACCCTGGCAACCTCGGCGAGTGTGGATGCGAGGTCGGTGAAGTTCCGCAGCGCGAACCCACAGGTAGCTGCGTCGAGCGCCGCATCGGGGATCGGCAGAGCGGTCGCGTCGCACTGCACCCGTGGGAACGGCTTGCGTGCGGCATCGAGCATGCCGAGGCTCAGGTCGGCACCTATGGGAACCGCACCGCGCTCTGCCAGGGCCAGGGCCATGTCGCCGGTACCCGTAGCGAGGTCGAGGACGTTCTCTGCGCCGCGGAGCCCCAGCGAATCGATGGCGACGTCTCGCCAGCGCACGTCCATGCCGAAGGTCATCAGTCGGTTCACCAGGTCGTAGCGCCCGGCGATGGTGTCGAACATCGAGCGCACCGCTGCGGTCTTTTCGTCACCGCTCGGCAGGGGGTCACCGCGTCCGGGCAGCATGTCCTCAGAGCTCCTCGTGGTGCTGCATCCAGGTGAACGAGATCCAGCCGGGCAGGACCGGTAGCCAGTAGGTGGCGAGGCGGAACGACAACGTCGCCGACACCGCCGCGCCGCTTGACATCCCGAAACCGGTGAGCGCCGCGATCATGCCGGCTTCGAACGCCCCCAGACCACCGGGTGTGGGTGCGACGCTCGCCAGGGCGGACACGAGGAGGTAGCCGGTCGCGATCTGGTTGATGGTCGGCCCTCCACCGAAGGCCTCGACCGCGGCGACCATCGCGAGCAGGTAGGCGATCGAGATACCGAGCGAACCGCCCAACAACTGTGCGACGCGCATCGGGTTGGTCATCACCTGGGCGATGGAACCGGCGGCGGATCTGACGGCCACCCACAACGGTCCGATGACACGCTCGCGTGCGTGCCTGTTGAGCATCGCGAGACCCAGCACGGTGAGGATCACGGCGAGCACAGCGAGCACGATCGATGCATCCGGCAGCGAGAAGTCGCGCACCCCTGCGGGGCCTCCCCATGCGATGACGACCAGCAGCAGCGCCAGGTGGACGACCAGTCCCGCCACGGCATTGAGTGCGACGCCGGCACCTGCTGCTGCGCTATCGACCCCGGAGCGCTGGAGGAACCTGACCCCCAGGGCGAGGCCACCGGTGTTCGCCGGAGCGATGAGCGAAGCGAAGCTGGATGCGACCTGGGCCCGCAGGGCCGGGATGTAGGGGACCGTGTCCGGCACCGAACCCACGAACGACAGAGCCGCGAACACATAGCTGAGAGCGGAGCCGGCCACGATCCAGGGAGCCCACGCCCAGTCTGCGGACCAGAAGGCATCTGCGGTGCTGCGTAGATCCGCGAGTTGGGGCAGGACCAGGTAGAACGCGAGCGTCAACGCGATCACGGTCACGACCGTTCGGGGCCGGACCCGCTCGATGCGCTCCAGTTCCGGCTTGTCTATGTGGCACTTCTGCGCGACCAGTGCACGCAGCTCATCGAGCAGCCCGTCGTGGCCGCGAAGCGCGCTGCGGGTGGAGCGTGGCAGTGCCAGGGGTTGCAGCAGCGGGTAGGAGCCGGCGGTGGCTTCGGTGCCGATCCCGTCGATCGCTGCGTCCAGCGCCTTCTCCGCGCCTACCGACAGAGCGGAATCCGCGAGCAGTTGGGCGACGTCGAGGACCCTTTCCTTGCGGTTGGCCGCGAGGCGGCTGTGCTGGAACACCGTGATCCAGGTGGCTCCCTCGTGGATGATCACGCGTCGCAGGGTCAGTCCGCGGTGTGCGATCCCCGCCGAATGCAACTTGGCGACCTGCACCCACATGTCGACCAGGTCGTCATGTGAGAGCTCCACCTCCGATGCCGGCACGCCGGGAAGTTGGCTCTCGACGAGCCCTATCGCGTCGTCACCGGTGGCGATGAGGCCTTCGAGCGACGGCGTGCGCGCACCGCTGCGCGCCGCCATCTCGAGTGCGAGCGCTTCGTGTTCGACCCGTTGGCGGATCGTGTTGAAAGGCGCATCGACCTCGTCGGCCCGCAGGCGCACACTTCGCCACAGGTGCGTGAGCGCGTCGGCGGAGCGGTCGTGCGCGGTCCGGATTCCCACCCGGAGCTCCCCGATCGAGCTGTCACGCACCAGGTAGGTGACGGTGGTGTGTCCCCAGGAGACCTGGGTCACAGAGACGGGGTTGAACCCTGGTTCGCGTAGTGCATCTACCAGCTCGCGGGCCGAGGGTTCGAGGCTGGGTGCTCCCCGCAGGAGCAGCGCGCCCGCGCCGACGACGATGCCGACGCCGATCGCGGCAACCACGTCGATGGATGGATCCGAGGAGAACGCGACACGCTCGACCACGAGCAGGATCACCGTTGCCCACCCCGCTCGGCGCCAACGGTCCGTCAGCCATGGCGCACCGAAGACCACCGCGGCGGTGACCCCGGCCATGAGGCCCGAGCTCGGGAACGCTGGGTCGGCGAGGAAGCGGTCCTCGGCCGAGTTCACCCCTGCGAGCACCTCCACGTGGTTGTTGGCGAGCAGCAGGCCGATCCCGAACGCCACCGTGGAGGCAGCGACGACGGTTCCCGCCAGCCACAGCAGGAGCCTTCGGCGCCTCGTGATCGTGAGGAACACCGCAATCGCGATGATCGACGCGACGAGTGCGGCTTCGGTCACCCCGAGCAGGCTGCGCTCCCAGCGGCTGGGAAGTTGGTTGAGTGAGCGGGTGAGATCCGCCTCGGCCCCTCCGAGGGTGTCGCGTGCGAACAACGCCAACACGAGGCCCACGGCCACCACGAGCAGTCCGCTCAGCAGGCGCAGGACGTCGCCGGGGGAGCGGATGCGGTTCGTGGGGTTCAGGTGGAGCTCGACACCGTCGAGTGCCACCGGGGTGGTGCTCGCTGTGGATGTCGCGTTCACGTGAGCAGGCTAGGGAGTCGGGATGCCTCGGGGTGTCATCCCGGTCAGCATCGTGTCCCTTCGGCGGGCACGTCGAGGCGTTCGAAATACGCGTCGATGAGCTCCGTCGCGCATGAGTTGGTGCCATACGCGGTGTGTCCGTCGCTGCGGACGACCACCAGCACTGCGGATCGGAGCGACTCCGCCACCGCCTCGGCGTTGGCCAGCGGGGTGGCAGGGTCACCGGTGTTGCCGACGACCAGTATCGGCGGTGCGTCCTGTGCGGTCGCGGCCGAAGGCTCGCCCTGCGGTGGAACCGGCCAGGTGGCACAGGGCAGCATCTCGCTGGCGATCGTCGCCCCGAAGCGTGGTGCGGCCTCCATGGCACGCTCGGTGAATGCCCGGTACTCGGCTCCACCCCTCGGGTGGGGTGAATCGGTGCACACCACAGCCGCGTACGGACCGTAGGGGGAGAGATCCGTGTAGCCGGCGGCGAGCTCGGCCAACGCCTCGCCGTCGCCACGGTCCGCCTCGTCGAGGGCAGGTCCCAGGATCGACCACCCGTCGGACACGTAGCCTACGTAGAGAGCTGCCAGCAGGACCTCGGACGGACCGACCATTCCGCCGGATCCGGCCGGGATCGGATCCTGCTCGGCGGCCGCCAGCACCTCGTCGAGTGCCGCTTGAAGATCAGCGACACCGCAGCGTCGCGTCCCTGCCGCGGCGCATGCGTCGGCTTGCGCGGTGAAGGAGGCCTCGAAGGCCTCCGCCTGAGCGATCAGGAACTCCTCGAACCCCTGAGACGGGTCGACCACGCCATCGAGGGTCATCGCACGGATCCGGTCACCGAAGAGCTCCGCGTAGGTCTGGCCGATGTGTGTTCCGTAGGAGAAGCCGAGGTAGTTGAGTTTGTCGTCGCCCAGAGCCATTCGGATGGCTTCGAGGTCGCGGGCGACCTGCTCTGTGTAGAGGTTCTCGAGAAGTTCGGGTGGCTCCCCCGAACAGTCCCGCGCGACGGTGCCGGCTGCGTCCTCGAGCTCGGCCGCCTCGTCGGCATCGTCGGGTGAGGGGTCGGCGGCGTAGAGCGCAGCGACGTGTTCGTCGCAGTCGAGTGCGGTGGAGCTTCCCACCCCGCGTGGATCCCACGACACGAGGTCGAAGTTCACGCCCAGATCACTGGTGGGAGCGAAGGCCCCGAGGTAGTCGATCCCCGATGCGCCGGGCCCGCCGGGGTTGACCAACAGCGAACCGATCGGTTCGCCCTCGGAGGGCACCCGGGCGAGCGCGAGCTCGATCGTTGCACCCTCGGGTTCACTCCAATCGAGCGGCACCTCCAGGGTCGCGCATTGCGAATCGCTTCCCCCGCTCGGACAGTCGGTCCAATCGAGCGGCTCCGGGCTCCACGAGGCGGGGAACCCGGAATCCGCAGATGGAGGTCCGGTCACCACATCTCCGGGCTCGTCCCCGGCGCGTACGGATCCGCCGCTGCACCCTCCCAGCACGGCAACGGTCACCAGCAGCGCCAGAGCGCGTGGTGTCACTCGTAGTAGCGGAAGATGATCTCGGCGACGCACGCGGGCTTCGGAGCATCCTCCACCTCGTAGGTGAAGGTCATGGAGACCTGGGCGCCGTCGCCGGGGAGACGCTCCAGCGAGTCGAGTTGGGCACCGAGGCGCACCCGTGATCCGACCGGCACCGGTGAGGGGAAGCGGACCTTTCCGCAGCCGTAGTTGACCCCCATTCGCATACCCTTGACGGTCACGATGGAGGGCATGAGTGCCGGTCCCAGGGACAACGTGAGGTAGCCGTGGGCGATCGGGCCCCCGAAGGGCGACTCCTTGGCTGCACGCTCCGGATCGACGTGGATCCACTGGTGGTCGCCGGTCGCCTCCGCGAACTGGTTCACCCGTTCCTGGGTGATCTCCAACCACTCGGAGTAGCCGAGATGCTCACCCACGAGTGCCTCGAGGCCCGAAATTCCTTCAACTGTCTTTGCCATCGGAGAATCTTCGCGCAACACGGTGCCACCGGGTCCACTCGCGGCTGTTCCCGGTGCGGGCGTTCAGTTGAACCAAACCCCCGCTCAGTTGAACCAGACCTTGGCGTGTTCCCTCGACTGCGTGTGCAACAACAGCACGATCAGGGCGTACTCGAACATCACGCTGATGATGTTGCCCCCGGTGAAGATGTAGCCGAGGTTCGTCAGCGGGCCTCCGACCGGCAAGGTGTTGATGACCCTGGAGGCGAGGGGGAGGAACGAAGCCGCGATCGCCACCTGGTAGCCCAGGCGCTTCTCGTTGGCTATTCCCCAGGCGCCGTATACGTAGCCGGCGATCGAAGCGAGCGCGACCACCCGTCCCACGAAGGTGTATTGGACCCTCGGGTTGGCGGCCACGCTGAGGAAGTCCAGCAGGGCCCAGAAGGCATCGAAGTAGAGGAGGAACTGGGCGATCACCAGGGTCTGGGGCAGGCGTGGGTTGTACCAGCGGGATGGCATGGCTGACAGTCTGGCAGGCATCGTGCTCGCGGCCGGTGCCGGTACGCGGCTCGCACCGCTCACCGACGAACTGCCCAAGGCTCTGTGTCCACTGGGCGACCGGCCACTGCTGGACCATGCATTGGCGGAGCTCGGCCAGGCGGTGCAGCGCAGAGCCGTGAACGTGCACCACGGTGCGCCCGCCATCGAGACCCACCTCCGTGAGAGTCCCCAGCAGCATCCTGGCGACCCGGTGCACTTATCCCATGAACGCGCCGAAGCACTCGGCACGGCGGGAGCGGTCGGCGCGCTCCGCGGGTGGTTGGAGGGGTCGGATCTGGTTGTTCTCAACGCTGACACCTGGCTACCGGGCACGCCCGGAGAAGCCGTCTCGTCGCTGCTGGGGCAATGGGACCGCGAGCGGGTAGCGGTGCTGACGGGGAGCGCAGGGGAGTTCGGGCCCCGTAGCTCGGTGCTGGTCTCGGCGCTTCCGTGGACCCTCGCCAGAGAGCTTCCAGAACGGCCGGCGGGTCTGTGGGAAGCGGTGTGGCGAAGCGAGGTGGCGGCCGGTCGCCTCCAGGGCATCCACAGCCGCGGGGTCGGCATCGACTGCGGCACGCCGGGTCGGTACCTGCTGGCAAACCGGCTCTGGGGCGCTGATCCCGTTCGGTACACCACCCCGGCGGAGGGTCGGCACACGACTGTGCCGGGGGGATGGGTACACCAGAGCGCCATCGTGGACGGTGCGGTATCGGGTTCGGTGGTGGGGGCGGGGGTCCGTGTGGATGGAACGGTCGACTCGTCGGTGCTGTGGCCGGGTGCACAGGTGCACGCCGGCGAGCACCTCACGTCGGCCATCCGCACCCCCCAGCGGACCGTGTACGTGCGCACAGCGCGGCGACGCGGACGCGTATCGCCTATGGGTGCTGCGGACCGGTAGGGCCGAGAGGACGGGCTGAACGGCGGGGCTGAACGGCGGGGCTGAACGGATGCCCTCCATGCCGACCTCGTATGCCGCGTTCACCTGAGCCTGGAGCCGCTGACGTGGTGAGGTGATGGTTGGCGT
>JBKEAI010000016.1:0-3612 GCA_047972145.1 Microthrixaceae bacterium
AGTCAACAAACACTGAAGTACTGTCGGATGATGACCGCGTTGCCAGAAGCCGCCGACACAGCCGAGGCAAAGACACCGATCCGGGACCGGATCCTCGAGGGGGCCGCGCAGCGTTTCCGCCGGTACGGTGTGGCCAAGACCACCCTCGAGGACATAGCTGCCGAAGCCGGGACATCCCGGGCGACGATCTACCGGACCATCCCCGGAGGACGCGACGAGATCATCCTCACGGTGTTGCTGTCAGAAGGTCAGGCCACGCTCGAGCCGGTCTTCGAGACGATGTACGCGACGGACGGCTTCGAGTCACAACTCGTGGAAGGCATGGCGCTCGTGGTCGAGGCGAGCCGCAACGATCCTCAACTGGCCATGCTCTTCACTGCCGAGACGCTGATGACATCGGTCGTGCTCCCAGGTGCATGGGATGCGGTCGTGAGCGCAACCGCGGAGTCGCTCGCCCCGCTGACGAGTGCCGCGCGGGCGGCTGACGAGCTTCGCGAGGGGCTCGACGACGAGGAGATCAGCGACTGGATCGTGCGGGTCATCGTCTCGATCCTGGCGTTCCCCGGCGATTTCGCCTCCACACCTCGCGAGCTCCGCAACTACCTCGCGACCTACGCGGTACCGTCGCTGCTCACCGGCACAGCCTGAGCAACCAGGGCGCTGCGACGACCAACGGCTCAGGTGCTCACGAGCTTCATTGCCGCTCGATAGTCGGCCTTGCCGTTGGGTGCACGCGGCACCATGTCCACAATCGTGATGTTCTTCGGAACCTTGTATGCCGCGAGGTGTTCCTTGAGGTGCCGTTGGAGTTCCTCGGCCTCCGCGGTGTGCCCGCTTCGAAGCGATACGACGGCATCGGCGCGACTCCCCCACCGGTCATCGGGTACCCCGACCACGAGTGCGTCCATGACCGCCGGGTGTGACTTCAGGGCTTCCTCGACCTCCTCGGGGAAGATCTTCTCGCCGGCTGAGTTGATGCAGTGGCTCCCGCGTCCAAGCAGGCGGATCGTGCCGTCCGCCTCGACGGTCGCCCAGTCCCCCGGTAGCGAGTAGCGCTCGCCGGCGATCTCACGGAAGGTCTCGGCGGTCTTGGCCGGATCCTTGTAGTAGCCGATCGGATTGTCGGTCGGAACAGCAACCCTGCCGCTTTCACCCGACCCGGGCTCCACGTCGGCATCGACAGCGTCCAACACCCTCGTTCCCGGACGCAGGGTGAATACGGTCGTAGCGGGCCCACCGGCGGCACTCGTGACCGATGAGCCCATCGGCGCCTCACTCGCTGCCAGGGTGTCGACGATCAGCGCCTGGGGAGCGAGTTCGACCAGGCGCTCCTTGGTCTCGGCGCTGAGCATGGCACCGCTCGACATGACCAACTTGAGGGCGGAGAGATCAACCGGTCGGCCCTGCTCGACCCGGTTCTGCAGTTCCGCGACCAACGGTCGGGCGAAGGCATCGCCCACCACGGCGAGCACCGATGCCTCGGTTGCCTCGAAGATGTCCAGGGCTCCGGCGGCGTCCAGTCCGCCGCCCTCGACGAGAACCACGGTTCCGCCGCTCAGCAACGTCAGTTGCGCCAACGACATGCCGGTGCCGTGCATCAGCGGTGGGAGGATCAGGCTGGTGAGTGCCGTGCCTGCTTCGTTCGCAGCACTGGCTGCAGCCGCGATGTCCTCGGAGGAGCAGATGGGTTCGAAGTTGCCGATGAAGGGCCCCACGAGGGTCGCCAGCTCCCGGGTGAGACCACCCATCCGGTAGATCACGCCCTTGGGAAGTCCGGTCGTGCCGCCCGTGTACAGGAGATAGTGGTCGTCCTCGGAGCGGGTCATGGGATCCAGGGGCCGAGCACCGGAGACGGCCTCCCCCCAACTCATCGCCTGGTCGATCAGCCCGGAGTCGCCACCATCGACCTGTAGGACGCAGCTCAGGTCGCGGGTCACCAGCACGTCGTGGACGTGTTCGGCGAGATCCCCCGAGAACACGAGCGCCTCGCAGTCGGAATTGTCGACTAGATATCCCAACTCGTCGGCGACGTAGCGGTAGTTGATGTTGACCGGGACGGCCCGGATCTTGAGCGCGGCCAACCACGTCTCGAGGTACTCGGGGGAGTTGTGGAGATACAGCCCGACCTTGGAGTGCGGGCGCAGGCCTCGGTCCCACAGAACCGAGGCAAGGCGCGCCGCGCGTTCGTCGAGTTCCCGCCACGAAACCACCTTCGACCCACAGATGATCGCCGGTCGCTCACCGACCGCATCCGCGATTGCCTCTACAGCGCTCGCCAGGTGGAGTTCAGCCACCGGCAGCAACCCGGTCTTCGGCAACCCCGTCGAGGGAATCGACTTCCTGGACGGTGTCGACCCAGGTCTCGTATTGGATGACGTCGATCTCCTCGTACTTGCGCCTGAGCCAACCGTCGCCTGCATCGAGCAGGCCGAGCTTCTTGATGTTGGGCACGATCTTGGAGAACAACAGCCCGCTGGTCGACGTCGGGATGTTGTCCATCCACCAACTCAGCTGGTCGGCGGTGTTGAGACCCACTCGTTCCCAGACCTGGTACGGATAGTTGCGGTCACGCATGCGAATTCCCGCCTCGAACGCGAATTCCTGGCGCTCGCGGATCTCGGCCTGTGTCATGCCCTCATAGGCGTCCGCCAGGGACAGGGTTCCGAATGCGACGTGACGTGCCTCGTCGCTCATGACATAGCGCAGGAGCTGCTTGAGCAGGGGCTCCTCGGTCAGTTGGTACATGAGACTGAACGCGGCGAGTGCGAGGCCCTCCACCATGATCTGCATTCCGAGGTAGGTCATGTCCCACCGTGACTCGTCGATGATGTCATCGAGCAGGTGTTGGAGGTGAGGGCTGATGGGGTACTCGCCGTCCAGCTTCTCCCGGAGGTACTTGGAGAACACCTCGACGTGGCGTGCCTCGTCGACCACCTGGGTAGCGGCGTAGAACTTCGCGTCGATACCCGGCGTCTGTTCCGCGATCTTGGTGGTGGCGAAGAACGCCCCCTGTTCGCCATGCAGTATCTGGCTGAGGAAGTAGGTGAGGATCTCGAACGCGTACTCGTGGTACTCCTCGTCCCCCCACGCATGCATCGGGGCCGAGGGATCCTCGGTCGCGAACTGGCGCACGAACACCACCTCGGGATTGTGCGTGCGCAGGTGCTCAGCCATCTGGGACTGGTCGACCTCGACCGACCAGTCCAGGTCCTGTGAGGCATTCCACTGGGAGGTCTTCGCCTTCTCGTAGAGCCGCGTCAACTGCTCACGCGCGGGTACGTAGTTCCACGTGTAGCGCGTCTGACCTCCCTGATCGACCACATGCTCAATACCCCCAGCCGGGGCCACGAGGATGGACTCGATGTCGTTGAGGTCTGAACGACCCGCGATCTGCTCATTCGAGCGGTAGTCATTCACGGTTGGAACTCCCATGTAGTCGGCCGTACACGGAGCATGATACACGATGCGTGTCCTGTATCAAGTACCAGCAAGCAGGGCGGTCCCCAGCCCGAGTCCGGACCAGCTGGCGGGGTCCGGCGCCGCACAGTCCCACCACACCGAGGCAAACCCGAACGAAGAGGGTCGACCGTTCAAGGCTGCCCGCATCAGGCC
>JBKEAI010000071.1:0-3473 GCA_047972145.1 Microthrixaceae bacterium
GGCAGCACGCAGGGGTCGTGGCGTCCCTTGGCTTCCAGCGTGGTCTGTTCGCCGGATCGGGTGACGGTCTGCTGGGGTGATGCGATCGTGGCGGTCGGTTTGAACGCAGCGCGCAACAGGACCGTCTCACCATTGGAGATCCCACCCTGGATGCCCCCCGAGTGGTTGGTGGTGGTACGGGGACCATCCGATCCGGCAACGAACGCATCGTTGTGCTCTCTGCCGGTCATCGAGGTCGAACCGAAACCCGATCCGACCTCGAAGCCCTTGGTCGCCGGCAGCGACATCACAGCCTTTGCCAGGTCGGCCTCCAGTTTGTCGAACACCGGCTCACCCAAACCTGGAGGTACGCCCCGGGCAACGCACGTGACGATTCCGCCCAGGGAGTCCCCGTCGCGTCGGGCAGCCTCGATGGCCTCGGTGATGCGGGCTGCGGCGTCGGGGTCGGGACTGCGGGTGGGGTCCCGCTCGACGTCCGCGAGGGTCACCGTCTCGTGGTCGACCGTCGCTGTGATGCCATGGACCGACTCCACCCACGCCAACACCTCGAGTCCGCAGCGCTCGTGCAGCAACTTCCGGGCGACCGCGGCTGCTGCGACCCGGCCCACGGTCTCGCGCGCAGACGCCCGGCCTCCGCCGGCTACCGCCCTGATTCCATACTTCGCTTCGGTGCTCCAGTCGGCATGGGAGGGTCGGTAGAGCTCCGCCATGTGGTCGTAAGCGCCGGAGTTCTGGTCCTTGTTGCGTACGAGCATCGCTATCGGTGAGCCGAGTGTCAGGCCGCCGTCGGTTCCCGAGACGATCTCGACCGTGTCGGTCTCGTCTCGTTGGGTGACCAACCGGCTCTGACCCGGCCTTCGACGGTCGAGGTCCGGTTGGATGTCCTTGTCGGACAACTCGAGCAGAGGCGGGCACCCATCCACTACACAGCCGACCGCACCGCCATGGGATTCGCCGAAGGTGGTGACCCTGAAGAGCGTTCCGGTGGTCGAGGACATCGCGTCCAGTATGCCGTGCAGGCGCATGGAGACAGGTATGGGAACATGCGTTCGGTCCGCCTTGCATGCCGCGCTAGTGTGCGCACCGATGGCCGCGTCACGATCCACGGCTGCCCGCGACGACAGGATCGTCATCAGGGGAGCACGCGAACACAACCTGCACGACATCGACCTCGACCTGCCGCGGGACCGACTCATCGTGTTCACCGGACTGTCGGGTTCGGGCAAGTCGTCACTGGCCTTCGACACCATCTACGCAGAAGGGCAGCGACGCTACGTCGAGTCACTGTCGTCGTACGCCCGTCAGTTCCTGGGCCAGACCGACAAACCCGACGTGGACCTCATCGAGGGGCTGTCGCCGGCCATCTCGATCGACCAGAAGTCGGCGTCGCGAAATCCGCGCTCGACGGTCGGAACGGTCACCGAGGTCTACGACTACCTGCGCCTGCTCTTCGCCCGCGCCGGGGTTCCCCACGATCCCGAAACCGGTGAGCGTCTGGTCCGTCAGACTCCCCAGCAGATCGTCGACCGGATCCTTGCGATGCCCGAGGGCACCCGCTTCCAGGTGCTCGCCCCCGTGGTGCGGGGTCGCAAGGGCACATACGAGCAGCTGCTCGCCGACCTCGCCGCGGATGGCTATCCGAGGGTCCGCATCGACGGTGAGATCTACGACCTGCCGGCGAAGCTGGACCTCGCCCGCTACGAGGTGCACCACATCGAGGCGGTCATCGACCGGCTGGTGTTGCGCAAGGGGATCGACCTGCGGCTGACCGAGTCGATGGAGACAGCGCTCAACCTCGCGGAAGGCGTGGCGCAGGTCGAGATCGTGCCGCGTTCGGGTGAGGACGGTGAGCCGGAGGTGCTCACGTTCTCCGAGAGTCTCTCGAGGCCATCGGACGGCAAGTCCTTCGAGGAGCTGGCTCCGCGCAACTTCTCGTTCAACTCCCCCTATGGTGCGTGTTCGGTCTGTGATGGCCTGGGAACGACCTTCGAGGTCGACCCGGAACTGGTGGTGCCCGACCCCGACCTGTCGGTGAAGGAAGGTGCCATCGCTCCATGGGCGTCTGGGCACGCGAAGTACTTCCACCGACTCCTCGAATCGGTCTGTGAGGACCAGGGGATCGACATCGACCAGCCTTTCGGCGAGCTGCCCAAGAAGCACCGGAAGATCCTGCTTCACGGCATGCCGGGTGCCGAGAAGACCCGCGTGCGCTTCAGGAACCGCTACGGGCGCACCCGCACCTACACGGCGAAGTACGAGGGCGTGATCCCATATCTCAAGCACCGCCACACCGATGCCGAGAGCGACAGCGCACGCGAGGCGGCCGAGGGCTACATGCGTCAGGTTGCATGCGAGGCGTGCGGTGGAGCGCGCCTCAACCCACTGGCACTCGCTGTGACCGTCGGCGGACTCAACATGCACGAGCTGTGCTCGCTGTCGATCGCCGAGACCACCAAGCGCCTCATCGAGCTCGAGCTCGATGATCGCCAGGCGCTGATCGCCCAGTCGATCCTCAAGGAGATCAATGCGCGGCTCCAGTTCCTCTGCGATGTGGGGCTCGACTATCTGAACCTCGAGCGGTCCGCGGCGACGCTCTCCGGTGGTGAGGCCCAACGGATCCGCCTCGCATCGCAGATCGGTTCAGGGCTCGTCGGAGTGCTGTACGTACTGGACGAACCGTCGATCGGATTGCACCAGCGCGACAACCATCGCCTGATCGAGACCCTCGAACGGCTCAGGGACCTGGGCAACACCGTTCTGGTGGTCGAACACGACGAGGACACGATCCGCGTTGCCGACCACGTGGTCGACATAGGCCCGGGCGCGGGGGAGCACGGCGGCGAGGTCGTCCACTCGGGCACTGTCGCGCAGCTACAGAAGCAGAAGCGTTCGATCACCGGCCAGTACCTTGCAGGGAAGCGTTCGGTCCCGGTACCTGCGATCCGTCGATCCCCGGGAACTGAGCAGCTGAAGGTGCTCGGTGCGCGCGAACACAACCTGCGCGACATCGATGTCTCCATTCCGCTTGGCTGCATGGTCACGGTTACCGGGGTGTCCGGCTCGGGGAAGTCGACACTCGTCAACGAGATCCTGCTGCGTTCGTTGATGCAGAGGATCTACAGTTCGAAGGTTCCCCCGGGGTTGCATCGGCGGATCGAGGGCACCGAGCACCTCGACAAGGTGATCAACATCGACCAGTCACCGATCGGGCGCACCCCGCGCTCCAACCCAGCCACCTACACAGGTGTGTTCGATCACATCCGCAAGCTCTTTGCGAAGACCAACGAGGCGAAGGTGCGCGGGTACCTCCCCGGTCGTTTTTGGGTCAATGTCAAGGGTGGTCGCTGCGGGCATGCGCGGGCGACGGCACCATGAAGATCGAGATGCACGTCCTGCCCGACGTGTACGTGCCGTGCGAGGTCAGCAAGGGAGCCCGGTACAACCGCGACACCCTCGTCATCACCTTCAAGGGG
>JBKEAI010000077.1:0-26802 GCA_047972145.1 Microthrixaceae bacterium
CGTAGTCCTCGGGCAGGTTGGCATCAACGGGGAGGTCGAGCTTGATCTCGACCGGCTTGGCCACCGGGGTGCCGTTGAGTTCGGCCACCGCCTCGGTGACCAGCTGGCAGTAGAGGTCGTAGCCCACTGCCGCGATGTGGCCCGACTGCCCGGTGCCCAGCAGGTTGCCGGCACCCCGGATCTCGAGGTCCCGCATGGCGATCTTGAACCCGGCGCCCAACTCGGTGGCCTCGCCGATGGTGCGGAGTCGCTCGTAGGCATCCTCGGTGAGGGCGGCGTCGGGCCGGGTGAACAGGTAGGCGTAGGCTCGTTGGCCGGAGCGGCCGACCCGGCCCCGGAGCTGGTGGAGCTGCCCCAACCCGAGTAGCTCGGCCCGGTCGACCACCAAGGTGTTCACGGTGGGCATGTCGATGCCGGACTCGATGATGGTGGTGCACACCAGCACGTCGTACTGGCCTTCCCAGAAGTCGAGTACCACCTTCTCCAGCGAGCCCTCGTCCATCTGACCGTGGGCGATGGCGACCCGGGCCTCGGGCACCAGGTTGCGCAGGTCGTTGGCCACCTTCTCGATGCTCTGCACCCGGTTGTGCACGAAGAACACCTGGCCCTCACGGAGCAACTCCCGGCGGATGGCCTCGGCCACCGGACGCTCGTCGTACTCCCCCACGTAGGTGAGGATCGGCTGGCGGTCGGCAGGCGGGGTGTTGAGCACCGAGAGGTCACGGATGCCGGTGAGGCTCATCTCCAGGGTGCGGGGAATGGGGGTTGCCGTGAGGGTGAGCACGTCTACATCGGCCTTGAGGGCCTTGATGGACTCCTTGTGCGACACACCGAAGCGCTGTTCCTCGTCGACCACCAGCAGACCGAGCGCCTTGAACTCGATGTCCTTCGACAGCAGCCGGTGCGTACCGATCACCAGATCGACCGAGCCGTCGCGCAGCCCATCGGTGACCTTGCGCGCCTGGGCATCGGTGAGGAAGCGGCTGAGCACCTCCACGCGCACCGGATAACCCGCGAAGCGCTCCGAGAACGTCTGGTGGTGCTGCTGGGCGAGCAGTGTCGTCGGGACGAGGACCGCGGCCTGACGACCGTCCTGGATCGCCTTGAACGCCGCGCGCACCGCCACCTCGGTCTTGCCGAAGCCGACATCACCGCACACGAGGCGGTCCATGGGCACGTCCGCCTCCATGTCGGCCTTCACATCGAGGATCGCCCTGGCCTGGTCCGGGGTCTCCTGGAACGCGAAGCTGGCCTCCATCTCGGTCTGCCAAGGAGTGTCCGGAGCGAAGGCGTGGCCCTCGGCGTGGAGGCGCTGCTGGTACAGCAGCACGAGCTCCTGGGCGATCTCCGAGACAGCCGAACGCACCTTGGCCTTGGTGCGTGCGAAGTCCGCACCACCCATCTTGTTGAGCCTCGGCGTGTCCCCACCCGAGTACAGCCGCACCGATTCGACCTGGTCCGAGGGCACGTAGAGCCGGTCCTCACCCCTGTACTCCAACAACAGGTAATCGCGCTCGGCACCTCCCATCGATCGGGTGACCATCCCGGCGAATCGGGCGACCCCGTGGGTCTCGTGCACGACGTAGCCGCCGACGGTGAGGTCCTCGAAGAACTGCTGGGCGTCGCGTCGGCGACGGCGCTGGGGGCGATGCGTGCGGCGCCGACCCGTGAGGTCCGCCTCCGAGAGCAGGCCGAGGCCGAGGGTCGGGAACACGCATCCCGAATCCAGGCTGCTCTCCACGATCCAGCCGCCGGGTTCCGCCATGTCGCGCGCACCTGGATCCAGCCGCTGGAAGGCGAGTCCCCGCTCTGTGAGCACACGGCTGAGGCGGTCCGCTGACGGCTTGCCATCCGCGCAGACAACCACCCGTGAACCCCGTTGCAGCAGCTCGGAGATGTCCGCGAGGACGGCCTCGGCATCACCGATCGCGGTGGGCCAGCCACGGGCATCGACCGCGATGGTGTCGGGGTTGTCAGGCACCGACACCAGGGTCAGGTGATCCGCTTCGGTGTGCGCCAAGAGCCGCTCGAAGGGCAGATGGGTGTGCGGGAGATCGCCCCCGGCGGTCAGGTCCCAGGTCCGCGACAGGCTCTCGGCGAGAGACTCCTCTTCGGCGATGATGTCCGCTGCACGGTCCCGCACCCGGCGCGGATCGACGGTCACGATCAGCGAGTCCTTCGCCACCAGGTCGTACAGGACGTGCTCGCGGTCCGCCAACCAGGCCGACCAGGCCTCCATGCCGTCGAAGATCTCACCATCCGCGATCCGCTCCCACTGCTCACGCCCCCAAGGCTCCGACGCCACGAGGGCCTCGGCACGTTGGCGTACCTCGGGGCTCGGTAGCAGTTCGCGGGCCGGGAACAACCTCACCGAATCGACGTCGTCGGTGACCAGTTGGTCCGATACCGAGAAGTGCGCCAGGCGATCCACCTCGTCGCCCCACAGGTCGA
The DNA here is from genome assembly GCA_047972145.1 of Microthrixaceae bacterium. Classification (GTDB taxonomy): domain Bacteria; phylum Actinomycetota; class Acidimicrobiia; order Acidimicrobiales; family Microtrichaceae; genus JAMLGJ01. Next base: position 2,452 of record JBKEAI010000077.1, read on the forward strand.
TCCGCACCGGGTGGTCGGCTGTGGCGGGGAACACATCGACGATCGAGCCGCGCACGGCGACCTCCCCGCGGTGTTCGACCTGGTACTCGCGGTGGTAGCCCATCGCGACGAGCGCCTCGACCAACTCTTCGCTGTAGAGGATCGAACCCCTCTCCACCGGGATCGGCTCCGTGTCCTCGACGTGGGGGCCGAGCCTCTGCACAAGGGCGCGTGCAGGCGCCACCACCACCGAGAGCGACGGATCACCGGTTCTGAGGCGCCAGAGGGTCTCGACGCGGGCACCCATGGTCTCGATGCCAGGAGACACCCGCTCGAAGGGAAGCGTCTCCCAGGCTGGGAACAGAGCCACCGACCCGTCAGGGAGGAACTGGCTGAGGTCTGCTGCCAGCCGCTCCGCCTCACCGGACATGGGGACAGCTACCACCAGGGGCGCACCCCCGCGCAGGTCCACCGCCGCCGCGATGACAGAAGCCTGGGCGAGCGACGGGACCGCCAGGGAGGATCGCCCTTCGCTGGTCGCGTCGCCCAACCCCGGCAGGTCGCGCAGGGCGGGAAGCAGTGGCGCCAGGGGCGCTCCATCGGGCACCGCCCGACGGTAGTACCGGGTGGGACCCACCGGAATTCGGCCGTCCGCACCACAAGCGCCAGACTGCATCGATGGCGGTCGTACTCGCACTGTGCTCCTCGGCGCTGTTCGGAGTTGCGGACTTCCTGGGGGGTTCATCTGCACGACGGATCCCATCGACGATCTCCTCGGCGAGCGCCCAGGCAGCCGGGCTAGTCGTGCTTCTCGCAGGCGTGGCGATCACCGGTGGCGTACTCGTCGGTTCCGATGTGGCGCTCGGGGCTCTCGCCGGAGCGGTCGGCGCGGTCGCGGTCTGGCTCTTCTACCGCGGCCTCGCGCTGGGGTCGATGAGCGTGGTGGCCCCGCTCTCCGCGGTGACCTCGGCGATCGTTCCGATCCTCGTGGGGGTGGGACTGGGCGAGTCACCCGATCCGATCGCCTGGGTCGGCGTCGCGATGGCGCTGCCCGCGGTCGTCCTCATCTCCCGGGAGGGCACCAGCGCACCCGACATCGCGCACTCCGAGCCCCTGGTGGAGCGCTCCACCCCCGGATCGGCCCGAGCTGGTGCGGTGGCAGGGCTTCTCGCCGGGGCGGGGTTCGGCACCTTCATCTCACTGATCACACGTACCTCGTCGACCTCGGGACTCTGGCCGCTGGTGTCGGCCAGGGCAACCGCGACCGTCGCGATGGCGGTCGTGCTCGCCGCCACCGGAATGCTGAGCCGGATCCGGCCCGGTCGGGGCCTACAGCTCGCCCTCGCTGCCGGGGCGCTGGATGCCACCTCCAACGTGCTGGTCCTCGAAGCGGGCAGACGCGGGCTGCTGGTGGTCGTCGGGGTGATCGGTTCGCTGTACCCGGCGACGACGGTGATCCTCGCCCGGGTCGTTCTCGGCGAACGCCTGCAACGACATCAGGTCCTGGGCCTCGGACTCGCCGTGGTGGCAGTGGTGCTGGTCGCCCTCTAGCGCCGGGCTCAGGCGCGAGCGTTGAACTCGGCCATGGTGGCGTCGATGCCGACCGACGCGATCGACTCGACCGCGTCGGCCGCGCGCTCCACGGATCCCCCGAGGATCTCCCTGGCCTGCCCGCTCACCTTGGACAGCACCCAGTCGACCCCGCGCTCCGCACCCCCCGGTGGCTTACCCACCCCGATGCGAACCCGCGTGAAGTCCCGGGTACCGAGATGTTCCTCGATGCTCCTCAACCCGTTGTGACCCGCGAGACCTCCCCCCGACTTCACCCGCACCGTTCCCGGTTCGAGGTCGAGCTCGTCGTGCACGACCACGAGACCGGTCCAGTCGTCGAGCGGATGCCTGCGAAGGAGCTGGGACAGGGCGCGTCCGGAGTCGTTCATGAACGTCGTCGGCAACGCCAGCACAGCCACCACCGAACCGAGCCTCACACGTGCGGTCTCAGAGGACACCTTCGAGTCCTGGCGCATCCTCTCGCCACACCGCGAGGCGATGGTGAGCACCGCGTCGGCACCGACGTTGTGGCGGGTCCCCGCATAGCGGGAGCCCGGATTGCCGAGGCCCACCACGAGGAGGTCGACCACAGCGGTGGTTCAGCCCTCCTCGGAGGACCCGGAGTCGTCGCCGGCGTCGTCGGAGCCCTCGGCGGAGGCTTCGCCCTCTTCGCCCTCGGCGCCTTCCTCGTCACCTTCGGCCGGTTCCTCCTCGACCAGGGCGGCGCGCGTGATCTCGGCGCTCACCACCGCCTCGTCACCGGGGGTCACCACTTCGACCGTGCCGGGCAGGTCGAGGTCGTCGACGGTGATCGTGGTGTCCATCGTCATCTCGGAGATGTCCACCTCGACACCGTCGGGGATCTCGGTCGGCTTGACGCTGACGAGCACCGAGGTGAGGCGCAGCACGGCGATGCCGTCCTCAGCGGTGACCTGGTCGGCTTCGCCGATGGTGTGGATGGGCACCTCGACCTCGATGCGGGCGTTCGGATCGACACGCAGGAAGTCGACGTGGGTCACCTCGCGGCGCACAGGATGACGCTGGAGGTCCTTGACGACCGCCATCTCGTGGTTGCCGTCGACGTCGAGGTCCAACAGCGCGTTGAGCCCGGCATCGGTGGTGAGTGCACGGCGCAGGTCGGAACGCTCCACCGACACCGAGGTCGGCTCCGAACCCAGGCCGTATACAACACCGGGGACCAACTTGTCGCCGCGTTGGCGCCTCGAGGCGCGCGAGCCGGTGGCACGACCGGTCGTGAGGGTCAGCTTGAACTGGGACATCAGAACTCCGAGGTGGGGATCTCCGGGTGCCGACCCAATCGGGCACACCACCCTTGTAAGCGGACCGATGATCGGCCGACCCGAGATTGTAACGAGCCCCGGGGTGGCCCCACCAAGCGGATGGCCGTACCGGGCGGGTCCAGCTCGGGTCCAGCTCCGGTCTAGCTCAGGTTGTTGCCGTCGAAGATCCTCGAAACGGAGGTGTCCTCGAACACCGCGTCGATCGCGTCCGCGATGATCCCCGCGGCCGAGAGCACCTCGACCTTGTCGAAGTGCTTGTCCGCCGGGAGGGGCAGCGTGTTGGTGATGACCACCCGATCGAGCCGCGAGTTCTTCAGCCGGTCGACCGCCGGCCCTGAGAACACCCCGTGGGTAGCGGCGCAGCACACCGAGGACGCACCGTGGTCGATGAGTTGCTCGGCGGCAGCGACGATCGTGCCGGCGGTGTCGATCATGTCGTCGATCAACACGCAGGGCCGGCCCGCGACCTCACCGACGACGTCCTTGGCCTCCACGGAGTTCTTCGCACCCTTGACGTGGCGCTTGTGCACGATCGCAAGGTCGGCACCGAGCTGGTTGGCGTAGCGCTCGGCCACCTTCACCCGCCCGGCATCTGGGGACACGACCACGAGGTCGTCTCCGAGGTTCGCTGCCATCCACTCGACCAGCACGGGCATCGCGGTGAGGTGGTCGACCGGGCCGTCGAAGAAACCCTGGATCTGCCCCGAGTGCAGGTCCACCGAGATGATCCGCTTGGCGCCGGCGGTCTCGAACATGTCGGCCACCAACTTGGCGGTGATCGGTTCGCGGCCCTCGGCCTTTCGGTCCTGACGCCCGTATCCGTAGAAGGGAGCCACCACGCTGATGCGCTTGGCGCTCGCACGCTTGGCGGCATCCACCATGATGAGCTGTTCCATGATGGCGTCGTTTACAGACGTGTCGCCGACCGTGCAGTGGCTGCCGATTATGAACACGTCCGCGCCGCGGATCGACTCACCGAAGCGGCAGTGCAGCTCACCGTTGGCGAACTCGGAGATCTCCACCGGGTCGAGTGGAACGCCCAGCGACTCGGCCACCTCCTCGGCAAGTTCGTGGTTGGTCCGCCCGGCGACGAGCACCAGTCGCTTCTTGGTAACGAGTTCCACGACGCCTCCGATGTCCCCCGACGGCCCCCTTCAGGTCCGCCCGGCCTCCGGATCCGGAGTGTAGAAGGCGCCCGTCGTGGTGTCAGATGCAACCTCACTGCCCGCCGGGATGCTCGCGAACGGACCCACCGTTGCGCGATCGCCGATCACCGCGCGTTCTGCAACCACGTGGGTGAGCACGCAGTCCGATCCGACGGTGGTGTCGACCAGCCGGCACCCCGGTCCGACCTCGGTGCCGTCTCCCACCACGGTCGATCCCTGGAGGATCACCCCGGGGAACAACGACACGTCGCGGCCGAGGGTGACCGTCGTGTCGACGTAGGTGGCCGAAGGGTCGACCATCGTGACACCTGCACCCAACAGGTCGTGGTTGGTCCGGCGGCGCAGTTCGGCTTCGGCGGCGGCGAGCTGCGCCCGGTCGTTGACCCCCTGGGTCTCACCTTCGGGCGCCTGGATCGCCTCCACTGTGTGGCCGGCGTCGACCAGCACGCCGACGACGTCGGTCAGGTAGTACTCACCCTGGCTGTTGTCGGGCTGCACACGCCGCAGCGCCGGGGCCAGCAGCGAACGCCGGAAGCAGTAGATGCTCGTGTTCACCTCGTGGATTGCGCGCTGGTCCTCGGTGGCGTCGCCCTCCTCGACCACTGCGGTCACCTTGTCCGCCGGAGACCGGATGATTCGCCCGTAGCCGGTCGGATCATCGATCAGCGAGGTGAGCAGAGTCGCCGCTGCACCGCTGCTGCGGTGATGCGCCACCAGCGCCTCGACGGTGACCGAGCGCAGCAACGGTGTGTCGCCTGGCATCACCAGGACGTCCCCGTCGTCGTCTTCGGGCAGACCGACCAGGCCCACCATCGTCGCGTCGCCGGTCCCGCGCTGCACCCGTTGTTCGACGAAGTCGAGGGGTACCCCCGGGGACTCCTCGCTCATCTTCTTGGTCACCCACTCGCCCTTGTGGCCGACCACGATCACCGCCCGGTCCACCCCCGAGCTCGACAGGGAGTCGAGGACGTAGCTCAACATCGGCGACCCGCACAGGCGGTGCAGGGGCTTCGGGCGCTCCGAACGCATCCGCGACCCCTGCCCGGCGGCTAGGAGGACCGCCGAGAGCCCGGGTGCGCCGGAAGCGGCCACGCCCGAACGCGCTCTGGTTCGCTTGGTGGTGTCGGTCATGCTCTCGGGGCAGGGATCGAACCTGCAACCTCCTGATCCAAAGTCAGGCGTTCTGCCGATTGAACTACCCGAGACGGAATCGTCGCCTCGCGGGACCACCCCGACGCTAGTTGAACGTCGGGATCACCCGGGAGGCTCCGCCTCATCTGGACGGTTCGGGCAACATGAAGAAGTTGTGCTTGGGGTGCCCGAGCGGATCGCAGGGAACCACCGAAGAGCCCTCGAGAACCGCAGGCGTGTAGCCCAACTCCTCGAAGAACCGGACACACGAAGCGCGGTTCTCTCCCTCGCCGAGCTCGGTGTAGACCACCGGCCGGCAGCGTTGGATCAGCCTGCGGCCACCTGCGAAGACGAACTGCTCGTGGTTCTCCACGTCGATCTTTATGCCCCGAACCTCCACACCGGCCAGCAGGTCCAGGTCATCGAGGCGGTGCTGGGGAACGCTGTAGCGCGTCCCCTCCTCGCGTTCACCCTCGTCGCCGCGCACCACATGGGACAGGCCCTGCTTGCGGAGCTTCCCGTGCGATGGCATGACCATCTCTAGTGTGCCCTCGGCATCACCGAGGGCCATCCGGTGACAACTCACATTGGTGAGTCCATAGTGGGCGACCACGCGCTCGAGCACCGCGAAGTTCTCGGGCACCGGCTCGAAGGAGTGGACATGGCCACGGCGCACCTTCCTGGCCATGTGCACGGTCATGATCCCGATGTTCGCCCCGATGTCCAACACGACGGCGTCGTCGTCCATCATCTCGACCAGGGCGAGGACGTCCCCTTCGATCCTGTCGCGCCCGAGGGTGCGGACCTTGAACCTGGAGAACAGGTAGAGGTAGCGGTCGAATCCGAGCAGCCGTTGCGCCAGGCTCTGTATCAGCTGTTTCATCTGGTCTGGTGCTTCATCTGGTCTGGTACTTCATCTGGTCTGGTTCGTCCTTTCGAACACCGCTGTGAGGCGGTCGCCGACCGCGGGCCAGGAGAACCGCTCGATGACCATCGCACGGGCTGCACTCGCCATCTCCTCGCGGAGGCTCTTCGACTCAAGCAGCTCGGCGGCGGCGACCGCCAACGCCCCGGGGCTGTCGGCGACACGGATCTCCCGACCATCGGCCGCGCCGATGGAGTTGTTGACCAGCGACGTGGTCACCACCGGAACACCCATCGCCATAGCCTCCAGGACCTTGTTCTGGAGCCCGGCACCGATGAACAGGGGGGCGACCATCACCGACGCCCTCGCGTACGCCTCACGGATGTCGGACATCCACCCGGTCACCTCCACCTTCGGGCCGGCGAGGCGTCGCACCGACCGCGATGGGCGTGCGCCTGCGAGCAACACCCGTGGCGAGGAGCCGACCGCTGGAACGATCTGCTCGACCAGCAGGCGCGAGGCGCGGACGTTGGGCGGGTATCCCATGTTGCCCACGAAAGCGATGTCCACCGGATCACCGCAGACCGCGACATCGGGTGAGAAGAACTCCGTATCGACCCCGTTGGGTAGGACATCGACCTCTCCGGGCTCGGGCACGTCGAGCAGATCACGGTCCTGTTCGGAGATCACGACCGCGTTGTCGAACGTCTCGAACGCGCTCCACTCGCAGCGGCCGATCCGCTCGGATTCAGCCTCGAAGATCCTGCGCACCGGCGCTGCCTGGTTGGCACCGCGACGACGCATCGCGGCAGAGAACGCATCCTGGTAGTCGATGGTCGACCCGACACCGCCCATCTCTGCGGCCCAGGCCGTGCGCACGAGCTGGCAGTAGAGATGCTCCGGTTGGAGGTCTTCGATCAGGTTGCGCACCCGGCCGATCGTGCGCGGGGCCGTGAAGTAGCCGACCTGGATCGGTTGGCCCGCGAGGACCCCCGAGGCGGTCGAGCGCACGGTATCGAGCCTCGACCGCTCGACCACATGGGTCGTGATGCCGAGCTCGTCGACCTTCCTGCGGTCCTCCGGGGGCACGGGCCCTTCCGACAGGGCGACCAGCGAGACCTCGTGGCGTTCTGAAAGCACACGGAGCTGGTGGTACGCGCGCAGCTTGTCACCGCGCTCGATCGGGTAGGGGAAGCGGGACGTCACCGCCGTGAGCTTCACCGCCGGGACGATACCGGACCGTCGGGGGAACCCCTCAGCGACGCTTGCCGAACAGCGTGGGAAGGGTCCGCAGGGCGATCACCAGGTCCCGCCAGATCGACCAGTTCTCGATGTAGCGGTTGTCGAGCCGGGCGCGCCGCTCGATCGAGGTGTCACCCCAGTAGCCGTTCACCTGGGCCCAGCCGGTGATGCCCACCGGAACCCGGTGACGGTACTCGTAGCCCTCGACCTCGGCGCTGAACTGCTCGACGAAGTGCGGTCGTTCGGGCCGGGGGCCGACAAGGGACATGTCGCCGCGCAACACGTTGATCAGCTGGGGCAGCTCGTCGAGGTGCGACGGACGTAGAACCTTCCCGACCATGGTCACCCGGTCGTCGTCGTCGACGCTCCACTGGGTGGACGAGTCGTCGTTCTCGCGCATAGTGCGGAACTTGAGGATGTCGAAGGGCTTGCCACCGATGCCCACCCGGACCTGGTGGAAGAACACTGGGCCCCGAGAGGTGAGCTTCACCGCGATAGCGCAAGCGATCATCACCGGTGAGACCAGGATTAACAGGATCGTCGAGGTGACTATGTCGAACATCCGCTTGGCACGCCAGGCCCTCTGGTCGGGCGTGGTCACCTTGACCAGCGGCAGGCCGTCCACCTCGTGGCCCAGGTCGCCAGCGGAGACCCCCAACTCGAACAGTCGCGGAACCACGAAGAAATGCACGCCGAGCCCGTGGCATCGGCGGACGATGCTGACCAGCTCGGTCTCGGGCACCCCGCCGAACGCGATGACCACGTTGCGCACTCCGCTGGATGCGAGGATGGTCGGCAGATCCTCGGGGTGACCGACCGTGGGCAGGTCGGAATCGGAGTCGAAACGGTCGACGAAGCCGCTGGGCACGAGGCCGACCTCGGGGTTGTCGAGAAGGGCCTCTGCGATCTCCACGCCGGTGGGACCAGAGCCGACGATCAGCGTGTCCTCGAGGTCGTAGCCCCGCTTGCGGGCCTGGGTGCCGAGGCGGTAGCTGACGACACGACCGATGAGAACCAACGGGAACGTGAGCACGACGATCTGGAGGATCGCCACCGCATCGATCTGGCGCGTCGCTCCCTCGCGCATGATGTAGTCGACACCGGAGATGATCGACCACGTGACCAGCGTGGCGAGACCTAGTCGCGACACCAGCGAGACGAGGCCTTCGCTCGGCGCGATCAGGTGCCGACCGCGGCGGTGGGTGGGCCACAACATGATGGTGACCACAACGGCGAACAGGACGATCACCGCCGTGGCAACCTTGCCCCCTTCCGCGTTGTCGTTTGCGAAGCTGGACAGTAGGAACGGCAACCCGACGGCCAGGCCATCGAGGGCGTGCCCGAAGAGGTTGACGAACCGCCCCATCGCGCGCCGGTCGCGCCGGGGGATGACCGTATGTTGCGTGGGCTCGGCACTGCTGGGGACCGTGTCGGTCGACCGTAGGTCGATCAACTCGGTGCCCGCACCATCTCCGATGGTGGATCGACTACCACTGGTAGATCTACCGCCCAGAAGGGTGCCCGCCTCGGTGATCTTCAACTTTGCGCCCCTGTTGCTCAACGTCGAACCAGCCAGTTCGACATGGGACATGTAAACGTGTGACAGGCGCCACCGTCAAGGGACGTTGTGCCCATTCACCGAGTGTGGTTCATCCCGCGGTACCTCAGAGGACTTGGTGCCACGCGGCGATCAGAGGAGAATCTGCCCGTGCACACTGGTGATTTGCCACTTGCAGGCGCCTCTGAAGGAACCGGAGCCGGCCGAGGGGACCTCGCCCGCGGGTCGATGTCGAGTCATATTCAGCTGAACGGTTCATCAGGATCACGTGGGATCGGGCCCCGGGGCCCGGGCCGATGAACGACCAGGCCATCCGGTGTGAGGTGGCCCACAACCTGGGTGGGGTCCGCTCGGAGTGGGACGCTCTGGTCGACGCGTCACCACTGCCATCGCCGTTCCTCAAGTCGTGGTGGCTGGAGAACGCCTCCGCCGGGACACCGACTATCCTGCGCTGCACAGATCCCACAGGTCGCCTCGTCGGCGGCGCCGCATTCGAGGCTGACGTCCTGGGGGTCAGCGGTCGCGGTGTACGTCGGCTGCGCTCGGTCGGCCAAGGTGTGCTCGCCCCCGACCACATCGACGTGGTCGCTGCTGGGGCTGACCATGATGCTGTGAGCTTGACGATCGCACGATGGCTGCGCACGAGCGGCTGTGTCGTCGACCTCGACGGGTTGGCCGCCCGATGTCGGCTACCCGAACTTCTCGGTGCGAGGGTGCTCGACTCGATGCCCGCCCCATACCTGGACCTCACGGGCATGGACCCGCAGGCCCCGCTGGCGGGCATGCCGGGCCAGCTTCGCAGCACTGTGAAGCGGTCCGCGAAGCGACTCGCCAAGGCGGGCTTCGGGGTGCACCGTGTGGACCGCTCCGGCCACCCCGACACCCGCGACGGCGCGGTCGACACCCTGATCGCACTTCACGGGGAGCGCTGGGACGACTCGAGCGAGCTCTCCGGGGACGCCGCGCGCCTGCGCTCGATCCTCCGGGCCGGCATGACGGCGGGTGACGTGGTGATCCACGAGCTCCGGGGCGAGGGGGACGGTGGCGAGGGGGACGGTGGCGGCGGTGAAGCGAGGGTGATCGCGTCCGAGGTGGAGCTCGTGGCCGGAGACCGGGCCTGCTTCTACCAGGCGGGCAGGCTCACCGACCGCGAGTTCCGCGGGAGCGGCTCGGTGCTCAAGGAGGCGATCCTGCGTTGGGCTCTCGACGAAGGACTGACCGAGTTCGACCTCCTCCGGGGCGCCGAGCCCTACAAGGACGACTGGACCTCCACGTCACGCCCGGTGATCCGCATGCGCACCGGGTCGGGGGCGATGGCGTCCACCGCCGCGCACGCCATGAACCTGTGGACCGACGCCGCGCCACGCGTTGCCCGTCTCAGGGGTCATCTCGGGCGGTTCAGCCCCTCACCTTCGCGATCAGGTCCATGAGCTCGGAGCGGGCCGAACGCGATAGGCCGAGGGCCAGGAGAGCCCCCAGTGCCCCCGCGGCGGTGACAGCCAACATCGAGACGAACCCGGCGTCGGTCACCAGCCGGACAGGCAACGCGAACAGCACCACTCCGAGCGCTATCGCCACACCCGGCCAGCAGCAGGCCGCCACCTTCAGGATCGAGGCGTCGACCAGTCCGTTGACCAGCACCTGGCGCACCGTCACGAACACGGCCTGCACGCACAGGTGGGTGAACGCCACCCACTCGATGCCATAGGGAGCCGCGAACCACATGGCGACGAGCATCGTGGGCACCATGACCAGGTTGATGCGCATCAGCAGGCCCGGGCGGTTGATCGCATACAGGAGGTCGCCGGTGGCGAAGCCGAGCCCGGTGATGCACCCGGTCAACGAGATCAACTCCATCGTGGGCACCGCAGCCGAGGTCCCCGTGTCGAACATGACCGTGATCACGTCGCGCGCCACCAGCGCCAGCCCGATCCCCACAGGGATCGAAAAGAGCCCGACTATGCGTACCGCGCGGTACATCGCGTCGCGCAGCGCCGCTACCCCCTCGGTGCGGATCCTGCTGTACATGGGGAACAGCACCGCGGACATCGCGTTGAGCTGGCCACCCATCACGATCTCGGGCAGGCGGAAGGCCTGGTAGTAGAGGTCGAGTGAGTTGGTCCGGTTGCCCACCACGAAGTAGTCGCCGTTGAGCGCCAGCAGACCCAGGAACCGGTTGCCGGCCATCCGCCACGCGTATGCGAAGAGCTCGGAGATGATCTTGCGGTCCCAGGCGAACACCGGCCGGAACCTCGTGGCCGCCCAGGTGATGGCCAACCACACGGCGCGGGATGCCACGAACCCCCAGACGACGCCCCAGATCCCCATGCCGACGCCGAGCACGAGCCCGACGGTCAGCACGAGGCGCGTGCCATCTCGGCCCAGCTCCGAGACAGCCCGCGGCTTGAAGGACAGGTCCCGGTTCAACAACGCCCACGGAACGGTGTTGAGACCCGCGAGGATCACGATCGGACCGAGCATCATGAACACCGCGACGTATCCCTGGAGGTTGAACACACCCGCCAACAGCGGTGCCGCCGCCACCGCCAGCACGGCCAACACGACGGACAGGCCGACGTTCGCGCTGAACGCCACGTTGACCCGACGGCTGTGCCCGGTCTCCTGTTCGTAGATCAACGACGCCCCCATCCCGAGGTCGAGGGTGGTGTCGAGGTAGAGCATCACCACGGTGAGGGCGACCATCGCGTCGTAGTCGGACTTGGACAGCGAACGGGCGAGCACCGACGCCAGCACGAACGCGACGCCGAACCGGCTGAGGAGCCCCACGTTGGCCCACAGGTAGCCCCGCGATGCGGCCGTGCCGAGGTTCTCCCGGCTGACCGCCGGCTCCGGCGGTTCCTGTGGTTCGGGGTCCAAGTGGCTCAACCTCGCAGGACCACGACCCCGGATGGACCCGAGGCGAACGACCTGAGCGCGTCGCCTGCGAGGCGGGCATCGGTCATGCGGGTACGCCCCTCGGTGATCACCATCAGGGTGGTGTCCGCGAGGGCGAGCATCTGCGACGTGGGGACCGGACCGGGGATCTGGGGGCCGTTGATGATCACGACGTAACGGCCGGCGAGCACGTCGAGCACCCGGTCGAGCGATGACCTCATGCGCAGGATGTTCCTACTGCGGTCGATTCCCGCCCCGATGAACTTCACCATCCCTCCGGGAGCGGTCATGCCGTCGAGCTCGCGGGGAAGGGCGCTGTCGGGAAGGTCGACCAGAGCTGCATCGGGTTCCAGCTGACCGGACAGGCACTCGCTGAGCCCGGCCATGTCCCCGGCGCCCACGAGCCCAGTGAGTGCCGAGTTCTGAAGGTCGGCATCCAGCAACGCTACGGGTTGGCCGAAGTTCCCCGCGATCACGTTCGCGAGCGCCAGCGCGAGAAGTGCCCGCTCGGATGCGGAATCCGGACCGACCAGCACGAGTCGGTGGATGGGCTCGTCGAGGCTCAACCGCTCCACCGCCGAGATCACACCCGCCACCGCGTCGCGGGGATTCGCGGAGCGACCCGACAATGCCGGCACCTTCACCAGCACCGGCAGGTCGATCGCGGTGGTCACGTCCTGCGCGGAGGACACCACCGGCTTGCGGAGGTTGCGGGCCAGGAAGAACAGGTACGGAACCAGACCGCCGAGCACCATCCCGAACAGACCGGCGAACCACACCGGGAAACGGGTCGTGGACTGGAGTGGGAAGTCGAACACCTCCTGGAACACCGGTCCCGCTATGCGCTGGTCGACCGGCAGGTCGACCTGCTGGGCCTCGAACACGGCTTTGAGCGCCGGGATGATCTGGGCGCTGACAGCCTCGGACAGCTCACGGTCGGGGCTGGTCGAGATCACGTCGATGTAGGGCGACAGCGGCGACCTGCGAGTCGAGATCATCGAGTCGATCTGGTCGATCGACTCCTCGAACCCCCCGCGACGCTTGACCTCGGCAGCCATCTGGGTGGAACCGACGATCTGCTCGAACGCGGCGGAGAGCACGTCGTTCTCATTGGCGTTCGCGCCCGAGTACACGATCATCGAACGACGTGTCTCGTAGCTCGGAGGGCTCGCCTGGGACAGCACGACCGCGAGCACCCCTGTGACCAGCATCGAGACCACCACGATGATCGTCTGGCTGCGCGACAACCTCAGAGAGCGTCTCTCCTGGGGCTCGTCGCGTGGCACGACGACGCTCTCGTCGTATGGCATCGGCGTCATGGCGTACCGCTTCTCAAGGTGCCTTGGTGAACCAGTCGAGTGTACCGGGGAGCACCCTCACAGCGATGCAGCACCGATTTTCAGTACACCTGCGATCTCTCCTAGAGTCGCAGCCGTCATGGGATCGTTGGTCAAGAAACGGCGCAAGCGGATGCGCAAGAAGAAGCACAAGAAGCTCCTGCGCAGGACCCGTCACCAGCGTCGAGCCCGCGGCAAGTAGGCCCCCGGGCACCGCTACGGTTGCGGCTCAGCTGGGCGGGATCGTGTGGGCGACCACCCGTCCAGGCCCGGGAAACTCGCCGTCCACCCACCAGGTGGACCCGCTGCCGGCCAACCTGGGACGCAACCCGGTTTCGTCGCCCAGTTCGTCGCGCCAGCGTGCAAGCTCCGGTGCGACCTCCAAGGCGGCCGGTTCGAGGTCGTTGCCGTGCTCGCCAACCGGGGCACCCATGCGGTCCCACGCCGCGTAGACCTCGGGGGTGGAACAGAACACCGGTGGGGTGAGCAGGGTCAGGACCCGGCGGTGGAACCCGAGCGGTTCGACCACCTCACCGATCCCGGTGACCCTGCATCGACCCCCGGTGACGCAGAAGGGCACATCGGCACCGAGGGAAACCGCCGTGGCAGGATCGGTCACCCCGCCCCAACGCAGGATCGCGGCGGCATCCGCGCTCCCACCGCCGAGGCCTGCTCCGCTGGGGATCCGCTTGTGCACCACCACCGACGCACTGCGACCCACCGCGGCGAGGGCCCGCCGCACGAGGTCATCCGCCGGGGCGGGCTTCGGATCCCGCCCGTCGGGTCCGGCCATCTGCACGTCGTCGCCCGTCGGATCGACGACGAGCAGGTCGCCGAAGTCGAGCGAGACCATCTCGGCATCGATCAGGTGGAATCCGTCCGCCCGCACGCCCACGACCCGCAGCGACAGGGTCAGCTTCGCCGCAGCGGTGAGCTCGATCACCGGGCTGCCCGAGCGAGGGCGATCCACTGGTCCAACGAGAGCTGTTCGGGCCGCGAGGTGGGATCCACACCCGCGGCACCGAACGCCGAGCGGTGCACCTCGGCCAGCGAGCTGCGCAGCATCTTGCGACGCTTGCGGTAGGCCCGCTCGACCAGCGGGAACACGCTGTCGGGGTCGACGTCGCGAACACCCGGGTTGCGCGTGATGTCCACCACAGCCGATTCCACCTCTGGCACCGGTTCGAAGGCGCCCGGTGGCACCTCGAGCACGACGTGCGCCTGCGCGAACCAACCCAGTCTCAGGGTCGGCAGGCCGATGGTACGACCACCGGGCTCCGCGCACAGGCGATCGGCGACCTCCTTCTGCACCATCACGAGCAACCGCTTCACCGACGGCGATTCCCGAAGCACCCGCAGGATCACAGGTACCGCCACGTTGTACGGAAGGTTCGCGACCATGGTCCAGGTGCCGTCATGGCCACCGAGCAGCGCGTCGAGGTCAACGGTGAGGGCATCTCCGACCTGCACCTGCACCGCGGCAGGTTGTGCCGAGGTCCCAGCCACCGACCGCTCGGCTTCGGGTCCGAGGTTGGGTCCACGGGCGGGGGCCACACCCTGGAGGTGCTCCAGCGCGATGGCGGCCAGCTCGGGGTCCTTTTCGAGCGCCACCACCGATGCACCCGTGCGCGCCAGGGCGACGGTGAGGCTGCCCAGGCCCGGACCCACCTCCAGCACGTGGTCGCCGGGTCCGAGGGCACCGAGTTCGACGATCCGCTCGATCACGGCCCGGTCGACCACGAAGTTCTGCCCCAGCGCGCGGCGCGGCCCGATACCGCGAACGCCGAGGACCTCCCGGACCCCTGACCGGTCGAGCGTCACCGGCCGATGGGATCCAACCCGTAGAACTCCGTCGCGTTCGCGGTGGTGGCACGTGCGACCTCGGCAAGTGTCACACCCTTGCACCGTGCGACCGCAGCACCCACCAACGGAACCCAGGCCGGGGTGTTGGGCTTTCCCCGATGCGGCACGGGTGTGAGGAAGGGGGCGTCGGTCTCCACCATCAGGTGATCCAGGGGTGTCGCCGTCACAGCGTCGCGCAGATCATCGGCCGAGCCGAAGGTCACGATTCCGCTGATCGAGAGCATGGCCCCCCGGTCGAGGCACTCCGAGGCCTCCACGGGGCCACCGGTGAAGCAATGGAACACCGTGCGCTGTGGCGTTCCCTCGGCATCGAGGATCTCGAAGGTCTCGTCCCACGCCTCACGGGTGTGGATCACCAACGGGAGCGCAAGCTCGTTGGCCAGTGCGATCTGGCGCACGAACACCTCCCGCTGGTCACCGGGCTCGGAATGGTCGTAGTGGTGGTCCAGGCCGCACTCGCCAACTGCGACCGGGCGCGCCGAGGGACCCGACGCGCCCCGGAGCAACTCATCGAGGCCATCGATCCCACCCGACGCCTCGTGGGGATGGACACCGGCGGTCGCCCAGACCGCGTCGTACGTGCTTGCAAGATCGAGACAGCGACGCGACGACTCCACATCGACTCCCACACACACCACCCCGACCACACCGGCGTCGCGGGCCGTGTTCAGCTGCGCATCGAGCGCTGCGCCGGAACGATCGCCGTCGATGTCGAGATGGCAGTGGTTGTCTATCCACCGCAGCGTGTCGGGATCCGCAGCGTCGCTCATACGTCCGAGAGGATCACACCGGCGGAGCCGCGGGCAAACGTGGCGACCTGGAGCGCGCCGTCCTCGGCATCGAAGGTGACCGTCTCACCCTCCACGAGGTCGTACATGACGACGTCGGCCCAGCCCAACACGGGCCCGACGGCCACGGTGCCTGTCAACGGCGGTGCCAGCACCACGGTGACGATGCCCTCGCCGAGCGCATCCAGCCACGTGGGGTCGAACTCCTCGGGTCCCTTCGACCAGACACGGCCGGCACTGACGAAGCGGAGGTTCTCCCTGGAGTGGCGCGTGGCACGCCTGAGGGCCCTCGGCAGGAACAGGGGCTTGACCCTCCGCAGCACCCTCTCGATCGGGACCGCGCCCGAGCCCACATCCCGGACCCCCGGAGCGCGGAAGAACCCGAGGCGTCGCGACAGCCATGGCCGCTTCACCTGAGCATCCACGAGCACCACACGGTGGCCTATCGCAGCCAACGCTCCCGCACATCCCAGGGCGAGCGCCCTGGTGGACGACGAGCGTGTGGGCCCTGCAACAAGGATCCCGCGTGGCATCCGGTCGCCACCGAAACCCTCGGTCGCCCGGACCGCCACGTGCGCGTACTGGTCGGCGGTCGCCCCGTTCCGTCGGCGGCGACCCGCGCGCCCGATGTGACTCCAAAACGGCAGGCCCACGGCCTCGGGAAAGCTGTCGTCGTCGTTGACGCGAGGCCTGCGTTGTTGCAGCAGCACGTAGCCGATGGCGACGAGGGCACCGGTGAGGGCACCGACGAGCAGGTTGACCGAACTACGCGGTGGTACCGCGCCCCGGTCGACGTACTCGGAGACAGGTATGTACATCGGGCCGGTGTAGTAGCGCTGCTCACCCGGCACGGTCGGGCGCACCTCGTCACGAAGGGTCGGAATCGTGAAGTCACGCCCCGCCTCGGTCAGCGCCTCGAGTGAGTCCAGGAGGTGTGGTGCAACCGCATCGACCAACTGCTCATCGGTCGATGAGAACGTGATCTCCACGTAGGCGCCGTACTTGGGGCGGTCGACCGAGATGTCGCCACGCATCTCCGGCACGCTCGCGTCGACACCACTGCGGGCTATGAGCTCAGCCGCGTACGCGTCGGAGAGCACCAGCGTGTGGATCACGCTCACCCTCGCGCGGTCCACGCGCACGAAGGGCAGGTTGGGAGGGTTGTCCAACTTGGGCACCACGATCGACACCGAGGCCTCGTAGACCACAGCCCCCGAGGCGGCCGGGACCCCGAACACGAACGCTCCGATCACCGCCCCGAGAACCACCCAGGTCCGGAAGCGCTGGGAGACCTTGAGGTCCCAGCGTGCGAGCTTCGCCTCCGAGAAGCGGTCCGGGACCGACTCCTGCTGTGGGGCGGAGAAGTACCCCCGGTAGCGGCGTCCCCAGGACGGGACCTGGAGGATCCCGGCCAACCCGATCAATGCCCACGCCAGCTTGTTGTTGGACAGGTCCAGGAACATCGAGCCGCTCAGCACCGGCAGCATCATCACGAACAGGTACCCGGACAGCTCCCTGGTCTGGCGCCAATGCGGGCGCAGGAAGCTGACGGCGGTCACGACGATGATCCCGGCATATATCGAGAACCCGACGAACCCGAGGTTGCCGAGGAAGTCGAGCCAGGTGTTGTGCGAGGTGACCTCGTCGCGGCTGTCGGACTGCACAGTGGTACCCGGCGTGGTCGCCAGCAGGTCCGGGATCTTCTCGTTGATCTGACGCTGGCCGTGCCCGAGCACCGGTCGTTCGGCTATGAGCTCGATCGTCACACGCCAGAAGTCGGTGCGCCCGGAGCTGCTGGTTCCACGTTCGAGGGTGTTCGGGTTGGCCACCAGCAGGATCACCGCCACCAGCATCGTGACCAGCGTCGCCGGGATGACCGAACCGATCCGTCGCCCGAGCGACTCGCCCGGGCGATACACCAGGCTGCCGAACAGCGCGAGCGCAGCGCCGATGACCCCCGAGCGACTTCCTGCCCCCGCGGCACCTCCGAGGACCATCAACACGATCACCCCGTAGACGAACCTCGCACGCGGCGTGGTCGCGTTGCGCCGGTAGTAGATCGTGAGCGGGATCATCGACGCTGCAAGGACCCCGAACAGGTTGGCATCGGCGTTGAAGCCGAAGGACCGTGCGCCGATGACGAGGCCGACTATTCCCGCACCTGCCCCGAACAGCCCGCCGTACCAGTAGGCACGCATGAACGCCTTGACCTTGTCGTATGAGTCCACGAGCAGGCCCGTAGCGGCGAAGTAGCCGATCGCGAGGCCGATGGTGCCCAGACCGATCATCCACGACCCGATCCGCTCGGACCACAGGCCGCTCGCCACCGCCCAGGTGGTGAGGGCAAGCGGTCCGATCCAGTGCCGAGTGGGCAGCGCCGGCGGTCGCCACTTCTCCACGACCAGCTTGTAGGCGATCACCACCAGGACGACCCCCGACAGGGCGCGCCCCAAGGTGAGCTCGCTGACGCCGATTCCGTCGAAGTGGATCAGGAACGCGACGGCTTCGATAAGCACCACCTGGCGCCGGATCGCGAACAGGGCGACACCCACCACGAAGGCGATCCCGAGCAGGCCGGCCACCCCGAGCCGGGTCTGGATCGCCAACACGGACAGGCCCAGCAGCACCACAGCGAGAACGACACCCGGCAACATGCGGGGTCGCTTCGGGGCAGGCCCCCCGACAGGCTCCGTGTAGTGCTCGAGTGTCTGCAAGTTGCCGCGACTCCAGTCGTCCGCGAGCGGCACTGCGCCCCCGGCGGTCCAGCGTACCGACGAGGTCACCGCCCAACCCACGCATACCGACCCCGACCCCCACGGGTCCTCGCGTTGGGACTGCCCAGGCTCACCTCGTCATGCGGCGCGCCACTGCGCTGTGATGTCACACTCTGGGTGTGGACACAGCGCCGGGTGCCGAGGCCGACCCATGGGCCCTCGCGGCCCGCGATGCCGCACTTCTCACACGACGACTCGGTGAGCCCGATGCCGTGGTGGTGCTCGGATCGGGTTGGGCCAACCTGGCCGATGCACTCGGCGCCGCGGTGGCCACTATGGCCATGTCGGAGCTCGCCGGAGTGCCGGCTCCGACAGTCGCAGGTCACGGCACCACCGCAACCCTGCTCGAGGTGGCCGACCGCAGCGTCCTGGTGCTGGCGGGTCGGGCCCACCTCTACGAGGGACACGACGCGCACACCGTCGTGCACGCGGTGCGCTGCGCCGTGCTCGCAGGAGCGACGACCGTGCTGCTCACCAACGCCGCGGGCTCCATCAACGCGCAGGTCGGTGTGGGATCCGCAGTCGTTCTCGCCGACCAGTTGAACCTGACCGGTGCGAGCCCACTCGTGGGACCGGCTCCACCGTCTGAGCTCGCAGAGCGCTTCGCCGACCTGAGCGACCTCTACGACCCGGCGCTGCGCGGCGCGGCCCTCGACGCCGACCCCACGCTGGGCGAGGGCGTGTATGCAGGTGTGCTCGGTGGTGCGTTCGAGACACCCGCGGAGATCAGGATGCTACGGACCATGGGAGCGGACGTGGTCGGAATGTCCACCGTGCTCGAAGCGATCGCGGCACGACACCTCGGGGCCAGGGTGTTCGGCGTGAGCCTCGTGACCAACCTGGCGGCCGGGCTCCAGGAGGCCCTCGACCACGCCGAGGTACTGGCCGCAGGGCGGGCATCGGCCGGCAGGCTCACCGCGATCCTCCGAGCCGTGCTCGCCTCACCCTGAGCGATGAGCGACCGGCGCATCCTCGATGCCGCCCGCAACTGGCGTGACCGCGACCCGGATCCCGTGACCCGGTCTGCGCTCGACCGCCTGATCCTCGACGGTGACATCGCGGGACTACGTGTGCTCTTCGAGCACCCGCTCGAGTTCGGCACCGCAGGCCTGAGGGGTCCGACCGGTCCGGGGCCCGCACGGATGAACCGCCTCGGCTGTTCGCTGGTGGCGACGGCGACAGCCCACGTGCTGCGTACCAGCGGTGCGGACCCGCAGCACCGGGGTGTGGTGATCGCGCACGACGCACGACACGGATCGGAGGCCTTCGCGGCGGAGGTCACAGACGTGTTCTGCGCTGCGGGCGTGCCCACCTCGGTGATCGACGGCCCGGCACCGACACCGCTGGCGGCTTTCGCCGTGGCGCACCTCGGTGCGGCCGCGGGAATCGTGGTCACGGCCAGCCACAACCCGGCGCAGGACAACGGGATCAAGATCTACTGGTCCGACGGGGCACAGATCGGCTCGCCGGTCGACGCTGCCATAGCGACCGAGCTCGACCGCCTTACCTCACAGGTCCTGGGGGGTTCCACCGGAGCACCGGGCCCCGCGGGGCCCCGGGCGGAGGTGACCCACCTGGGTCGGGTCGCGCAGCGCCCTGGGTTGGTGACTGCATACATGCGGCAACTGGCAGGTCTGCCCGGGGTGGGAGAGGCCACCGCAGCGGGTACGTCGCCGCCCGACGACAGGCCGCTCGATGACAGGCCGCTCGTCGCACACACCGCCCTGCACGGTGTGGGTGCCGACCTGTTCGCACACGCCCTCACCGAGCTCGGAGTCGCACGGGTGGTCACCGTCGAATCCCAACGCGACCCCGATCCGGAGTTCCCCACCGTGGAGTTCCCCAACCCGGAGGAACCCGGTGCGATGTCGGCGGTGCTGGATCTGGCCGAGGAGATCGCCGCCGACGCGGCGCTGGCGAACGATCCCGACGCGGACCGCCTCGCGATGGCGGTGCGCGCACGCGACGGCCGCTGGCGGACCCTCTCGGGTGACGAGTTGGGAGCGCTGTTCGCCTGGTTCCTGCTGGAGGCCACCTCCGGCGACGGTGCTCCCGACGACGGTGCTCCCCGCGACGTCGCCGACGCGGATCGACTCCTCGCCAGCACGGTCGTGTCGTCCCGGCTGGTCGCAGCCATGGCGGCGGAGGCCGGGGTCCACCACGTGGAGACCCTCACCGGCTTCAAGCACCTGAGCCGACCCGCGATGGCCCACCCCCAGTGGTACCAGTTGATGGCCTACGAGGAAGCGCTCGGGTATGCGATCGGTCCCGCTGCGAGGGACAAGGACGGCATAGCGGCCGGGGTGGTCGCCTGCGCGTTGATCGCAAGGCTGAGAGCCGATCAGAGGACCGCCGAGGACGTGCTCGATCACCTGGCAAGGTGCCACGGTGCGTTCGTGACCGACAACGGTTCGCACCGCATCGAGGGACCCGACGCGCGCCGACGACTGGAGGATATCGTCGCCGGCCTCGAAGCCGACCCACCCGGGAGCCTCGGCGGTGTCCCCGTGACCTCGCGAGACCGGCCCGGGCCCGGTGTGTTGCGCCTACTGCTCGTAGACCGGACCCGGGTGGTGCTGCGACCCTCGGGAACCGAACCGAAGTTCAAGTACTACTGCGAAGCGGTCGAGGCCGTGCACCCCGGCGAGTCCCCCGACGCCGCTAGGCGGCGTGGCGGCCAGAGACTCGAACCGGTCGTCGCGGAGCTACGGGAACTCCTGCGCTGAGCCCGCACAGCCGAGCTCGGCTCAACCGAGCTCGTCGAGCACGGCGGCGGTCGCCGACATTCCCAGGCGCGTCGCACCCGCGTCGAGCATCGCCCGGGCGGTGGCAAGGTCGCGGATACCCCCGGACGCCTTGACCAGGGCGCTGCGACCCACCGCTTCGAGCATCGTCTCGACCGCCTCGACGGTGGCTCCCCCGGCGCCGTGGAACCCGGTCGACGTCTTGACGAAGTCAGCCCCACCCGCCACGGCAGCCGCACAGGCGAGGCGCAACTGGGCCGGTGACCACAACGCCGATTCGAGGATCACCTTGAGCACCACGTTGGGCACTGCGGCACGGACCCGCGCTACGTCCGCGGTCAGCGCGGCATCGTCGCCGTCGGTGATCGATGAGAGCTCCGCGACCATGTCGATCTCAGAGGCCCCCTGGGCCACCGCGGCGGCGGCCTCGGCAGCCTTCACCTCGCTGAGCGTCGATCCGTGGGGGAACGCGACAACCGAGCAGACCGCGATATGACCAGCGGCCACCTCATGGGCGACCGGAACCATCACGGGTTGAACGCACACCGAGGCACAGCCGAAGCCGACCGCATCGGTGACGGTCTGCCTCACGGCGACCGTGGATGCGTCGGGGTGCAGGATCGTGTGGTCGATACGCGAGGCCAGCCAGGCGCGCGAACCCGCTGGGGCGACGTCATCCACGGGCTGTGACGTCCTCATCGATCGGCCGTGCCCGCTCACCCATCGGCTCTGCCCGCTCACCCATCGGTTGTGCCCGCCTCCAGGGCGGCGAACCCGGGCTTTATCACGTCGTCGATCAGCCCGAGGCGCTGGTCGAAGTGCACGAACGCGGACTTCATCGCGTTGACCGTGAGCCAGCGCATCTCCGCGAGGTCGATGCCGTGGTGCTCGGCGAGCGCCAGGAACTCGTCGGAGAGGTTCACGCCGCTCATCAGTCGGTTGTCGGTGTTGACCGTCACTCGGAATCGGAGCTTCATGAGGATCCCGATCGGGTGCTCCTCGATCGAACTGGCCGCACCGGTGTGGACGTTCGACGAAGGACACATCTCCAGGGGTACCCGCAGGTCGCGGACGTGGTTGGCAAGCGTGCCGAGCACGGCGTCGTCTCCGTGCACCTCGATGTCGTCGACGATGCGCACCCCGTGCCCGAGTCGCTCGGCGCCGCACCATCCGAGCGCTTCGGAGATCGACGGCAGACCGAACGCCTCGCCCGCATGGATGGTCGAGTGGAAGTGCGCACGCCTGATCCGGTCGAAAGCATCCATGTGGCGGCTCGGCGGATAGCCGGCCTCGGCACCTGCGATGTCGAAACCGACCACGCCGTCGCCGCGATGCCGCAACGCCAGCTCCGCGATCTCCGACGAGCGCGCTGCGGTCCGCATGGCGGTCGCGAGGAGCCGCACGACGATCGGGGTGCCGGCAGCCGATGCGGCCGACTCACCCTCGGCGAAGCCCTCGAGGATCGCCTCGACGACCCCGTCGAGGTCCATGCCCTCCTCGGTGCACAACTCCGGAGCCATTCGAACCTCGGCGTACACGACGCCGTCCGCGGCCAGGTCCTCCACGCATTCGCGCGCCACCCGCTGGATCGCAGCCGGCCACTGCATCACCCCGACCGTGTGGGCGAAGGTCTGGAGGTACAGCTCCAGGTCGCGCCGGTTGGCCCCCTGCCTCACCAGCTGGGCGAGCTCGTCGGGGTCTGTGCTGGGCAGCTCGCCGTAGCCGAACTCGTCAGCCAGCTCGATCATCGTCGTGGGGCGCAGACCGCCGTCGAGGTGGTCGTGAAGCAGCACCTTGGGAGCAGCCACGACCGTGGCGTGATCCAGTTGCATCCAACCACCGTACCGCCCGCTCACCAGCCCCACAGGTGGCTGAACACCCCGCCGGGAGGCGAGCGGTCGGCGGTATCGTGAGCTCGATGTCAGCCACCTCCCCGCGACGCCCACGCCCGCTGGTCGGCCTCGACGCGGACGACACGCTGTGGCACAGCGAAAGCCACTTCATCACCACCACCGAACGCCTCGGCGACCTGCTGTCGGGATACATCGAAGACGGCAGCTCCCACGAGGAGCACCTGATCGCGGTGGAGCGAGCCAACCTCGAACGCTTCGGCTACGGGGTGAAGGCGTTCACCCTCTCGATGATCGAAACAGCGGTCCAGGTGTCCAGCGGCAGGGTCTCAGGTGCTGAGATCCAGCAGATCCTCGACTGGTCCAAGGACCTCATGGACCATCCGGTGGACCTCCTCGAGGGCGTGGAGGAGACTCTCGACGCCCTCGCGGTGAGCTACGACCTGGTGCTGGTGACCAAGGGTGACCTGCTGCACCAGGAATCCAAGGTGGCCCGATCAGGCCTGAGCGAGCGGTTCGCCGGCATCCACATCGTCTCGGAGAAGGACCCGTCCACCTACGCCCGGGTCCTCGAAGCACACGACGCCACCCCCGGCGAGTTCGTGATGGTCGGCAACTCGGTGCGCTCTGACATACAACCGGTCCTCACACTCGGCGGACGCGGGATCCACGTCCCCTACCACGTGACGTGGGCGCTGGAGGTCGTCGAGGGTGACCACGCAGCGGAGTACCTGACCGTGGAGTCGATCACCGAGGTACCCGAGGTCCTCGAGAACCTCGGTTCCTGAGCTTGGATCCACCGATCCGGTGGGTTGGAGCCTGGATCCATCGATCTGGTGGGCTGGTCTTGTGTGGTCTGTGATCGTTGGACGGTGGCGGGGCACTGAGCACCCCAGATTTGTGGATTCAGCGGACCCGCGCGGTCGTAGTGGTATCGAACCTCCGTAGCGGTTGATCCGGTGTTGCATCTGACTTCGCGCAACACGCGCGCGGGTATTCCATTGGCGACGCCTTGGCTCCAGGGCTTGCCGGTTCCAGGACTGGCCGACCAACTCGAAAGGGACTCGGCGGCCTCATCCATCAGGTGGTGGCGGTGGGTCGCTCGTGCCGGGTGGCGATTCGCGCTTGGTCACTGGTGGTGGGTGGTGGTCTGCGGCGATCTGTGCGAGCAGGGTTTGGCCGTCGGGTCCGCTCCAGATCCGCACCCGGCAACCTGAGTCACCCATACCGCCACAGCTACCCGGATCACCCGGGCTACCCAGACCACCCGGACTACTCGGGTTACCCGAGCGGCCCGTGCAGGCTGA
>JBKEAI010000101.1:0-3064 GCA_047972145.1 Microthrixaceae bacterium
AGTTCTCGGCACCCTCAGGTAGAAGCCGACATGGGGATCAGGCCGACGCGAGGAGGTCCGAGTGGGACTCGACGCTGCCGGGCAGAACCTCCAACTCGACGTTCCCGTCAGCATCGACGGCCACGATCCGAGCGACCTTCGGGTCGGCGTCCTCGTCGCCGACCACGACGTGGCGCCCGACCGACAGCTCGACACCAGGTTGGGCGTCCGCGGCCTGGGCCCACAGGCGCCGGTCGTTGGTCATGTCCATGAAGTCGACGGCGATCTCGTAGTCATCAGGCATCGCGGTTCCTCCTTCCGGTCCCTCCAGGCTACCCCTCGGGCGGTCTGCCCGGGTTGGGGATGGGCTCGTCGAAGCAGCGATCGAGCCTGGCGAGGGTGAGATCACTCAGGTCGGCTAGAACCAGAGTGAAGTGAGGGTGATCGAACGTGGCCAGCAGGGCGAAGCCGGCCTCACGAACCCGACCGAAGGTCGACAGCCGGACTCGGCGGTAGCTCGCGATCCGATCACCGCGGCAGGCCTCCTGCACCGTCGTGTCGATCACGCCCTCGACGGAGATCCCGAAGACTGCGTAGAGGGCGAAGGTCCGCTCGGCCGCGCGGGTGACGTTGTCGGCGCTCATCACCCCGGCGCGAAGCACGATGGTCGCGTCGTCAGGTGGCAGGTCCGGCCGGAGCGGAAGCGGCTGGGTCACCCAACCGAACCTATCCGGTCGCTCACCCGGGTCTCGTACGATCGGCGCGCGCCGGATGAGCCCGACTTCGCCACGTTGTACGCCGCCAGTCCGTTGGCCCCGCGCATGGCCGCGCGTATGTGGGTCGTCGGCCAGATGGTCCACGACGACTTCCGCCACGGCCAGCCGGACATGTGGCTGGAACAGCTCCCGACCGTCGCAGGCCCACACATCGATGAGCGGTTCCTCGCCTCGTTCGGCCCGCGATTCGATGTCATCGCGCTTCGACTTGCCCAGGGGGTCGAAGAACTCAGCGCCGTCTCCACGTGCACCGCCGACGAGCTCGCCCTCCACCTGACCATCGAGTACGCCGAGGACCTAGTCAGCGACGGAGCGCTGGACTGGGAGTGGATCGACACGCTCCCCCGCCGCACAAGAGACGAGGACTTCGGGTGGCTCAAGGACATCCTGTTCGAGGACAACGACGTCCTCATCCCCTACGACCCCGCAATGGATGGCGCTGAGGACCCCGAGTCCGAGATCGCACGGATCGAACGCTTCGTGAACCTTCCACCCGAACGACTGGTTCCAGACCTTTGGGGCTCAACTGACGGGGCTGTGGGTTGGGTGAGGGTGCGCACGCCGCCCGGCCCGTTGCTTCCGAGCTGTCTAGGAACGGCAGCGAGGAGCGAACGGCGTGCGCGTCAGCAAGGTACTCAAGACGATCTGTGGGTTCTCCCGCGAGGTCGTGATCGTGTCAGCGGAGGTCATCGACGGGGACTGCCCGAAGTTGCGGGTGCACGTTCGTGCCAAGGTGCGCAAGCGGGGTCGGTGTGGGCGCTGTGGCGGCCTGGGGTCGTGGTTCGACAACGGTGACGGGGTCGGGTCGTGGCGTCATGTCGATGCCGGGTTCGCGGACCGTCGAGCTGGTCGCGGTGGCGCGCCGTGTCGATTGCTCCGAGTGTGGGCCGACGGTTGCTCAGCTGCTGTGGGCTCGCCACAACTCGGCGTTCTCCCGGGCGTTCGAGGACCTGGTGGTCCATGACGCGATCGTGGGGAACAAGCAGGCAGCCGCGGACCGCTACGGGACCTCGTGGCGAGCGGTGAACAACATGTGTGTCCGAGTCGCTGAAGAGGCTCTCGGACGGGTCGATGGACGGGCTCGTCGCGATCGCCATCGACGAGGTCGAGTACAAGAAGGGCCACAAGTACCTGACCGTCGTGTGCGATCACGTGACCGGCCGGGTCGTGTGGGCGGCGAAGGGCCACTCGAAAGCGGTGGTCGGCGACTTCTTCGACGCCCTCGGCGACGAGCGCCTGGAGTTCGTGAGTGCCGATGGCGCCACATGGATCACCGACGTCGTCGCTGTCCGGGCACCAGAAACGATCGTCTGCTTGGACACGTTCCACGTGCTCGGCTGGGCCACCAAAGCGCTCGATGAGGTTCGCCGCGAAGAGTGGAACAAGCTCCGTCGAGGCGGAGCCGCGAACGCAGCCAAGGCGTTCAAGGGGCTACGGTTCCTGCTGCGACGCAACTGGGAGAACCTCACCGGCGCCCAGCGCGGCGTGATCCGGGACCTGGAGAAGGCCAACGAGCGGACGTTTCGGGCGTGGCAGCTCAAAGAGGAGCTCCGCGACATCTTCGAGCTGCCACTGCTCAAAGCCCAGCGAGCGCTCCATAACTGGCTGGCCTACGCCAGCCGCTCGAAGCTCACCCCGTTCGTGAAACTCGCCCGCACGATCCGCTCCTACCGGGTAGCGATCGACGCGCCCAGCGAGTGGCGCTACACCAACGGAATCGCCGAGTCCACCACCCCTGCGCTCGGCCGCCTCCGAGCCACCGCCCGCGGCGTCCACGACCCGAACGCGTTCATCACCATGATCATGCTCGAACAAGCCGGCCTCACCCCCGACCCCCCGTGGAACGCAGCGTGACCCCCGCCAGCGTCAGTTGTCCCGCATTTTCGTTGGTGGCGGGGGGCAGGATTTGAACCTGCGACCTTCGGGTTATGAGTCGACGAACCTCGTCCCGGCCCGTGCCGTCGGGTTCCGCCTGGCCTGGTACCCGTTGGGGTTCCGGGCTTCGGAGGTTCCGTCTCGTTCCGGTGTGTGCCGCCGGTTTCTGTCGAATTTGGCGACAGATCTGGCGGACCTTCCGTGACATGAGAAGTCTCGGAATCCGATCTCGCCGGGTCTCCAGCACTCGGATTCTGCGCGAGATAAGCCTGCACGGATTCTTCGGACACGTACACGACGCCGTCGGCATCAGGACGGCCGTCGAGCCGCCCGTCGAAGATCAGCCGGTACACATCGTCTCCACCGACACCGAGACGACGCGCCACCTCAGGGCTGCGAAGGCGAGCATCAGCAGTGTGGATCATCGGCCTTAT
>JBKEAI010000104.1:0-5196 GCA_047972145.1 Microthrixaceae bacterium
ATCGCGATGCCCTCAAGGCGGCACTGTTGCGTCGACTGCTCGACGGCCGCAGCGAGCGTGACCTCGACCGGGCCGCAGGCCGTTACGCGACCAAGTTGGTCGACCGCTCCCTACGGCCGGAAATGGTCGACGAGATCAGGCGTCACGTAGCCGCTGGACACGAGACCGTGTTCGTGTCGGCTTCGCTTGCCAACTACCTGCGGCCGATCGCCCGCTACCTGCACATGACAGACGTGATCGCGGTGGAACTCGAATCGCGCGACGGTGTGTTGAACGGGAGGATGAGTAGCCCCAACGTGCGGGCAGCCCAGAAGGCGGTTCGGATCCGGGAGTGGCTCGGTGCGCCGGCTGTGGGGCTGATCGAGGACGTTGAGATCTGGGGCTACGGCAACAGTTCGGGTGACTATGAGCTCCTGGATCTGGCCGACCACGCCTACTGGCTCGGCAAGCCGTCCAAGCGACCCCGGGGTGTCATCCAGTTCGATACCCAGGGATTCCCGGAGGGCTGATGGCCCGGAGGGCTGATGGGTAGCGTTCGGCCACGGTCGTGCCATGCTCGGGCCGCGCCGGGCGTTGTGGCGGTGCCGGGCGTTGTGGCGGTGCCGGGCGTTGCGGCGGTGCCGGGCAGTGCGGTCCACCGGGCAGTGCCGCACACCGGGCGGCGAAAGGTGCCCGTCAGATCTCGATGACCCTGGCCACTTGTTGTTGTCGGTGCCGGTTGTTGTCGGTGCTGCCGACGGTCTCCGGTTCAGCGGAGCAGGTCCTCGAGGGCGCCGCGCAGGTCGGGGTGAGCGAATGTGAACCCGCTCTCGCGCAGGGCGCTGGGGACCACCCGCTGACTGGTCAACAGCAGGGAGTCGGCCAGCTCGCGTCCATAGCGCAGACGTGGGCCTGTCATAGGCAGAACGGTGGTGGGTCTACCGAGAACCGAACCCAGTGTCTTGGTGAACCTCGCATTGCTCACAGGGTTGGGAGCGGTCAGGTTGACCGGTCCCGTCACCCCGGCGCCCAGCAGGAACTCGATCGCAGCGACCTCGTCGTCGATGTGGATCCAGCTCAGGAACTGGCGTCCCGATCCGACCCTGCCGCCGAGGCCCATCCGGAACGGGGTCAGCTGCTTGGCGAGCGCGCCTCCCCTTGTGGAAAGGACGACTCCGGTACGTAGGTGGGTCACAGGGATGCCCGCCTTGTCGGCCGGCGCGGTGGCGGCTTCCCACTGCACGCACACCGAGGCGGGGAAGTCGTCACCAGCGGGACCCGACTCGTCGGTCTCACGGTCCGCGGTGTCGCCGTAGAAACCCACCGCGGAACCCGACAGGAACACCCCGGGTGGATGATCAAGGCCTGCGAGGGTCTCCGAGAGCAACGTCGTCGACTCGATCCGCGAACGGACGATCCGTGCCTTCTGCGATGCCGACCAGCGCTTGTCGCCGATCGGTTCTCCCGCGAGGTGGATCACCGCGCCGAGCCCTTCGAGGGCACTCGCTTCGATCTGGTGCTCCGAGGGGTTCCAACGGATGGTCTCACCGACGACGTTCGCGCTCTGGGGTCGGATGACGGGGAGCACTTTGTGGCCGTTGTCGCGCAGTGCTTCGACGAGTTCGCGCCCGATCAGCCCGGTCGAGCCTGTTACCGCTATGTCCATGTCAGGTGGTGGTGCCGGGAGTGGCCGAGTGGATCGTCACCGGTCCGTCACCGGTCTGCCACACGGCGCCAGATCGAGCGTGGGAGGTTGCGGAACGCGAAGAACACGTACGCCAGCAGACCTGGCACCCACACGACCTCCGAGCCCTTGGTGAGGCCGCCGGTGATCGCAGCGGCGACCTTGTCCGGGGTGGTGGAGAACGGTGCGGCGTCCATGCCCTCGGTCATCTTCGTGTGCACGAAGCCGGGGCGCACGACCATCACCCTGATCCCGTGTTCGACCAGTTCGTCGCCCAGACCCTGTGCGAACGCATCGAGACCGGCCTTGGTGGCCCCGTATACGAAGTTGTCCTTGCGTGCGCGCACACCTGCGACCGAGGACATCAACACGATGGTTCCATGGCCCTGTTGGCGCATGTGCTGCGCGACGACCAGGCAGCTCGACACGAGACCCGCGCAGTTGATGTCGAAGGCCCGGGCCGCGAAGGCCGGGTCGGCCTCGAAGGCTTCCTGCGAGCCGAGGATCCCGGCGGGGGCGTACACGAGGTCGATGTCTGCGTGGGCCTCGAAGATCTCCCCGATCACCTTCTCGTGGCTCGCGAAGTCGGTGGACTCCCAGTGGACGGTCTCCACGTTCTTCGCACCTGCCGAGCGGGCGGCGTCTGCCACGACGTCCATGTCGTCCTCGGGGCGACCGGCGAGGATGACCGTGTCGCATCGGCGTCGCGCCAAGCGGGTGACGAGGCTACGTCCGATGTCGGACCCTCCGCCCAGGACCAGTACCGATTGAACCTCGCCAAGGGCGTCTCGCACGCCGACCTCCCGCAGTTGGTGTCCAAGGCAGGGTAATGCGTGCCCCGCCGACCCCACTCACGTGGCCCCCGCCCCCGACGCGCCCGGATCGCGCGGCGGGCCCCGGATCGCGCGGCGGGTCCCGACCTGAGTCCGGGGCCCAGCCGAGTGGGCGGACTGAGCCCGTCGGGAGCGCGGCGCTTAGCCTCGCGGCGGTGAGCACCCGCATGTTGATAATCCTCGCGCTCATATGTGGTCTCGCCGTGCTGGTCGCGTTCGCGATCCAGGCCATCCAGATCTTCTGAATCAAGGCACCGTCGGCCACCTTCGACGCTGCTCCTCGAAGCGGTGATCGCATGACCCCGGCGCTGGGTAGGCTCCGTCACGTGGAAGAGCAGCATTTCGACGTAGCGATCATCGGCGGCGGACCGGCCGGATACGGAGCGGCGCTCTACGGCGCCTCGGCCGGACTGAAGGTCGCGCTGGCAGAGAACGACCTGGTGGGTGGAACCTGCCTGCACCGGGGTTGCATCCCTGCCAAGGAGCTTCTGGAGACCGCGTCGATCGTGCGCACGGTCCGCCGTGCGGGCGAGTTCGGGGTGGAGGTGGATGGCAAGGCGGTCGACTGGACCCGGACCCTCGCCCGAAAGCAGGAGGTCATCGATCGCCTGACCGGTGGGGTCGTCCAACTGCTCAAGGGTCGCAAGGTGGACGTCTTCGATGCCACCGCCACGCTCGGAGCGAACCGCTCGGTACGCCTGGTGGGTTCCAACGGTGAGGAGACCACGATCTCCGCCGATGCTGTGATCCTCGCCAGCGGATCACGGCCCCGGATCATCCCGGGGTTCGAACCAGACGGGGTGCGGGTGGTCTCCTCCGACGAGTTCTTCCACATAGCGCAGGTTCCACTCGATGCGGTGGTGGTCGGCGGTGGTGCGATCGGCTGCGAGTTCGCATCCACGCTGTCGGACCTCGGCAGCAAGGTCACGATCCTCGAGGCGCTTCCCAAGATCCTGCCCGGTTGTGACCAGGACGTGACCAGGGCGGTTCAGCAGAGCTTCAAGAAGCGGGGCATCGAGGTGCGTACCGGCGTGTCGGTGACGGGCCACACCCCGAATGTCACGGGCACGAGCGTCCATCTCGACGGTCGAGAATCCCTGGAGACCAACCTGGTGGTCGTGTCGGTAGGTCGTGTGCCCAACACCGAGAACCTCCTGGCAGAGGGCACCGGGGTGGAGATCACCGAGCGCGGGCACATCGCCGTGCAGGACGGGTACCGCACTGGCGAACCGAAGGTGTGGGCGATCGGTGACGTGATCGACACGCCGCAGTTGGCCCATGTCGGGTTCGCGGAGGCGATCGTCGCCATCAAGGACATCCTCGGCGAGGATCCTCAGCCGGTGGACAACTCACGCGTGCCCTGGGCGATCTACTGCCACCCCGAGGTGGCCTTCGCCGGCCACTCCGAGGAGTCGGCCAAGGAGGCCGGGATCGACGTGGTCACCTCCAAGCACCGCTTCTCCGCCAACAGCAGGGCGATGATCATCGACGACACCGAGGGTCTGGTGAAGATCATCGCGGCACGAAACGACGACGGCACCGCCGGCCAGGTGCTCGGGGTCCACATGGTCGGGCCGTGGGTGACCGAACAACTCTCGGGCGGATACCTCGCGGTCAACTGGGAGGCGACCGTGGACGAGGTGGCCGCGTTCATCCAGCCGCATCCGTCGCTGTCGGAGCTCTTCGGTGAATCCGTGCTCTCGCTGACGGGCCGGTCGTTGCACGGATGACCCGCACACCCCCTTTCGCTGAACCGAACCAGGAGCCCTGATGCCAGAGATCGTCATGCCGCAGCTCGGAGAGTCGGTGACCGAGGGCACCATCACCCGGTGGTTCTTCTCCGTCGGCGACACCGTCACCGAGGACGAGCCGCTGTTCGAGGTGTCGACCGACAAGGTCGACACCGAGGTGCCATCACCGGCATCGGGTGTGCTCACCGAGATCAAGGTCGAGGAGGGTGAGACCGTCGATGTGGGTGTGGTCCTCGCAGTGCTCGGGGACGGACCCGCGGCACCGGGCGAGGCCGCGGCGGAACCGGTCGTGGAGGCGACCACCCCAGAGCCCACCGTGGCTGAAGCGACCGCCGAACCAGCTCCTGAACCGGCGCCTGAACCAGCCGTCGAGCCGATCGCCGAACCCGAGGCTCAACCGGTGGTGACACCTCCCCAGGCCGCGCCGGTGCCCCAACCCGAACAGCAACCGGCTTCGGCTGGGTCGCGCACCGGGGAACCGCCGTCGACCCGGGGCTCAACGGAGCGGGGTTCCACCGAGGGGGACTCCGCGGCGGGCGCCAACAGGTCACAGCTCCTCTCTCCGTTGGTACGTCGGCTCATCGAACAGAACGACCTCGATCCGGCCTCGATCAACGGCACCGGTTTGGGTGGGCGCATCACGCGCGAGGACGTCCTCGACGCGATCGACGCCAGGGCATCGGGTGGTGGCGGCACCGAATCCTCCGCCGCCAAGCCCGAACCCGCCGCCAAGCCCGAACCCGCCGCCCAGGCCGAACCCGCCGCTCAGCCCGAACCCGCTCCAGCACCTGGTTCGTACGTGACAACCCCGCCGGCGCAGGTGATCGAGGCCGCTTCCCGGCCGGGTCCTCCTCCTTCGGCACCCCAGGCGCCGGCAGTGCCACAAGCCCCCCAGGCCGCCTCGCGACCGACTGCCCCGAGACCGGCCGCACCCGCGGTGACACCGATG
>JBKEAI010000154.1:0-7983 GCA_047972145.1 Microthrixaceae bacterium
CGCTCCCATCGCGATGGACGAAGGACTGCGGTTCGCGATCCGCGAAGGTGGCCGCACCGTCGGTGCTGGCCGCGTCACCAAAATCCTCGCCTAACCCACACACCCCGGACCCAACACACCCCGGGCCCAACGCAACCAGCCCTACCAGGCCCGACCCGGCGAGTAGCACCAGAACTACAGCCTCCCGGTTGGGAGGCCACGAAACAGGAGAGAGCCCGATGGCTTCCGACAAGCGGGTCCACGTGACCCTCGAATGCACCGAGTGCAAGCGGCGCAACTACATCACCAACAAGTCCAAGGTGAACGACCGCGAGCGCATCGAGATGAAGAAGTACTGCAAGTGGGACCGCCGCCACACGCTGCACAAGGAGACCCGCTGAGCGGTCGACCCGCCGGTGCCCACCCCGGCCCCAGAGGTGACCAACCTGGTTCGATCGTGCCGTGTCAGCGGTCTAACCTTGCGCTCGTGGGCGCCCTTGGTGCCCTGCCCCGCCGTGCTCGCGATCGGGCCCTCGGGCCCGTCCACGATCCATTGCGAGGTCAGAGGGCAGTGGCTCAATTGGTAGAGCACCGGTCTCCAAAACCGGCGGTTGGGGGTTCGAGTCCCTCCTGCCCTGCATAGCTCCTCCGGTCCCCGGAGGGCACGGACCGAGGTTCGACCGCATCGGACCCGGCCCGTGACGAAACCTGAGAACTAGGGGTTTGATCTTCGTGGCAATGAACCGAGAGCAGAAGCGGGCGATGCAAAAGGCCGGCCAGCTCAACGACGACGGGACACAGAAGGCCCCAACGCGCGAGCGCAAGGCCGCTCCCGCCCAGAGTGTGAAGTCCGAGCGGGCACGTCCCGCACAGTTCGTGCGTGAGGTGCGCGGCGAACTGCGCAAGGTCACCTGGCCTACCCGTGACGAGGTCATCCGCCTCTCGATCGTGGTGTTGGTGACCCTGGTGGTGTTCACCGCGTTGGTGTTCGCCCTCGACACCGTGTTCGCCGAGTTCTTCCGGTGGCTGTTGAGCACCGGACGTGAGACATGACTGGACCAGAGATGACCAATTCCGAAACCGAAGCCCCGCTCGACGGCGGTGCCTCGACCGATGCCGCCGAGCCCGAACCGGCCGCCGAGGCCGCGGACGTCTTCGGTGCACCGGGCCCGGTAGACACCGAGGCGGACGATTCCGCTACCGAGGAGGACCCAGCGGCGCCGGATGCAACACCGGACGAACCAGTCGATGAGGTTGGACTCCCAGCTGATCCCCCCGCCGGGGGTTCACCGACCGGGACCGATGTGGCCACGGAGCCTGACGACGGGGTCGATGCCCAAGCGCCCGGCGAGCTCGACGGTGTATCCGCGGAGGCCGGCGCAGAGCCTGAAGGCGAGGGCCCGGAAGCGACCGCCGAAGCCGGAGGCACTGAAGCCGGGGCCGATGAGGCCGAAGCCGGGGCCGACGTAGCTCCCCCGGCCGAGGAGCAGGTGTCGCCGTTCAACAAGCCTGGCAAGTGGTTCGTGCTGCACACCCAGTCCGGCTACGAGAACAAGGTCCGCCAGAACCTCGAAGCCCGCATCTCCTCGATGAACATGGAGCGGCGCATCTACGAGGTCGTGATCCCCATGGAGGACGTCGTCGAGTTCAAGGCCGGCAAGAAGGTCGTCGTCCAGAAGAAGATGTTCCCCGGCTACCTGCTGGTGCGTTGCCGCCTCGACGACGACAGTTGGTACGTGATCCGCAACACCCCGGGTGTCACAGGGTTCGTCGGCGCGGGCAACAAGCCATCGCCGCTGCCACGCAAGGATGTGGAGACGTTCCTCGCGGTCAAGACCGAGGAGGAGGCCGCCGAGGCCCCCAAGCGTCAGCGCCCTCGCCTCGCGTACGAGCTCAACGAGACCGTGCGGGTCAAAGAAGGCCCGTTCGCGGACTTCTCGGGTGAGATCGTCGAGATCAACGAGGACCAACTCAAGTTGAAGGTGCTCGTCGACATCTTCGGCCGTGAGACCCCCGTCGAGCTCGAGTTCGCACAGGTGGCCAAGCTCTAGTGTCCTGTCGCTGAAATAGCGATATGGGTTGCTGTGGGGTCATGTCGGTCGCCACTCTGCTGCTCCTTTGAAGGTGTCTCGTTCCCAGCAGGTGAGCTTGAGCGGATGGCTCGCTCGACGTCGTTGCCGCATCGTTGTGTGGTTCAGGTGTGTGCGTTGTTGTTGGCAGCGGACCGGGAAGCCAATGCTGCGATCGCCCGGGAGTGTTAGACGACTTCGGACACGGTGCGCGGTGGCGGGCGAAGTTTGAAGCGGGTGGGGTCGAGGCGGTGGACTCGATCGCGCCCGTTGGCCTGGACCGGGACCAGCGTCGTGGTCGTCGTGCTGTTCGGGTCGATTCTGGTCCTCTTGGGGATGTTGTTGGTCCGATCGGTGCGAGCCGGGACCACCGGGGACCGGACCGGCTGACACGGCGCGGCTTGCTCGCGGGTGCCCGATCAAAGCAAGATTGCTGGTCGCATCCGCGGGTTCCGAGACCCCGGAATCCAATCACAGGACCCCAGATGGCAAAGAACGTCGCAGCTAAAGTGAAGATCCAGATCCCCGCCGGGCAGGCCTCGCCGGCGCCGCCTGTGGGCACCGCGCTCGGGCCGCACGGTATCGCGATCATGGATTTCTGCAAGGCCTACAACGCCCAGACCGAGTCCCAGCGCGGCACCGTGGTGCCGGTCGAGATCACGATCTACGAAGATCGGACCTTCGACTTCATCACCAAGACCCCACCTGCTCCGGTGATGATCCGCGAGGCGATCAAGGTCACCAAGGGTTCCCAGAACCCGGGCCGCGAGCAGGCCGGCGAGATCACCCAGGCCCAACTTGCCGACATCGCCAAGGTCAAGATGCCCGACCTCAACACCGACGACCTCGAAGCAGCGAAGCTCCAGATCGCGGGTACCGCCCGCTCGATGGGCATCAAGGTGATCGACTGATCCTTCCCCCACGGCGCCGGCCCTGCGGGCCGAGCACCGGAACACAATGCGACTTCGGGAGGACCTCGCCCGAAGATCCGGCAACCACACGAGGGAGAACACCCGGAAAGGGGTTTCGAGAATGCCACATGGAAAGAAGTACCGAGACGCGGCCAATCGCTTCGACCGCGACCACGAGCACTCCGCGGATGAGGCTCTCGAGTTGGTCAAGAGCCTCTCGCGGGCGTCCTTCGACGAGACCGTCGAACTGGTCGTACGCCTCGGGGTAGATCCCCGCAAGGCCGACCAGATGGTCCGGGGCACCGTCGCGCTGCCCTCGGGTACCGGCAAGGACGTGCGGATCGCCGTGTTCGCCAAGGGTGAAGCTGCCACCGCGGCCGAGGAGGCCGGGGCCGACCTGGTGGGAGCGGAGGACCTCGCGGAGCGGGTCGAGGCGGGCGAGATGGACTTCGACCTGGCGATCGCCACCCCCGACATGATGCCCCTGGTGGGCAAGTTGGGGCGCGTGCTCGGCCCCAGGGGTCTCATGCCCAACCCCAAGACCGGCACGGTCACCCCCGACGCGGCCAAGGCCGTCGGGGAGTTCAAGGGCGGCAAGGTGGAGTACCGCACCGATCGTCACGCCAACGTGCACGTCCCGATCGGCAAGGTCAGCTTCGAGTTCGACTCACTCAAGGCCAACTACTCCGCGGTCGTCGACGAACTGGTCAGGGTCAAGCCGTCGGGCGCCAAGGGGCGCTACATCCGCAAGGTGACCGTGTCGTCCACCATGGGGCCCGGTATCCGGGTGGATTCTGCGGGGGTCGACGCGGCCTGACCCGGACGTGCGGTCAGTCTGGGATACGCGGGCTGCTCGGGATCGGCGGGCCACCCCATGTCGGGCTGCATCGGGTACTCGGCGAAGTTGATTCGCCGTGCAGCGCCTCGGCCTCTAGAGTGGTCGGATCCGAAGCGGCCGATTCCGTCCGCTGAAAAACCGAGGAACTTCGCTCGCCGAAGACCCCAAGGTGTGCCCGTGAGGGCCTGAAAGGTACCGGCTCACGCCGACCGCCGCCTGGGTAGGTGGACACCATTGCACCTGGACCGGTTCGGTCGAGGACGGCGTCCCCACACGTGGGCGCCCGTTTCTCCCGAACTATGCAAGGGAGGTGTCGATGGACAACCCGAGACCGGAGAAGGTCGCCGTGGTCGAAGAGGTCCGCGAGAAGCTCTCGCAGACCGAGGCCGTGGTGTTCACCGAGTACCGGGGACTCACCGTCCGTGACCTTCAGGACCTGCGTGGCGAACTGGCCGAGGCCGGTGGCGAGTACAAGGTGTACAAGAACACCCTCGTACGGCGCGCCACCGCTGAGCTCGACCTCGACCTCGGTGACACCCTGGTCGGTCCGACAGCGATGGCGATCGTGGCCCAACGACCCGATGGCACACCCGGTGATGCCGTGTTGGTCGCCAAGGCGCTCAAGAAGTTCGCCAAGGGCAATCCCAACCTGGTGGTCAAGGGAGGTCGTCTCGGTGACCAGATGCTCGACGTCGAGGCCATCATGGCCCTCGCTGATGTGGCGCCCCGCGACGAGTTGCTGGCGCGCCTCGCAGGCGGACTCGCGGCACCGATGACCAACATGGCGCGCCTGCTCCAGGCACTGCCCCAGAAGATGGCCTACGGGCTTTCCGCGCTCATCGACGCCGGTGGAGCGGGCGATGCCACCGACGCCGCAGCGGGAACACCTGCGGACGATCAACCCTCCGGGGATGGTGCAGGCGATGGGGATTCGCAGCCAGATGACGCTTCCCCGGCAGAGGAGGCCAAGGCTGAGGCTCCCGACGGTGGATCTGACGACGCCGAAGCAGAACAGAACGACGAAGAACAGAACGACGAAGAACAGAACGACAAGGAGTGATGATGACCAAGGATGAAATTCTCGATGCGATCGCAGGTATGTCGGTGCTGGAGCTCTCCGAGCTGCTCACCGATTTCGAAGAGCGCTTCGGCGTGACCGCAGCTGCTCCGGTGGCAGCTGTCGCTGCGGCTCCGGCCGGTGGCGGTGACGGTGCCGACGCCGCCGAGGAGAAGACCTCCTTCGACGTGGTGCTCACCGACGCCGGTGACAAGAAGATCGGTGTGATCAAGGAGGTCCGTGGGCTCACCAGCCTCGGGCTCAAGGAGGCCAAGGAGCTGGTCGAGTCGGCTCCCAAGCCGGTCCTCGAAGGCGTCTCCAAGGAAGAGGCCGACAAGGCCAAGGAGGCCATCGAGGGTGCCGGAGGATCCGCCGAGATCAAGTGAGCTCCAGCACCGGTGCAGGTTCGCCGGTGGGATCTGATCGAAGGAGGGGCGGCGTCTGCCGCCCCTCCTTCGCGTCCAGCGCGGCCCCCGCGGCCGAGTCCGCGGCGCATGTGGTCGGCGCGGGAGGGCTCCGCGTCACAGGCGGGCGCCCCCGAAACCCTTGACCACCGTCGCCTGACTCCTTACGCTGCCCCGAAACCCGTAGGCACTCCTCGGCGGCGCACGCCAGGGGCTCGGCAGGTCCGACCCCCCGGTGTTCGCGGGAGCCCCGATCGGGTCGCTCTGGGCTTACGCGCCCCGGATTGACCCGAACCACTCGCACGCGTACCATGGTCGGTTGCCGTGCCCTCTCGTTCGTCGTCCTGCGTCGCAATCTGCACTTGCTCCGCAAATCAATCGGACTGCACGCGGGCGCGCACGGCTGCACACCCTCTGAGCGCCCAGGAGTAGCAGTTGTCCTCTCGTTCCAACCAGCGGGACCGTTATTCGTTCGCGAACCTCGATGAGGTCCTCGAACTACCGGACCTCATCGCAATTCAGCGCAAGTCCTTCGATTGGTTCGTGGAGCAGGGTCTCGCAGACGCGTTCCGCGACATCTCGCCGATCACGGACTTCACCGAGACCCTGAGCCTCGAGCTCGAGTTCGATCCCGACGACGACCTCCTGCGGCCTCCGCCGAAGTTCACCGTCGAGGAGTGCAAGGAGAAGGACATGACCTTCTCCGCTCCGATCTTCGCCCGCGCTCGCTTCATGAACTCCGCGACCGGCGAGATCAAGGAGCAGACGGTCTTCATGGGGGACTTCCCGATGATGACCGACAAGGGCACCTTCATCGTCAACGGCACCGAGCGCGTCGTGGTCTCCCAGCTCGTTCGGTCCCCGGGCGTGATCTTCCAGCCCGGTGAGCGCTTCCGGTTGCGCAACCTCTCCAAGCACCAGTTGGTCACCGGCACGATCCATCCCTACCGCGGTGAGTGGATCGAGTTCGACGTGGAGCAGAAGCCGGGCAAGGAGCCCACAGCGGGCACCCGCGTGGCGCGCAAGCGTCGCTTGAGCATCTTCGTGCTGCTGCGCGCCCTCGGCTACGACGAGGAGAACTTCCCGGGCTTCATCGAGTCGTTCGTCGACCACTTCGACTTCCTGCGCGACCAGTACGACAAGGAGGTCGCGAAGTTCGAGACCGACGAGTCGGGCACGGTCGTCTACCCGACCCAGACCGACGCTCTCATCGAGATCTACAAGCGTGCCCGTCCCGGTGAGCCCGCCACCCCCGATTCGGCTCGCACCTACTTCCAGAACGCGTTCTTCGAGCCGCGGCGCTACGACCTGTCGCGCGTCGGTCGCTACAAGCTCAACCGCAAGCTCGGCCCCGAGCTCGACCAGCTCGAGGAGACCTTCCCGCAGCTGCGCGGCAAGTTGGACCGCCCCGATGCCGACCAGCCGGTGCTCAGCCGGGCCGAGGTGCTCGCATCGTGCACCTACCTGCTCAACCTGGCGGCGGGCACCCATGGGTACCGCCTCGACGACCAGGATCACTTCGCGAACCGCCGCATCCGTTCGGTGGGCGAGTTGATCCAGAACCAGGTCCGCATAGGGCTGTCGCGCATGGAGCGGGTGGTGCGCGAGCGCATGACCACCCAGGACGTCGAGGCGATCACCCCGGTCACCCTCATCAACATCCGTCCGGTGGTCGCTGCGATCAAGGAGTTCTTCGGGACCTCACAGCTCAGCCAGTTCATGGACCAGGTCAACCCGCTGTCGGGTCTGACCCACCGCCGCCGCCTATCCGCGCTCGGCCCCGGAGGCCTCAGCCGTGAGCGCGCCGGTTTCGAGGTGCGCGACGTGCACTTCTCGCACTACGGGCGGATGTGCCCGATCGAGACCCCCGAGGGTCCCAACATCGGCCTGATCGGCGCGCTCGCGACCTTCGGGCGTGTCAACGAGTTCGGCTTCATCGAGACCCCCTACCGCAAGGTCGAAAAGGGCAAGGTCACCGGCGAGATCGTCTGGCTGCCCGCGGATGAGGAAGAGGAGTACATCGTCGCCCAGGCGAACACCCCTCTGGAGGACAACGGCGCCTTCAAGGCCGACCGTGTCCTCGTGCGCCGTTCGCCCCAGGCGGCGTCGCTGTCCGACCTGCGCCTCCAGCTCGAGCGCGACGAGTTCCTCGGCGCCACCACCGAGATCTCGGCTGTGGCACCCGCCGAGGTGCAGCTCATGGACGTGAGCCCCAAGCAGATCGTCTCGGTCGCCACCGCGCTGATCCCGTTCCTCGAGCACGACGACGCGAACCGTGCGCTCATGGGCGCGAACATGCAGCGTCAGGCGGTGCCCCTGTTGCGTGCAGAGGCGCCCTTCATCGGCACCGGCATCGAGGCGCGCGCCGCACGCGATGCCGCCGACATGATCATCGCGGCGGAGGACGGCACGGTCCTCAGCGTCGAGGGCACCCAGATCGTCATCGACTACAAGAACGCCGGCAAGACCACCTACCGGCTGCACAAGTTCGAGCGTTCCAACCAGAACACCTGCATCAACCAGAAGCCGCGCGTTGCCGAGGGCCAGAAGCTGCGCAAGGGTGACGTCGTGGCGGAGGGCCCCTCCACCGACAACGGCGAGTTGGCGCTCGGCAAGAACCTGCTGGTCGCGTTCATGCCCTGGGAGGGCTACAACTTCGAGGACGCGATCATCCTCTCGGAGCGCCTCGTGCGCGACGACGTGTTGACCTCGGTGCACATCCACG
>JBKEAI010000176.1:0-5792 GCA_047972145.1 Microthrixaceae bacterium
GGGGGTGGGGGTGCACCGGCCGTTCAACCCTGTGGGTGCTCGTCGGCGAGAGCGGCGTAGGCGGTGGCGACGGGGCGGGGGCGACGCTGCGCGTCGAAGAGCCCGACCTCGGTGAGCGCCCCGACCGGTTGGGCGAGCATCGACTGCCAGTCGTACTGGTCTCCCCGGCTGTACCAACAGATTCCGTGTGCCGGCAGACCGTCGGCGCGCAAGCGGTCGAGCGCAGCGGTGAGCTCGTCCAACCAGCGCGGTCCATCCGCGACCGCGAGTCCGAGGTTGGATGTCTCCGCCACCCAGAACGGTCGCTGGTAGCGGGTGTACCAACGCCGAGCTTCGCGTTCGTACGCGGCGACGAGCTCGGTGATCGAAAGATCCGAGGCAGCACCGCCGTGCACGTTCACGCTCATCGGGTAGAAGTCGTGGCCCGCGACCATCCGCTCCACACCGTGCGCCGCACGGGATATCCGTTGCAGGATGGATGCATCGACCACCTCGAACACGTCCGCGACCGAACCGGGTGGCTCGACTCCGAAGTGCAGGTCCCAGGTGAGCCACTCGAGTTCGCGCGCCTCGGACGCTGCCGCATCGTCGTCGGGCGTGGCCGCTACATGGCACCCGAATCCCTCGGCTCCGATCCACCATGGGTCGCGGTCGGAGCGCAGGATCTCGAGCGCTTCGAGGTTGGCCAGGGTGACGTTCGCGAGCGCGGCCATGTAGTCGGCCCGATTCGATCGACGGTCGTTCCAGATACCCCACAACCCAGAGCACATCGCGGTGATCATCGGTTCGTTCACCGGGGTGAACAGCACCGGCTCGCGGTACCGGGTGGCGAAGGCCTCGACGTAGCGCAGGAACCCGTCGACCCATCCCGGATCGCAGAACCCCAGGTGGTGCTCTGGCAACCCGAAGTGGCACAGGTCGACCACCGGAGTGAGCCCGTGACGCTCACACGCGGCGAAGGCGCTGTCCCACAGGGCCCAGTCGTAGACCCCCGGCTCCGGTTCGGTCAGGCGCCACGGCATCCCGTAGCGCCACAGCTTCACGCCGAGGGCCGCCACGTCTGCAAGGTCACCGTCCTGGTACTCCAGGTGTGCGCTGGCCGCCAACTCGTCGACGCGCACCTCGGCACCTTCGTGTAGGACCAGCGGGTCGGATGCCTCCTCTCCACAAGCGACCGCGAAGTCGGGAAACAGCACATCGGGGTGGTCGGCATGAGAAGCCATCGGAGGACCGTAGGCGAGGCGACGAAGTGACCGCGACAGCATGTTGCACACTGCCGCGTATCAGCTTGGTCGGGCATTGTAGAGATGTAGCTACATCTACAGCTGAGAGATGTCGGATGCAGATGAGCAGCAGGGAGTTCAACCAGGACACGAGCCGGGCCAAGCGTGAAGCTGAGAACGGTCCCGTCTACATCACCGATCGGGGCCGACCCGCACATGTGCTGTTGACGATCGAGGACTACGAGCAGCTCGTCGAACCTCGACGTGTGGTCGACGTGCTCGGTGAGCCGGCCGGCGTGGCTGACATCGAACTCGATACGCCCTCCAGCACCGAGCCTGCACGGCCGGCGACCTTCCACTGATGTACATCCTGGATACCGACGTGTTGTCCGAGCTGCGCAAGGTGCGCGCTGGGCGTGCCGACCCCGGCATTGCGCAATGGGCCGAACGGACACCGTCCGCGTTGCTGTTCATCTCGGTGATAACGATCCACGAGCTCGAACACGGCGTGTTGCTCAAGGAACGATCCGATGCGGCGCAGGGGGCACTCCTTCGCGAGTGGCTCGACCGGAGCGTCACCGACGCGTTCCGCGAGCGGGTAGTGCCGGTCGATGTACGGGTCGCTCGGCAGGCTGCTGCACTTCACGTGCCCAACCCCGCACCGTTTCGTGATGCTCTGATAGGCGCTACTGCGATGGTCAACGACATGGCCGTCGTGACCGGGAACTCCACGGACTTCGAGCGCTTCGATGAGCTCGAGGTCATCAACCCGTGGAGCTGAATCGAACGGCCGCAACCTGAGGTGTCCTACATCGGGTGAGGCCACATCTGGCTGAGGCCACATCGGGCGGCTCCTACAGGGTGAACGAGTAACCGCCATTGAGGGCGTAGGTCTGGCCGGTTATCCACTCGGCGTGCCCGCTTGCCAGGTAGAGCGCGAGGTGTGCGACATCGTCGGGTTCACCGGGGCGGCGGACCACGTACTTGCGCAGGATCCCCGCTGCGACCTCGGACTCCGCGTCGGCCCACATCGGTTCGGTCGCGGGGGTGCGCATCGTGCCCAGCGAGATGTTGTTGGCCGTGATGCCGTGTCGCCCGTTCTCGAGGGCGAGCGACCTGGTGAGGCCCGCGGCGGCCGCCTTGGATGCTCCGTAGACGGCGCCACCGGGGTCACCGCTGCGCCCGGCATCGGACACGATCGTGACGATCCGACCCCAACCCCGCTCGACCATGCGCGGCAGCACCACACGGCAGCAGTGAAGCACCCCGTATAGGTTCACCCGCAGAAACGGCTCCCAGTCGGCCGGGTCGCTCTGGGCGAACGGTGAGCGAACGCCGAAGCCGTCGGTTCCGGCATTGCCGGCGTTGTTGACGAGGATGTCGATGTCCTCGAACCCTGCACACGCTGCGAGCACCGCGTCGTAGTCGGTCACATCGAACACAGCGGTGAGCGCATCACCCCCGCTGTCGCGGATCTCCTGGGCCACCCGGGACGCCCGGTCGCCGTCGATGTCGTTGACCACCACACGAGCCCCGGCCGCTGCGAAGCGCTGAGCGACGACCCTGCCGACGCCGTCGCCTGCACCGGTGACCAGGGCGCGGTGACCGGTGAGATCGAGCGTCACAGTCATGTAGGTGACGATACGACGATCTCGTCGGCGGTGAGGCGCACCCGACGCAGCAGCTGGGCGTTGAGTGCCACGATGATCGTGGAGAGGCTCATGAGGATCGCTCCGACCGCCGGCGAGAGCTCGACGCCCGCCCATGCGAACACTCCTGCGGCGAGAGGGATCGCCACGATGTTGTAGCCGGCCGCCCAGGTGAGGTTCTGGATCATCTTGGCGTAGGTCGCCCGCGACAGGCGGATCACCGCGGTGACCGACCGTGGGTCGCTCGATGCGAGCACGACCCCGGCGGACTCGATGGCGACGTCGGTGCCCGCCCCGATGGCGAGTCCCACATCGGCCCGGGCGAGCGCAGGTGCGTCGTTCACACCGTCACCGACCATCGCCACCCTCAGCCCCTGTGACTGGAGCTCTGCGACCGCGCGGTCCTTGTCCTCGGGCAGCACCTCTGAGATGACCCTGTCGAGGCCGAGCTCGGCGCCGACCGCATCGGCGACCTGCCTGGCATCGCCGGTGATCATCACGACCTGCACGCCCATCGCCTTGAGCTCGTCGACGGCCTGGCGGGCCTCGGGGCGGATCTCGTCCTCCAGCGCGAACGCACCGAGGATCTCCTGTGCCCGGAACAGGTACAGCACCGCGGCACCTCGGGCCTTCCACTCGCAATCGGAGCCCTCGAGCTCTGCGGGCACGGCGGCGTCATGATCACCTAGCAGGGCCGGACCACCCACCGAGTAGGCGACGCCGTCGACGGTGGCATCGACCCCGCGCCCGGTGCGGGCACGGAAATCCGTGGCGGTGGGCAGGGTGCCCGACTCCGCAGCCTTGGCGGTGATCGCCCGGGCGAGCGGGTGCTCGCTCTCGCTTTCGACGGCCCCGGCGATGCGGAGCATCTCGTCGCGATCGATCGTGGAGACCGCAGCGACTCCGGTGACGGCGTGCTCGCCCTTGGTGAGGGTACCGGTCTTGTCGAAGAGGACCGCGTCGATGTTTCGCATGCGCTCCAGGGCGAGGCGGTCCTTCACGAGGATGCCCGCCTTGGCCGACATCGCAGTGGAGATCGAGATGACCAGCGGGATGGCGAGCCCGAGTGCGTGGGGGCAGGCGATCACGAGCACCGTGACGGTCTTGACCA
Source organism: Microthrixaceae bacterium (assembly GCA_047972145.1). GTDB lineage: Bacteria > Actinomycetota > Acidimicrobiia > Acidimicrobiales > Microtrichaceae > JAMLGJ01. Next base: position 3,984 of record JBKEAI010000176.1, read on the forward strand.
CCGCGGAGTCCACGTCGCCGAGGGCCGTCCACACGATGAAGGTCGCGAGTGCTGAGCCGGCCGCCAGGTAGAACAGCCAACCGGCGAAGCGGTCCGCCAACACCTGTGCCCGACTGCTGGAGGACTGTGCGTCGGAGACCATCCGTTGGATGCCCGCCAGCGCGGTGTCATCGCCGACGGCGTTCACCCGCACCCGGATCGAGGAGTCGGTCGACACCGTGCCCGCGACCACCTTGTCACCGCCGGCCTTCGCGACGGGGCGCGACTCCCCCGTGATCATCGACTCGTCTACCTCGGCTTCGCCTTCGACGATGTCGCCGTCCGCGGGGACCCGTCCGCCGGCGCGCACCAGAACGACATCGCCGACGGTGAGGTCGTGGATCGCGACGGTCTCGACGGTTCCGTCGGCCCCGACCCGCTCGGCATCGTCGGGGATCAACTCCGCGAGGGCGTCCAGCGCATTGGACGCCTGACCGATCGCCTTCATCTCCTGCCAATGCCCGAGCAACATGATCGTGACCAGGGCGGCGAGCTCCCACCAGAAGTCGAGCTCGAACCATCCAAGGCTGGTGGCCATCGAAGCGGTGTAGGCGACGGTGATCGCCATCGAGATGAGCAGCATCATCCCGGGCTGGCGGTCGCGCACCTCGCTGAGTCCGCCCCGCAGGAACGGCCATCCACCCCAGAGGAACACGATCGAACCGAGGATCGGCCCGACCCACTCGATGCCGGGGAAGTCGATCGTGTAGTTGAACCAGTCCATCACCATCTCGCTGGTCACAACGAGTGGGATCGTCAGGACGAGTGACAACCAGAACCGGTCGCGGAACATGGCGGGGTTGTGCCCCGCGTGCTTGTCGTGCCCTCCATGACCTCCGTGGTCACCGTGGTCACCGTGAGGGCCGTGACCTTGGTGGTCACCGTGAGGGCCGTGACCTTGGTGGGAGCCGTGAGCACCAACGGCGGTAGCCGTGGAGTGCTCGGCGTGTCCCGGATCGCCGGCGTCGCCGCCTCGGGTTGTGTGACCGACGTGTCCATGCTGCTCGTCGAGTTCCTGTCGCTCGACGTCAGGATGTGCTGGCATCGGGCACCTCCTTTTCATATACCCCATGGGGGTATGTGAAACACCATACGCCGGGCGTTGTGAGACTTCAACCGCTTCTCGCACCTGGGCCCGGAGTTGAACTACTCATCCCCCTGTCTTCGGGTCGTTTCGAAGGATCCAACGCGAGGGGATCGCCGTGGCCACGAAGGCGAGCGCACCTACCGCGGCCACCACGGCCAGACCTTGGAGCGGTGGTACGTACGGCGACCCACCTGTGGCTCCCCTGGCAAAGCCCGACAGGGTGATCCAGGCGATGGTGACTCCGAGACCGATCCCCGACACAGCGACGATCGCGGCTTCCCAACGGAAGGTCGCTCGCACCTGGCGCTGGGTCATGCCGCTGAGGCGCAACAGCGCGATCTCGCGCCGCCGATCGAGAACGACCATCACCAGGGTGTTCACCGCCGCGATAGCTGCGAACCCTCCGAACACCGCTGCCATCACGCGGTTCATCCAGCCCTCAACCTCGAGTTCGGCATCCACCCCCGCGGAGTATCCGCCGCGGTCGACGACCACCATCGCGGGCACCTCGAGAGCACCGAGGGCTTTTCGTACAGCTATCGCATCCGAGCCCGGCGCGACCGACACCAACACCTGTGAGTAGTAGGGAGCCGCTACATGGCGGGACAGCACTTCACGGTCGACCACCACCTGACCGAGCCCCAACCCACGTTCGTAGATCGCCGCGACCTGCGGGGTGTACT
>JBKEAI010000213.1:0-8271 GCA_047972145.1 Microthrixaceae bacterium
CCCCGCTGGCAGGCGTACTGGTCCGAGCACGCCACCTACGAGGTCGACAACGACGACCCCCGCCCACGCGGGTACGTGTTGTGCATGTACCCCTATCCCTCCGGTGCCGCGCACATGGGCCACGTGCGCAACTACACCTTCGGTGACCTTCTCACCCGCTACCGAACCATGCGGGGCGAGGCGGTTCTGTCACCGATGGGTTTCGACTCTTTCGGCCTGCCGGCGGAGAACGCGGCGATCCGCACGGGGGTGCACCCCCGTGAGTTCACCGATGCGCGCATAGAGGAGCTCACCAGCTCGCTGCGGCGCATCGGTGGTGTGTACGACTGGCGTCGGACGCTGCGCAGCCATGATCCCGAGTACATCCACTGGACCCAGTGGATCTTCCTCCAGCTGCTCGAAGCGGGCCTCGCGTACCGCAAGGGAGCTCCGGTCAACTGGTGCCCAGGGTGTCAGACGGTTCTCGCGAACGAGCAGGTCGTCGACGGACGATGCGAACGTTCCGGTGACCTCGTCGAGCGGCGCGACCTCGACCAGTGGTACTTCCGCATAACCGACTACGCCGACCAGCTCCTCGACGATCTCGGCGGCCTCGACTGGCCCGAGCGCGTCGTCACCCAGCAGCGCAACTGGATCGGGCGCTCCGAGGGCGTCGAGTTCGAGATGGACATCTGCGACGCGGACGGCAACCCACACCCTGATGCGCTGCGCATGCGGGTGTTCACAACGCGGCCCGACACCTCCTACGGGATGACCTTCTGCGTGCTCGCACCCGAGGCCGCCCTCGTGAGTCAGATCACCACCGGGGACCGCGCAGGGGCCGTCGAGGAGTTCGTGGAACGGGCCCGCAACACCTCCGAGGTCGATCGTCTGAGCACCGAGGGTGCGCTGGAGGACCGCGGGACCTTCACCGGTGCGTACGCGCTCAACCCGTTCACCGGAGCCCCGGTGCCGGTCTACCTGGCGGACTACGTGCTCGCCACCTACGGCACCGGTGCGGTGATGGCGGTGCCCGGCGAGGACCAGCGCGACTTCGACTTCGCGACCGTGTTCGGCCTGCCGGTGATCGAGACCGTGCAGCGCCCCGAGGGATTCGACGGCGGCCCCTACGCAGGGCCGGGCACCTCGATCAACAGCCCCACCGAGGGCAGCGGCGACGCACCTGGTCCTGTGCTCAACGGACTCGATACGGCGGCCGCGAAGGCCGCTGCGATCGGCTGGATCGAGTCCCAGGGGATCGGCGACGCGACGGTCAACTTCCGGCTTCGCGACTGGCTGGTCAGCCGCCAGCGGTTCTGGGGATGCCCGATTCCGGTCATCTACTGCGAGGACTGCGGGATCAAACCGGTCCCGGTCGACCAGCTACCCGTGCTCGCCCCCGACGATGTCGAGTTCCGCCCGACCGGCCAATCTCCGTTGCAGTTCCACGAGGGGTTCCTGCACACCACCTGCCCCGATTGCGGTGGGCCGGCCACCCGCGAGACCGACACGATGGACACCTTCGTGGATTCGTCGTGGTACTTCCTGCGCTTCTGCGACCCGTGGAGCGATGACAAGCCTTTCGACAGCGACGTGGTCGACGCGTGGATGCCGGTCGACCAGTACATCGGAGGCGCCGAGCATGCCGTGTTGCACCTCATGTATGCGCGCTTCTTCACCAAGGCCCTCGCGGATCTCGGCGTCGCGCCCACGGACCTGCGCGAGCCCTTCCAGCGCCTCTTCACCCAGGGCATGATCCGCCTCGAGGGCACCAAGATGTCCAAGTCGAAGGGCAACCTCGTCGCACCCGAGGAGATCATCGACACTCTCGGTGCCGACTCGCTGCGCTTGGCTCATCTGGCTGTGAAGCCTCCCGAGGAGGACGTCGACTGGGAGGACTTCGGCCTCGAGGGTTGCAGTCGGTTCCTCCAACGGCTCTGGCGTCTCGCCGTGCCCGGGTCGACCCTCGTGTCCCAAGCTGAGCGGCGCGACGGCAACCCGACCGATGCCGACACCGCATTGCTGCGATCGGCCAACCGCTTGATCGCGGACGTCACCGATGCCTATGACCGTTGGTCCTACAACGTCGCGGTCGCGCGCTGCATGGCACAGCTCAACGACATCTACCGCTACGTGCAGGCCGACGCCGGCGTCCACGGGTCGACCCTCGGGTTCGCAACCGACACGCTGATCACACTCCTCGGCCCGGCTACCCCCCACATCACCGCCGAGTTGTGGGCGCGACGCCACGACTCCGAACACCTCCACGAACGGCCCTGGCCGACACCCGACGAGTCGATGCTCGTCGAGGAGGTCGTCACGATGGTCGTGCAGGTCAACGGCAAGGTCCGCGACCGCATCGAGGTCCCCGCGGATGCCGACGAAGAGGCATGTGTGGCGGCGGCGAGGGGGTCGCAGAACGTTGCATCGCACCTCGATGGCGAGCCTCGCAAGGTGATCGTGCGCCCGCCGAAGATCGTGAACTTCGTCACCTGATACCGCCCTGCCGAGCGCAGCCTTGCCGACGGCCACCCGCGGCGCGGGTAACGTTCGCGGACGATGGGTAATGACAACGCAATGTCGTTGATCGACAGGATCGAGAACGTCGCCGAATTCTCGGGGCGCACGATCACCTTCATCTCGGGTGACTCCCATGAGACCGTGTCCTGGGCGGACCTGCATCTCCAGGCGCGCGCCGCTGCGGCGGGCCTCCAGGCCAGGGGAGTGAGGCCCGGCGACCATGTCGCCCTGTTGGGTCCGACGACGCGGAACCTGATCACCGCCATCCAGGCGGTGTGGATCACCGGGGCGACCCTCGTCACCATGCCGCTGCCGATGCGCATGGGCGCCCTAGAGCAGTTCATCGCGCAGACCCGCGACCGGATCCACGGGTCCGACTCCTCGCTGGTGCTGGTCGATCCCGAACTCCTCGCGTTCGTGGAGCCGATCGAGGGTGACCCGCCGTTCCTGTCCTTGGAGGAACTGTGCTCACCACAGGGCCCCAGCTCAGATGACTACAAGCGCCCCAAGTCGGATCCGAGCTCGCTCGCGGTGCTCCAGTTCACCTCCGGGTCCACCTCGCAACCCAAGGGGGTGATGCTCCCGCACTCCAACATCTGCGCCAACCTCGACGCCGCCTGGGATGCAGCCGAGGTCACAGAGGGGGACCGAATCGTGTCGTGGCTGCCCCTGTACCACGACATGGGTCTCATAGGGCTGCTCACGATTCCGATGACCCTGGGTACCGACCTGATCCAGGGGGCGCCACAGGACTTCCTGGCCCGTCCGATCCGTTGGATGCGCTGGATCTCGGACTTCGGTGGCACCGCCACCGCAGGACCCAACTTCGCCTACGCACTCGCGGCGCGCACGCTGCGACGCTGCGAGGACGACCTCGACCTGTCCAACGTGCGGGTGCTGCTCAACGGCGCCGAGCCTGTCGATCCCGACACGTTTCGGCGCTTCTTCGAAGCCGGCGAGCGCTTCGGGCTCAGTCCGACAGCAGCGTTCCCCGCCTTCGGGATGGCCGAGGTGTGCATCGCGGGTTGCTTCCCCGCTCCGGGCAAGGGTCTGCGAACCGACTGGGTCGACAAGCGCGCCCTCGAGTTGGACCATCGCGCCGAGCCGGTCGACGCTGAGGCCGAAGGTGCGGTCGAACTCGCGATCCTCGGAGGTCCGGTTCCGGGCATGGAGATGCGCATCGTCGACACCAACACCGGAGAGGAACTGCCCGACCGTCGCGTCGGCGAGCTCCAGCTTCGCGGGCCGTCGGTCACCACGGGCTACTACAAGCGCGAGGATGCCACCGAGGAGCTACTCGGTGGGGGCTGGTTGCGCACCGGTGACCTCTCCTACACAGTCGGTGGCGAGCTCGTGGTATGCGGGCGATCCAAGGACGTGATCATCGTCGGCGGCCGAAACGTCTACCCCCAGGACATAGAGAAGGTCGTCGGCGAGCTCGACGGTGTACGCACGGGCAACGTGATCGCGTTCGGCGTCGAAGGGCGCCATGGAGCCCAGAACATCGTGGTCGTCGCGGAGTCCAAGGGTGGAGACCTCTCACAGATCCGTCGGGACGTGGCCAACGCGGTCACCCAGGCCGAGGGGATCCCACCCAAGACCGTCGTGCTGGTCGAACCCGGCAGCGTTCCCAAGACCTCCTCGGGCAAGCTCCAGCGCTCAGCGGCCAAGGCCTCCTATGAGGCCGATGAGCTGGCTGTCCTCGACGATTGAGCCAGACGATCGAGCCAGCTGCCGTCGACCGCCGGCGGCTGGGTAGGCGCTCGGGATGCGGGCAGGCTCTCCCCATTCTCACTGTCAGTCCCCGTCGGAGTTCTGCTCGCCTTCGAGGAACCGCTGGAACTCCTCGGCCAGTTCGTCACCGCTGGGGATCTCCCCGATCGTGAGTGGGCTCTGGAGCTCCTCGACCGGTTCCGCAGTGTCGACCACCGTTTCGAGCTGGTGGACCATCTCCAGGTGCTCCGGGTTCTCCGCCACGAGACGGTCCAAGCGGTCACGGGTTGCCGCAGCTTCCCCGGCGAGCTCCTTGACGTCGATGTCGAGTCCGGACACCTCGTGCAGACCTTCGAGCAGGGCGAGGCTGGCCGCGGGGAACGGCATCGAGGAGATGTAGTGGGGTGTCTGCGCCCACAGACCGAGTGCCGGGATGCCCGCCTTGTTGCACTCCACGTCGAGCACGCTGTGGATGCCTGCGGGCACATCGAGCGATCCGCGCACGTACCCGCGAAGGCGGTCCGACAGGTCGCCCGACGCCGTGGTGAGCGACAGGCTCACAGGCCGTGTGTGGGGGACCGGCGCCGGATACGCACCCAGGCACACCACCATCGAACACTCGTAGTCCTCGACGAGCTCCATCACGGTTCGGGTGAAGACGGCCCACTCGAAGTCGGGTTCTGCGCCGTGCAGCATCAACACGTCGCCACCGTTGGAGTCGACCCCCGCGTGAAGCTCGGTTGCGGGCCAGTCGAGGCCGGTGATCACACCGTTGACCAGGTGCATGATGGGCCGGCGCGCGCGGTGGTCGAGTAGACGGTCAGCGTCGAATGAGGCGATGTGCGCTGCCTGCGTGGAGCCGATCATCGAGGTCATCGCTCCACTTGCCGCCATTCCGGCATCTATCCAGCCCTCGAGGCTGACCACGAGGACCGGTTCGGTCAGCTCGGGATGGTCGTGGAACTCGATCAGATCCGCCATCGGTGTCCCGACTTCATGCCCTGACCATCACAGCTTTACCGTCACAGCTCACCCACCGCTTCGGTGGTGCGGTCCGCCAGCGAGTCGAGCATCTGGCGGAAGCCGTTCACCTGCTCCTCGGGTACATCGCCCATCGCCCCACCCGCGTAGCGCGCGTAGACACCCGCGATGATGCAGGTGAGCTTCCAGTACCCGAACGCGATGTAGAAGTCGATCCCCGAGCAGTCCCGACCGGAACGCTGTGCGTAACGGGTGACGAGTTCGTCCTTGGTCACAAAGCCCTCAAGAGCGGTGGGGGAGGCCTGGGGGAGCACCGCCGCGTCGCCCGGGTTGGTCCAGTAGACCCAGAGCAGTCCGATGTCGGCCATCGGGTCACCCAGGGTGCAGATCTCCCAGTCGAGCACCGCAACCACCGAGCCGTCGGGGCCGAGCATGCAGTTGTCGAGGCGGTAGTCGCCGTGGACGATGGCAGCGCCGTGTTGTTCGGGGATCACCTCGGTGAGCCGGTCGTGCGCAGAGGACACCGAATCCAGTCCCAACCCACCCGGCACCTGGGAGTCGGACTTGTCGAACTGGCCGTTCCAGCGCTTGAGTTGGCGTTCGATGTAGGCGGACTTGCGTCCGAGGTCGCCGAGGCCGGCGGCATCGACGTCGACTGCATGGATGTCGGCCAGCACATCCACGAGTGATTCCCCTGCGCGCCGACGCTCGTCTGGGGAGAGCGCCTCGGCATCGGAGGTCGAGCGCACGATCGATCCCTCGACGAAGTCCATGACGTAGAACGGCGCACCGTTGACCGCAGGGTCTTCGCACAATCCCTCGGTGTGGGGTACCGGAACGTCGGTGGGCCCGAGTGCGGAGATGATCTTGTGCTCACGACCCATGTCGTGGGCCGATGCGAGGACCTGCCCGAGCGGCGGCCGGCGCAGCACCCAACGCGAGCCGGCCCGGTCGGTGACCGAGAACGTGAGGTTGGAGTGGCCGCCTGCGATGAGCGAGTAGGTGAGCGGGGCACCGGCACTCGGGACGTGCTCGGCGAACCAGCGCTCGACGCCCTCCGGGTCGATTCCCTCAGGTGCCAACTTGTCGTCGTTGTCCGAAGTGGCGGGCGGTGGGCTCATGGTCGTCCCACGCTAGTGCCGTTCGCAGCGGGGCAGCGCCCGCGCCCGATGTGTGTGGCCAACGCGCAGGACCACGTGCCGGGCTACGGCGCCCGACCACGTTGCCGGACTACGGCGCCCGACCACGTTGCCGGACTACGGCGCCCGACAACAACGCGCGACTCTGCGCGTCCTACGCTTGGGTAATGGCAGACGTGACCGACGCGACGTTCCAGACCCAGGTGATCGAGCGCTCTGCGACCGTGCCGGTGGTGGTCGACCTCTGGGCGGAGTGGTGCGGGCCGTGCAAGACGCTGGGCCCGATCCTCGAGTCGGTGATCGCCTCGACGAACGGCCAGGTCGAGCTCGCCAAGGTCGACATCGAGGCCAACCCGGCCGTCGCGAGGGCGTTCCAGGCCCAGTCGATCCCGGCGGTCCACGCCCTCGTCGGCGGAAAGGTCGTAGACAGCTTCCTCGGGGCCCAGCCGGAGTCCGTGGTGCGCGAGTTCGTGTCGAGACTCACGATGAGCCCCGAGGAGCAACAGGTCGCAGCGCTCGTCGCGGCCGGCGACGAACAGTCGCTACGTGCCGCGGTGCAACTCGTGCCGACCAATGCGGAGGCGAGGGTCGCACTCGCCACGCTGCTCGTCGAGCGCGGTGCCGGCGGAGATGATGTCGCAAGTGGTGGGGAGGGTGGTGGTGAAGGTGATCTGGCCGAGGCGCTGACCCTGCTCGAAGGCCTCCCGGAGACCACCGAGGTGCGTCACCTGCTCGCATTGGCCCGCGCAGGTGGGCGACCCGAGGGCGGTGACTCGGCTGTGGAGACCGAGCTCAGGTCGCTGCTCGGGTCGGTCAAGGACGACGACGCGGCACGTGCGCGCTTCGTCGATCTACTCGAGGTGCTCAGCGAGGCGGACTCCCGCGCCGCCTGGCGTCGCAAGCTCTCAGCCCAGCTCTTCTAGGAAGCTGCTGAGGCTCACCCTGGCGCATCATCGCTGTTGAGCACCCCGCCAAGGAGCGGCGCGGGTAGGGAACCCGAGTCGCTTCTCAAGTGCCGGTCTCCTCTCGGGCACCTCGTCGAGCGGCCCACCATCTCATGGATCGGCTTGCTTTCCCGCTCGCCTCCCAAGACCGGCCGCGGGTCGGCCGGCCCGCTGTGGAGTTGATCCAGCGTGCGTACCTTTGCCGACCGTGGTCGACGATCGAACGGGTACGCCGATGACAGGGGTACGGGCGGGTGCCGCGCCAGGCGACGGCACTGCGGATGGCGACATTGCGGGGGAGGGCGGTACTGCGGGTGAGGGCGATGCTGCGGGAGACGCAGATAGCTCCTCGCAGGGCGAGATCGCGTCGCGGGGCGAGAGCAGGTTGCAGGGCGAGAACAGCGCGTTGGACGCCCTGGTGCGTCGGATCGACCGTAGGCCCACCCCGCCTTCGGGTCCATTCACCGGGAGGATCCCGGCGTGGCTCGGCATGGCGATCCTGTTCGCCGCGCTCGTCGGTGGGTTCCTGGCATGGACCACCCTCGGACGGGAACCGCCGATAGAAGGACGCATGCCCAACGCAGGCGACGGAGCGAACCAGGGCGGAGAACGGCCCTCGGAGGTGGCCACGACCGATGGGACAGCTGGTGGCCCGACAGCTGGTGACCCCAGAGGCGGAGACAGTACGGGTGATGCTCGGGCCGGTTCGTCAGCAGTCGGAGCCGACCGCGCTGCCGGCGCACCGGGTGGGCTGCTCACGGTGCATGTCGCGGGTGCTGTGGTCGAACCCGGTCTGGTCACCGTTGCCTCCGATGGCCGTGTGGCGGATGCAGCGAATGCGGCGGGGGGTCTGAGCGAGCTCGCGGATCTCGACCGGATCAACCTGGCAGCGCCACTCTCTGATGGAGCCCGCGTGTTCATCCCTGCACGCGGCCAACAGGTACCCACCGAGGTCACACCCGTCGTGCCCGGAGCGGACGGCCCGGCCGAGGGAC
>JBKEAI010000232.1:0-28379 GCA_047972145.1 Microthrixaceae bacterium
GTGCGGACACAACCTCTGGATGCACCGTGCGTGTGCGGTCGGCCTCCGCGGCGTGCTCCACCATCAGCGGCACCAGATCCTGCGCCGCTTCGACGCAGTCCGCGGCGTCCGCCTTCTGACCGGTCGTACCCATCGCGTGTCCTCCCGTTGACAACGTCGCCGGCTGGTCGGCCGGCCCACCGGGACACACTAGGTCCCGGCATGCGTGGCCGGGCCAGCTGGGCGGTGGGGCAGGTGTCCGAGCCGTGCGGGCGCCGTTCCAAAGGACCTGCGCCAGCAGCGCTGTCCGGCAGTCCGGTCGTGCCAGTCCGGTCGTGCCAGACTGCACCGGTGTGCTTCGACCTGCGAACCCGGTCCCTTGACCAGGTCCGGGACGTGGATCCCGCCACGTTCCACACCAGAGACGTGCCGGAGTTGCTCGCAAGCGGTGCAGACCTGGCGACAGCAGCGTTCACTGCAAGTGGTCTGCGCAGCATCACGATCACGGTCGAAGGCGATGGGCCCGAGGGCGATGCTGCCGGGAGTGTCGTGCACCCTGCACTGCGCCACGCCACCCGTGCACAGCGAGCGGAGGGTCACCTACAGCGACTTCGCGTGGGCGGGCACCGAAGCGGTGGACCCCACCATCGACGCGGTGCGCGATCAGGCGGGACGTAGGACGTTCGCACCAACCTGATGGGGACATGTCCCCGCTGTCTGGGAAGTGATCCGGATCGTCGGTAGCGTGTCGCGATGCGTTTGGGAGGAGGCGGTCCGTCGTTGAAGTTGGTGTGCATCGGCGCGCTCGTCTCGGCGGTGATCGGCGTGTCGTGGCCGGCACCTGCTTCCGCGCAGGATCCCGAGGGTTCCGGTTCCCCGGCGAACTACGCCGATGGTGGAGAGTTGTCCGGTGAACTGCTGGAGGAGGCTCTGCGGGAGGGCACCCCCGAGGAGATCGAACAGCGGCGTGCGGACATCGCCGCGCGGCTCGAACAGGCGGGCACGGTCGAGGAGTTCGTGCGCGGCCTGGAGACCGAGGCGACCGTCGCCCTGGGGGAGATCGACGCAGAGCTGCTCGCGGCCCAGGCCGACCTGGTGCAGGCCCGTGCCGGCGCCGAGCGTGCCGACGCTGCGCTCGCGGTCGCGAACTCCGAACGCTCCCAGGCAGCCCAGCGTGCCGAGGTGGCCGAGGCCGACCTGCGCGAATCGGCGATCGACCTGTTCATCAACCCTCCACAGGCCCAGACCGTGATGGCAGCGCTCACCGGAAGCGTGTCCGAGGAGATGGCCTCCACGGGGGTCCTCGTCGGGCGCGCCGAGGCGCGCAGGGCGGTGTGGAAGCGTCGGGATCGTGCCCGTGCAGCGGCCGTGCGGGCCGCGGATGCGGCCGAACGCGCTGCGCAGCGCTCGCGCGAGGCGATTGCGGAGGTGCAGGACGCCACAGCTGCGATCGAGGCACGGCTGGCCGAGCAGACCGCCGAGTTGGTGCGCATTCGCACCGAGTTGGACCTCGCACGTGAGGAGGTCGCCGACCTGCAGTTGACCGATGTCGTACTCGAGACCCGTCTGGTGCTCGGCTCGCTCGCCACCACCGGCCGGGTCACCGCCCGCCAGGACGACGCGGGCAACTGGATCCCCGAGGTCGAGGGTCTTCCCGCGAGGGCCGAGATGGTCCGCATCGGTACCACCAGCGTCTGGATGCACAACCTGGTGGCTCCGAGCGCGTTTGCCATGTTCCTCGCCGCGATGCGCGACGGCGTGGTTCTCGGGGGGAGTGCGTACCGGGATTCGGTGCGCCAGATCGAACTACGGGCCAGCCACTGCGGAACGTCCTACGAGGCGATCTTCACGGCACCCTCGTCGAGCTGTTCGCCTCCCACGGCGCGGCCGGGCCAGTCGATGCACGAACGCGGCCTGGCGATCGACTTCACCGACACCGGCGGCAGGGTGCTCACACGTTCGAGCCCGGAGTTTGCCTGGCTCACCCAGAACGCGGCCGACTTCGGGTTCTTCAACCTGCCATCGGAGCCGTGGCACTGGTCGGTCAACGGGCACTGAGGAGGCGAGCGGACCGGCGGACCGGCCCATGTGATCGGCCCATGTGATCCGGCCCATGTGATCATGGGCCGGCCGGCGAGGTACCGACGCCGGAGGCCGGTGCTCCGGGCGCCACACGGGTCCGCTGACGGCTCAGGATCCGAGTGTCGCTGGTACCTCGGCTGTGATGGGTGGTTACCTCACGTGTACTGGAGTGCGACCGCCGCCTCGGGCGCATGCACGTGGAAGGTGAGGCTCTCCTCGATGTAGAGGTTCACCGTGTCGTCGTCGGCCCCGCTGAACCCGATGGAGAAGTCCTGGCCGCAGTACAGCTCGAAGTCGGACCCCCGCATCGACATGACCACCGCACCCGAGACCGCCGGTGCGTACACGACAGGGCCCTGGAGGATCAGGCGCAGGCGTTCCAGGATCGGGTAGCCGCCGTCCTCGGTGGACTCCAGGATCCCCGCGTAGCAATCGGGTCCGAGCGCGATCCCGTACGGGCCCTCGACACCGGCGTCGCGAAGTCGGGCGACCGCCATGGCGACCCATGTGGGGTATGTGCCGTACTCGGTGTGGATGTCGACCGGATCATGCGGAGAGGAGTCGACGATCCCCTGGATCCCGCCGCCCGAGTACCCGTGGAACACCGCCCGGTCCTCTGCCGAGGCGACCGAACGCGCCGCGTCGATCACCGCATCTAGGTCCGGTGACTTGTGGCCGCGGTCGATGGCGTCGAGCTGCTGGCGGCTCAGGGTGAACGGGGCGCGCAGCTCCACGTAGGTCTGCACCAGGCGCTTGGCGCTCTCCACGCCCTCGACGGGGCCCTTGCCGATGTCCTCCACGGTGCCGAGGGTGACCGCGGCGGCCTCCCAGCCATGGGGTCCGCTGAAGTCGACCAGGCGTCGCGCTGCAAGGAAGTTCTCCAGTGCCCGCTTGGCCTCGTGGTCGATCTCTGCCCACGCGGCGTCGGTGATCGGGGCGAGGTCTCTGTGCAGGTGGTTCATGGTTGGGCCTTCCCGTTGGTTTCCTTCAGGCTTCCTATGCGCAGTGAGTGCGTGTCGTGAGACGGTGCCACATCGGGCGCTCCGACAGACTCGGCTGTGCCGTCTTCGGTCCGCTCCGAGCCGTCCAGATCGTCGCGGTCGTCGCTGTGTGTGCCCATTGCAACCCCCTCGGCTTCCAGTATCGGTAAATCGGTGAACAGGTAGGTGCGCAGTTCGTGGTCGAAGCGATCGTCGTTGCGCCGCAGCCACTCGATGCCCATGGCTGCATGCTCCTTCTCCTCGTCGCGGTTGTGGGCGAGCACATCGGCCAGGCTCTCGTCGTCGGTCGCAGACACGCGCTGGTCGTACCAGTCGACCGCCTCGAGCTCCTCCATGATCGAGGTGATCATCCGGTGACGGTCCACGACCGCGTCATCGAGCTTCGAGGATGCCTCGTGCAGGCCTTCGCTTGACATGGGCCCCAATGTACCCACAGCGGGCAGGGGTCGTGCGCCGATGTGTCGCGGGCCTCTGGATCCCACTGACGGGGAGATCTCGCTGGTTCAGGTGATCGCGCTGGTTCAGGTCATCGTGGAGCGGAGCATCTCGGCGAAGCGGCCGCCCTCTATGTAGCGGACGTGCTCGTGGCGGCCTGAGAACAGCCAGCGATCATCCACACGCCGATAGGTGTCCTCGTAGACGGCTCCCACATCGAGCACCTCGGGGTCACCGTCGACACGGACCCCGTTGCGGTTGAACACGTGCACCCGCCCGGTGGCGGTGTCGTGGCCGTCGAAGCGGATCTCGTGGGTCGACATCGAGTGCATGCACCACTCGAACGCCGCGAACGCGTCGGGGAACCACGCCGCGAGCTCCGAGGGGGTGCCCGCGATCCCTCCGGCGCTGGTGTAGTCGATCAGTGCATCGGGGGTGAACAGCGCCTCCCAGCGGGCCCAGTCGCGGTCGTCGACCGCATGGCCGTAGGAGATGGCGAGGTCACCGATGGCGAGGATGTCACGCGAGCGTTGCTCCGAGGGCACCGCCCCGTCGGTGTCGGGCTCAGGGTTCATGTGGTGCTCCTCTGGGGTGGCTTCGGAGGTTGCTCAGGCGGGTGCAGGTTCGAGGTCGCCCCCCGGGTCATCACCGGGTTCCAACAGGTCGTCGTTGGTCGCATTGGGGAACGGGTCGTGGTCGGTCAACTTGGCGATCACGTACCGTGCGTACTCCTTACCTGTGGCGATTATCGGGACCACCAGCACCGCGCCGACGAGGCCTCCCACCTGGACTCCCACGAGCAGCCCGATGATGACGGTCGCCGGCGACAGCTTCACCGCTCTGCCGGTGATGAACGGGGCGATGAGGTTGGCCTGGAGTTGAACGACCACGAGGTACAGCACGGTCACCAGGATCGCGAAGGCGAGGTTGCCCCAGTCCATGCGCGACGACCCGAGGGTAAGTGCGGCGAGCACAGCGGGAATGGCCGCGATGATCGGCCCGAAGGTGGGGATCATGTTCAACACGCCGAGGATCACCGCGAACACGAACGCTCCGGGCAGGCCGATCGCCCAGAGCACGATCCACATGAACACACCCACGATGAGGCTGTTCAACAACTGGCCGTAGAGGTAGCCCCGCCAGATCGCCATCGTGCGGCGCGCGAGGCGGTCGGCGTCGTCGAGTTGGCTACGTGGCAGGGTGCGTCGCAACCCGTCGCGGAACTTGTTGCTGTCGGCGTTGAGGTAGATCGCGACGAGCACCGTGATGATCCCCGACATGAACGCGGCGAGCAGCGAGCTTCCGATCGTACCCACCGACGTGGTCACCCGACCGAAGAGAGACTCGAGTTGGTCGGTATCGAGCGCCAGGCGCTTCTCGACCGTCTCGTTGGCGTCCTTGTCGGGCTTCTCGGGCTTGCGGAGGTCCTCCAACCAGGGGTCGACGGTGTCGGTGAGGTCGATCGTGTACCCGGCGACCTTGAACTCCCGCACGTTCTCCAGGAAGTCGGTGGCGGTTGAGCGCAGGGATTCCTCGGCCTCGTCGAGGTTGATCTCACGAACCGCACCGATCACCCCGTCGACCATGAAGAAGCTCATGACCAGGACCCCTATGAACACCGCGAGGTAGCTGCCGAGCAGCGCGAGGACGCGGGGAACGTGCAGCTTCACGTGCAGCAGCCGGATGACCGGTGCGATGAGGAAGGCTACGAGGCCTGCGAGGGCCGCGAGGGCGAGCACGTTGCGGGCCAGGTAGAGCACGACGATGCCGGCGATCGACAGTGCGATCGCCATGATGTTCTTGGTCTGTGGGCTCCACCGCGGTGACCGTTCGGACGGGGCCGTGTCGGGGCCGTCGGCGGCGGGGTTGTAGTCGTCGGAAGCATCGGTTGGGGTCTGGTCCATCGGGGACTCGTCGGACGACATCGTGGGCACCTCCTGGGAACAGCAATACGCTGCCCGCTGGGGCACCCCGGGGGGTGGATGCAGGACGTCGGGGTCCGCAACCACCCGGCCCGTGTTCGCCGGCGGAGACGGTGACCCGCGGAGCCTCAGGTCCGGGGGGTCTCACCGAGGTTGTCGTTGAAGCCGCGGTACATCTCGTAGATGTCCTTGCACGCCTGGCACATCGGGAGCCGCTTGGGGTCACGACTCGGCACCCATACGTGGCCGCACAGCGCCTCGATCGGCGTGCCCTCCACACGCGCGGCCAGCACCTTCGCTGCGGCGTCCTCGCCGGGGAGCGTCTTGACGATGTGGGCCACCGGACCGTCCTGTGTCTCGGTGATCTCCTCGGTGACGGTCGTGGTTGCCGGATCGGCTACGAGAGGTTCGACACCCATCGGCCCATCCTCCTCCCCGCACCGGGGAGTACGCAACCGCCCGAGCCCGCGGCGATGCGGGCTGTTCAGCGGCGCAGGCAGACGAGGCGGACCGACGCTCCGTCGCTGGTGGTTGCGACCATCTCCATCCCGCTGCGGTCCATCGCATCGCGCAGCACGACTTCCACCAGCGAGGTCTCCGCAGGACGTCCGCCGACGGTGAGGTTCGCGGGAACGTCGAGCTCGGTGCGTTCACCGGGAGCCATGGTGGAGGCGAGACGGTTTATCCGTGCGACGACTGCCTCGAGTGACTGGCCCTCGTCGGGTCCGGGGATCGTCGCGAGGTCGGAGGCTTCCTGGAACGCCGAGCTCTGTTGGGAACGACGGCGTTCCCGGATCCGCCAGCCCTGCCACAAAGCGACAGGGGCCATGATCAACAGGGCGATTCCGAAGGACCGCATCAGCACACCGCTGCTGTCGGCGGCGAGGACGTCGAGCGTTGCGCGCAACGACTGACCCGCGATCACGTCGATCACCTCGGTTGACATGCACACCACGCTAGGGAGCGGTGTGCTGCGACCGACGCCTTTGGCCCGTCGCCTCGCACCTCGGGTGCGACGAGTACCGTGTGGCGATGCAACAAGGCGCCGAGGGTGACTACCCGATCGAGGGCGATTCCCCGCTCGAGGAGGACCATCGGATCGGCGCACACGGTGGCGCCGGTGAACCCGAGCGCTCCACGGGCCAGGCGGAGCCGGCCCCCGAGCCGGGATACACCGCGGGACGACCGGTTCCCACCCGAGCGGAGACGGGCCAGACGATGCCCGCGCAAGTGGTCGCGGGGCACGCGGTCGAAGCGGACCGGCCAGCGGTCACAGGTGCTGGGGACCCGGGTGTCCAGATCGACGTGGAGGCTGCCGGGGGCTCCACATCCGACGTCGTGCGCACGCTCGAGGAGGACATAGCGGCGGTCGCCTCGGCGATGGAGACGATCGACCGCATCGTGGCAGGCGACGGCAACGCGGGGGGTTCCACCGATGGCAGTACCGCTGGAGGCAGTGCCGCTGGAGGCAGTGCCGCTGGGGGCAGTACCGCCGAGGAGATCGAAGCGGTGGTCTCAGGGGATCGGTTCGCCGTGAGCGGTCCCACCCCGTCGGTGGATTGAGATCCGAGGCGATGACCGACGGTCGGGCCGGCAACCGTGCGCCGTGCCAGGTGACGGGCTGGGAGGGGTGCACGCCTTGAAACCGACCGAAGTCCTCGTGGTCCGCCACGGACAGTCCGAGTGGAACGCGCTCGGACGTTGGCAGGGACAGGAGGATCCTCCGCTCACCCAGCTCGGGCGGTCACAGGCCGCCGACGCGGCTCGAGCTGTAGGCGCCATAGACGCCGTGTTCGCCTCTCCGTTGCAACGGGCGTCGCTCAGCGCACAGATCATCGCAGACCATGTGGGGGTCGCACCCGTCGTCGTGCTCGACGGCCTGATGGAGCGCGACGCAGGGGAGTGGCAGGGGCTCACACGCGACGAGATCGAAGCCCAATGGCCCGGGTACCTCGCGGCCGGTGATCGTCCGCCGTCGTGGGAACCCGACCAACATGTCGAGGCGCGCGCCCTCGGATCGATCGAGGCGATGGCATCGAGCGTGCCCGGGGGGTCACTGTTGGCGGTCGCCCATGCCGGGATCATCTACGCGCTCGAGCGGGCGTTGGATGGTGCCTTCTCCACGGTGGCGAACCTCGAGGGTCGCCGGTTCACCTATGACGGCAACTCGTTCACCCTGGGTGAGCGGGTTCACCTGCTATCCGACGAGACGGTGCCGGGCCAGATCTGAACCTCGCACCGGGAGCGGTCACGTTGCCTTGGGAGCCGATTCGGGCGGTTTTCGGAGCGGGTCTGGCGACGGTGCTATGGGTCACCTGAGCAGGTGATCCTCTACGCTCGCAGGATGCCTGCCGTAGTCATGTTCGCCCAGGCCCGCGAGGCGGCCGGGCGGTCGAGGGTTGACTCCGAGGAGGCAACGGTGGGTGCGGTGCTTGACGCGCTCACCGAGCGTTTCGGCCCGGGCTTCGCAGCCGTGGTCGACGTGAGCACGATCTGGTGCAACGGCGAACCCGCAGAACCGGCCGACGTGGTCGGACCCCGCGATGAGCTCGCCATCGTCCCGCCGGTCTCGGGGGGCTGAGTTGGATGCCGAGCCGGTCGTCCGGCGTCGACGCGCGGAGTCGCCACCCCGCAAAGGCCGCGGCAGACCCGGGTCGGGCCGTGGTGGAGACGACCGTGGTGGAGATGACGAGGGTTCACCCAGGTCACGCACGTCGAGATCGAAGCAGGGACCCAAGCCCACAAAGCGTGCCAGGTCGGCCCAGTCCTCCAAGGCAGCACAGCCCTCCAAGGCAGTACGGTCCTCCAAGGCAGCACAGCGCAGCGGCTCAGGCTCGGGGGACCAACCTGACGGCACCGCGCCAGCGGGCTCCGGCGCGCTGTCGGGCTACCTGCTGAGGCCCGACACCTCGGGGCCGAAGGTGCGTCTGGGGATCCTCTGGTTCCTCTGCACGATCGCGGCGATGGCGCTGGGGCGCTGGGCCGTGCTCGCGCTGTGGGGCGTCACCGCGGTCATCGCCGCGCGCCAGACCACGCAGGCATGGATGCATACGCCTCACGCACGTGACCTGCCCACATGGGCACCGATCGGCTCCGCGGTGGCGGCCGGGATGTGCGTTGCAGCGGCCGGTGTGGGGACCTCGTTGGGGGGAGCCGCGCTGATCGTCGTACCGATCGTGTTGGTGGGGGCGGTGATGTCCACCGGCCGCAAGCCCGCCGCGGCCGGCGCTGCGGTGATCGGCGCGGTGCTCGCGGCGGTCCCTGCGATGTCGGTGGTGCTCATAACGCGCACCGAGGTGTGGGCGTCGCTGTTCCTGGTGGTCGCGGTCTCCCTGTATGACGCCGGGTACTTCATCGGAGCGGCCGAGTCCTCCAGCCGGTTGGAGGGGCCGGTCACCGGCGGCATCGGGCTCCTCGCTGCGACCTTCGCGGCGTCCGCGTTCGAGGCCCAGCCATTCGACAGGGCAACCGCGTGGGTGGCCGGTGCGATGATGTTGTTCGCATGCCCGCTGGGTCAGATGCTGACCTCCGCGGAGCTGCCCGCACCGTCGAGCGCCGTGCCGGCGCTGCGGCGGCTTGACTCCTACCTGATCAGCGGTCCGATGATGCTCGCTGCGGTGTGGGCACTCGCCTGAGGCCGGCCGGGTCGACTCCAGGGATGTCAGTTGAGCAGGTCGTCGACCGCGGCGCCGTCGCGGTAGCGCTCGATCAGCTCCGCCTGGACACGGTCGATCCGACCGTGCAGGGAAGCCCTGGCCTCGGAGATCTCGTGTTCCAGGGTGGAGGTGCGCCGGGCCGCCGTGGTCAGCGTTGCGACGTCGACCTCATGCAGGGCGCCCATCTGCGCCGGTCCGATGAACTCGTCGAGCTCTGCAACCAGTGAATCCGCCCAGTCGGGTGGTTCAAGGTCTCTTGTGGGTCTCGGCAGCCCCGGACCGGAGATGTGGTTACCGAGCGCCTCGGGCATCGCGTCCACTACGTCGGTGTCGGTGTCGCCTGCGTTGCGTCGTTCGAGCTCGGCGATGATCGTGTCGAGCCGGCCCTGGGTGACCCGGCGGGCGTAGGAGAACCCGTACTCGACCTCTTGGAGGTGCTCGCGCCAGCTGCGCAGGGCGGGCATGTCCAACGTAGTGAGATCGTCCGGCTCTTTATCGGCGATCACTTCCTCGGGTTGGATTCTCAACTTCTGCCGCCTTCTGGGAGTCATGGCTCTGGGAGGTCGCGCCGGCTCGGGGAGATAGCGGGTGGAGCGCGCCGGTGACCCCAGAGGCTACCCATCGGAGATCTGGGTGGGGTGCCCAGCCGGTCCCGGCACCTCGTGTCGTGACCCATGGGGTGGCGCCGGCTGCTTGCTCGTGTGTGCCCGCGGGTATTCTCGTGTTCGATGGCCGACGTGAAGGAAGACCTCGATCGACGCTGGAACGAGCTCGGTGACTTCATCCGCGAGCAGCGCGCCATCGGAGAGTTGTCCCTCCGCAAGCTCTCCGAGCGGGCGGGGGTTTCCAACCCCTACCTGTCGCAGATCGAGCGTGGGCTCAGGCGACCATCCGCGGAGATCCTCCAGCAGATCGCTCGCGCACTGGAGATCTCCGCCGAGACCCTCTACGTGCGGGCCGGGATCCTCGACGAGCCCACCGACGCGGTGGATCCGGTGCGCGAGATCCGCCGCGACGGCCGCATCACCGAGGACCAGCGCAAGACGCTGATCCACATCTACGAGTCGTTCCTGCGGGAGAACTCCTCTGGAGGCGACCCCGGTGGGGACGCACCGGCAGAGCCGTCGGTCGTCGATTCCGGGCCTGTCGGGGATTCCTGACACCGCGGTGGTCCTACCGGGTGCACACCGAGCGGTTCGACCGGAGGATGCGACCATCCGCCGGAGCCCGCTGGCGTGTGCCATCGGGCGCCACGGGAATGTTTGGGCTGATCGGGAGTTGAAGGTGCCGTGGGATCTGTAGCAGTGCTGTCGATGCACACCTCACCGTTGGTCCAGCCGGGCACGGGAGACTCCGGCGGGATGAACGTGTACGTGCGTGAGCTCGGCGGGTCGCTCGCGCGCGCTGGGGTGCCGGTGAGCGTGTTCGTGCGCAGGTACGCCGAGGACCTTCCCGACGTGGTCCAGGTGGAGCCCGGCCTGGAGGTCGTGCACGTCGACGCCGGCCCGCTGGGTGCCACCAAGGAGGATCTTGTCGATCACGTCGAGGAGTTCGCCGACGCGGTCGGCCGGCGCATCGCGGGTTCCGATGTGGAGGTCCTGCACGCCAACTACTGG
Source organism: Microthrixaceae bacterium (assembly GCA_047972145.1). Taxonomy (GTDB): domain Bacteria; phylum Actinomycetota; class Acidimicrobiia; order Acidimicrobiales; family Microtrichaceae; genus JAMLGJ01. The sequence goes on from JBKEAI010000232.1 coordinate 10,692, forward strand.
CTGTCCGCCGCGGCGGCCCATCGCATCAAGCACGACCAGTCGATCCCCATGGTCGCCACCTTCCATACCCTCGCCAGGGTGAAGTCCGCGATCGGCGACGGCGACACGCCACTGCGCGAGGGCATCGAGGCACAGACCATCGGCTGTTGCGATGCGATATGTGCGTCCAACCCTGTGGAGGCGCAGGAGTTGGTGGATCTCTACGGGGCGGACGCCGAGCGGATCGAGTTGGTCCCCCCCGGGGTGGATCACGCGTTCTTCTCACCCGGGGACCAGCGCGGTGCGCGCAAGGCTGTGGGGCTCGACGATCGACCGACCCTGCTGTTCGTAGGGCGGATCCAGCCGCTCAAGGGCCTCACGGTCGCGGTGCGCACGCTCGAGGCTCTCCGACACAGCGACGCACGACTGGTCGTGCTCGGAGGACCTTCCGGACCGGAGGGCCTCGCGGAGCTGGCGCGCAGCGCGGAGCTGCTGGAGGACCTCGGCCTGGCGGACCGGGTGACGATGGTCGACCCGCAACCCCACCACGCCCTGTCGACCTGGTACCGCAGCGCGGATGTGGTTCTCGTGCCCAGCCGCTCGGAGTCGTTCGGGCTGGTGGCGCTCGAAGCGGCGGCGTGCGGTGTGCCCGTGGTTGCCTCGGCTGTCGGCGGGTTGCGCAACCTGGTCCTCGACGGGGTCACCGGCTACCTGGTGGAGCACCGCGACCCGATCGAGATGGCCGCCAGGGTCGATGATCTGCTCGCGGATCGCGACCGCGCACACCTGATGGGTGTGCGGGCCGCGGACAACGCCCGCAACTACTCGTGGGCGGGGACCGCCGGGCGCCTACGTCGGCTCTACGCGGATCTCGCCAAGGGCGCGCTCGTGGAGTGTGCGTGACCGACGCCCCGCCGTCGGCCGGCGACCTCGAACAGTGCGAGCAACTCCTCACGACCTGGCTGGGCGTGCAGTTGGCCGACAACCCTGCGGTCGCCGCTACCGAGCGTGATCCCGACCGCGACCACCGGCGCTGGCTGTTGCGGTTGAACGGCGACGAGAAGAAGGTCTTCACGGTCTGGTTCGAATTGCGCCAGCGGAGCCTCCATGCGGAGACCTACCTGGCTCCGGCCCCGCTCGAACCACCCGAGAGGGCACAGGAGTACCTGCTGCGCTCGATGGCACGGTTCCGGGGGCTCTCGGCATGGATCGGGGTCGAGGACGCGTTCTTCATCGGGACCGACACGCTCGTGGGGGAGGTCACCGAGGAGCGACTCGACACGGTGCTCGGATCGATCTACGAAGCGACCGAGGCGATGTTCGGCTCCCTGATGCGCCTCGGCTACGGCGAGCGCTTCAGGGGCTAGCAGCGCTTCAGGGGCCAGCGGCGCTTCAGGGGCCAGCAGGGTGGGCCTGGACCGGGCTGACCGGCCCGCTGTGCTTCCATCCGGAGCGCCGTAGGTTGTTCCCTCGTCGGCCCGGCCCGGTCGATGGGGAAGCGACCGGGTCGCGCCGGTGGAGCGTCCCGGCTTCCCAGCGCCCTCGGCCCACTGCACTCTGGCTACTGCACTCTGGCTACTGCACTCAGCCCATTACCCTCAGCGCGATGGTCGAGCTTCAGTTCATCGGTGGTGGCCGCATGGCCGGCGCACTGCTGGCGGGTCTGTTGGACACCGGCGAGTGGTCCCCGGGCGACATCCACGTGGTCGAGGTGTCCGCCCAGCGTCGCGAGGAGCTCGCCGGGTTGCACCGTGGCGTCGGCCTCGGTGAGGCCCCGGTGCCCTGCGATGGGCTCGTGATGGCCACCAAGCCCGCCGTCGTTCCCACAGCGTTGAGCGCTGCTGTCGCAGTTGGTGCCCGACGGGTGTTGTCGATAGCGGCCGGTGTGCCGCTCGCGGCGCTCGAGGCTGCCGTCGCCGAGGGAGCCGGCGACCATTCCGGAATCGCTGTGGTGCGGGCGATGCCCAACACGCCAGCCCTGGTCGGTGAGGGTGCCAGCGCGATCTGCGTGGGTGAGACCGGCGGTGACGACGACCTCGGTTGGGCGCGCGGACTGCTCGGTGCGGTGGGGTTGGTCGAGGAGGTGCCCGAATCGTTGATGGACGCGGTCACCGGGCTGTCGGGATCAGGCCCCGCGTACCTGTTCCTCGTCGCGGAGGCGATGACCGAAGCGGGCCGTCGCAACGGACTGCCCGCCGATGTCGCCGAGCGGCTGACCAACCAGACCCTCCTGGGGGCATCGACCCTGCTGGCGCGCGACGAACGCACCGCGGAGCAACTCCGGGTGATGGTCACCTCCCCGGGAGGGACCACCGAAGCCGCGCTCGCCGTGCTCGGCGACCTCGGTGTTCCCGAGGCGATCATCGCAGCGGTCACCGAGGCCGCTAGACGATCCGCGGAGATGGCACCGCCTGGGGAGATGGCACCGCCTGCGTAGGGGCGCGGGTCGCGCTGTACCTTCGGGTGCGATGTCACCACCAGCGACCAGCGACGACACCCCCGGCGGAGGCGCAGTTGGGCGTGGGGCGGAACCACTGGTGCACCCCGACGTGTCGTTCCTGTCCGACTACGGCCACGCCGACGAGTTCGTCGGGGTCGTCCGGTCGGTGCTCAAGGCGCTCGCTCCCGGTGTGGACGTCGTCGACATCACCCACGACATCGCCCCCTTCGACGTGCGGGGCGGGTCGCTCGCCCTGGCGAGGAGCGTGCAGTACCTGTGCCCGGGGGTCGTGATGGCCGTCGTGGACCCCGGTGTCGGCACCGCACGTCGGGCGGTCGCGGTCGAGGTGGGCGACGGTTCGTCGTATCTGGTCGGGCCCGACAACGGGCTCCTGGCACCGGCGGTCTCCATGGCCGGAGGGGCCACCCGCGCTGTGGTGTTGGACAACACCGAGCACCACCTGAGCGCACCGGGCCCCACCTTCGACGGCCGCGACGTGTTCGCGCCCGCCGCCGCGCTGTTGTGCAGGGGGATCGACCTGGAGCACCTGGGCACCGAGATCGACACGGCATCGCTGATGCCGGGGATGCTCCCGCTGTCCCGGGCCGAACCCGACGGCCTGCACGCCGAGGTCCTCTGGGTGGATCGCTATGGCAACGCACAACTCAACGTGGATCCCGACGAGATCGGTGACCTCGGTGCGACGGTCGCGCTCGAGGCGCACCAGCGGCGGTCGGTGGCGGTGCGGGCGGAGACCTTCGCGGATGTGTCCCCGGGCGGGATCGGACTGATCGTCGACAGCTACGGGCTGGTGGCGGTGGTGTCGGCCCGGGCGTCCGCGGCCGAGCTCACCGGTCTGGCCCCCGGCGACGAGGTGCTGCTCAGCGCGGCCGGTGATGTGCCCACACCCGGAGGCGACCCGGAGACCCCCGCGGTCGCCGTGTCGTTGGGGCCGACACGATCGGAGGGGCCGCGGGAGAACCCGGCCGCGGGGAGCGAGGGGCCATGAGGAGCGAGGGGCCATGAGGAGCGAGAGGCGATGAGGAGCGAGGGGCCATGAGGAAGGTGACCACCATCGTGATCGTGTTGCTGTTGTTGGTGTTGGTCGGGGCATCGTTCCTCCAGCTCGTGCTGTTGGCTCCCTGAGGGTCCGCCGGCGGACCAGCACGCCGAGGCTCCCGTGCCGGGAGCCCGCCACAGCTAGCCTCTGGCTCGTGAATCTGGCCGGACTGCTCGACCTACATCCCGACGACAGAGTGGCGCTCATCTCGCGTGGGCGTTCGACCACCTACGGGGAGCTGCGTGAACAGGTCGCGGCGCTGCGCGGCGGTCTGACCCGTCTCGGGATCACCCCAGGTGACCGGGTGGCGGTGATCGCCAACAACAACTGGTACTTCGTGGTCAGCTACCTGGCCACCCTGGGTGTGGGTGCGGTGTCGGTGCCGCTCAACCCCCAGACACCGCCGGCCGCGGTCGCCACCGAGCTCAACTCGGTCGGTGCGGTCGCAGCGGTGATCGGACCATCCGCTCGCTCCGCGCTGGATCAGGTCACCCCGGAGTCCGTTCCGAGCCTGACGCACCGGATCGGCGCTGGGTTCGAGCCGGTCGGTGGCACCACCCTCGACGATCTGATGTCCGGCGATCCGCTGCCGATGGTCGATGTCGAGGATTCCGATCTCGCGGTGTTGGTCTTCACCTCTGGAACCGCCGGTTCACCCAAGGCGGCGATGCTGACCCACGGGAACCTGCTGGTGAACCTGCGCCAGGTCGCGGCGGCATCCGACGACGGCCCCGGCCCCGACGACGTGGGGTTCGGTCTGCTCCCCATGTTCCACATCTTCGGGCTCAACGTGGTGCTCGGGGTGGCGTTGGCCACCGGTGCGACCGTGGTGCTGATCGAACGCTTCGATCCGGTCTCCGCGCTAGAAGCGATCGAAAAGCACGGGATCACGATGATCTCGGGCCCACCGAACATGTGGGCTGCCTTCGCCGGCCTCACAGGGGTGGGCGCCGACGCCATGTCGAAGGTCCGCCTGGCCACCTCCGGCGCGGCGAAGCTCGCCCCCGAGGTGGCCACCGCGATGTCGGAGCGCTACGGGGTGCAGATCTCGGAGGGGTACGGGTTGACCGAGGCCTCCCCGGTGGTCACAGCGGGGGTCGGCATGGAGACCCCGGTCGGCTCCGTGGGGGTGCCGGTCCCGGGACTCGAGATGCGGCTCGTCGACCTCGACGGCCAGGACGTCCTGGTGGGCGACGCGGGGGAGATCTGGGTCCGCGGGCCCAACGTGTTCGGCGGGTACTGGCAGGACCAGGAGGCCACCAACCGGGTGCTCGACCCCGAGGGTTGGCTCCACACCGGTGACCTGGCGGTGGTCGACGACGACGGATTCGTCTACCTGGTGGACCGCATCAAGGACCTGATAATCGTGTCGGGGTTCAACGTGTTCCCCGCGGAGGTCGAAGAGGTACTTCTCGAACACCCGGCGATCGAGGCGGCCGCGGTGGTCGGTGTCGCCCACCCCCACACGGGAGAAGCGGTCAGGGCATACGTAGTGGCACGCAACGGGTTCTCGATCGAAGAGGACGACGTGATCGAGTTCGTGGCCTCGAGGCTGGCCCGTTACAAGTGCCCCAACAAGGTGACCTTCGTGGATGAGATCCCCGTGGGACTCGGCGGCAAGGTGCTGCGCAAGGCCCTGCGCGAGGAGTCCGACGAGGCGACCGGCTGAACCCCCGATCCTGAACCCGATACCGACGGCCCTACTTTGTGAAAGTTTGCACGAGAGGGGTACCGTCGGGCCATGACGAGCGGGAACCCCCCGGTGGGCATCGATGGGCACGAGATCCCCGATGCCACCGTCGCCCGCCTGCCGCTGTATCACCGTGCCCTGATATCACTGCACCGCTCGGGTGTGTCCACGGTCTCCTCCGAGGAGCTCGCGACCGCCGCTGGTGTCAACGCCGCCAAGGTGCGCAAGGACCTCTCGTACTTCGGCAGCTACGGCACGCGGGGTGTGGGATACGACGTCGAGCAACTCCTCGGGGAGATCCGCAACGACCTCGGGCTCCAGCACCCACGCAACTGCATCGTGGTCGGCACGGGCAACCTCGGTGCAGCACTGTTGACCTTCGGGGGATTCAAGGACCGTGGCTTCGCGGTGGTGGCCGCGGTCGACATCGACCCCGAGCGGGTCGGCAGCACGATCGGGGGTATCGAGGTGGGTCACCAGAACGACCTCGACCGCCTCGTGGAGTCCAACGAGGTGGCGATCGGGTTGCTCACCACACCTCCTTCCGCGGCCCAGCAGGTGGCCGACGATCTGGTGGCCGCGGGGGTGCGGTCGATCCTCAACTTCGCCCCGACGGTGGTCGAGGTACCCGGCGACGTGGTGGTGCGCCACGTCGACCTCGCCTCGGAACTGGAGATCCTCGCCTTCCACGAAGGCCGACGTGAGCCGGTCGCACCGGCATCCTGACCGTACGCTTCGGTTTCGGAGCATCAACGGTTGTACGATCATGGCCGGTCACAAGGTCACCTACAGAGGAGCGCCGCGGGCGTGTCACTAGTAGTAGTAGGAGCGAACCACCGCACTGCACCGCTCGACCTGCTCGAGCGCATGGCGGTGCGCGGGAACGACCTGCCGAAGCTTCTGGGGCACCTGTGCTCGGGCGAGCACACCTCCGAAGCCGTGGTGCTCGCCACCTGCAACCGCACCGAGGTGTACCTGGTCGCAGAGCGCTTCCACGGGGCCTTCGGCGAGGTTCGTGACTTCTTCGCCGACCTGACGTACCTGCCACCGGATCGATTCGCGGACAGCCTGTATGTCCACTACGACGAACAGGCCGTCACACATCTCTTCGAGGTGGCGGCGGGCCTCGACTCCGCGGTGCCCGGTGAGCACGAGATCCTCGGCCAGGTCCGCTCCGCCTGGGACGTCGCGCGCGCCGAGGGAGCCGCCGGGCGCGGTCTCAACCTGTTGTTCCGACGGGCCCTCGAGGTCGGCAAGCGGGCGAGGACCGAAACCTCGATCGGCCGCCACACCACCTCGGTGTCCCACGCCGCGGTGCAGATCGCAGCGAAGCGCCTCGACGGGTTGACCGACAGGCGCGCGCTGGTGATCGGCGCCGGGACCATGGGCGCGAGGGTCGTGGACCTGTTGGTCGCAGAGTCGGTGTCGGAGGTCGTGCTCGCGAACCGCACCGTCGGCCATGCCGAAGCGGTGGCCGCATCGGCTTGCACGCTCGACGAGACAACAGCGGTGCGAGCGGTTCCACTTGCGGATCTCGACGAGGAGCTCGCGGGTGTCGACGTGGTGTTCTCCGCCACCGATGCCGATCACACCGTGGTCGAGGCGGCGGCGGTCGGCCCGGCGTTGGGCGCACGACAGGGATCGCTGCTCATGCTCGACCTGGCGATGCCCCGCGACCTGGATCCAGCGCTCGGCGAGATGAGCGGCGTGGAGCTGCTCGACATGCGCGACGTCGGTGAGGCGACCGACAACGCCCGCGAGGAACGCAGGCGGGAGGCCGCCGCAGTGGGTGCGATCGTGCACGACGAGGTGCGCCGCTACGAATCCGCCGCATCGGCCGGTGAGGTCGCCCCACTCATCGCCTCGGTGCACGAACTGGCCGAGGGCATCCGCAGCGCAGAGATGCAGCGCTTCGTGGGTGCGCGCGACGAGCTGTCGACCGACGATCGCGAGGCGGTCGAGGCGATGACGAGGCGCATCGTCGCCAAGCTCCTGCACGAGCCGACCGTTCGGCTCAAGGACGCCGCCGGGTCCTCCCAGGGCGAACGTCTGGCCACCTCGCTCGCCGAACTGTTCGATCTCTGAGAGCGGTGGTGACCGCGACGGTCCGCATCGCTACCAGGGCCTCCGAGCTCGCCCGCTGGCAGGCCGAGCACGTCGCGTCCCTTCTGGGTGGGGTCGATCCGACCCTGGGCATCGAGATGGTGCCGGTGAGCACCGAGGGCGACCGGCGCACCGATGTGCCCCTGTCGAGCATCGGGGGAAAGGGAGTGTTCTCCAAGGAGATCCAGCGGGCGGTCCTCGATGGTAGAGCCGACGTCGCTGTGCACAGCGCAAAGGACCTCCCTGCACTCACCCCCGATGGTCTCGTGATCGCCGCTGTGCCCCCGCGGGCGGATCCCCGCGATGCACTCGTCGGTTCGGACATCGGAGGGCTCGCAGCGGCGGTCGCAGCCGGGACCGACGCGGTGGTGGCGACCGGGTCCGCTCGCCGGCGCGTGCAGCTGGCGGATCTGGTTCCCGGGCTGCACTTCGCGGAGCTGCGCGGCAACATGGGCACCCGCATCGAGCGTGCCCGCGACTTCGATGCCGTCGTGGTCGCCGCGGCCGCTCTGGAGCGGCTGGGGCTCACCGAGCACATCTCCCAGGTGCTCCCGGCCGATGTCCTGGTTCCCCAGGTCGGCCAGGGAGCCCTGGCGGTGGAGTGCCGAGCCGGCGACGACGAACTGCGCGGCCTGCTGCGCGGCATCGAGGACGCCCGGAGCCGGCTCGCGGTCGATGCCGAGCGGGGCTTCCTGGCGGAGCTCGGCGGGGACTGCTCACTGCCCGCGGGAGCGCACTGCATCCTCGCCCCGGTGGCCGACTCGCACGGACATGGCACCGGCGATGGACCGCAGCGCCCGGTCTCCGGCGCGATGGTCATCGAGGGGATCCTCGGCGAGACGGTCGAACCGGGTACCCGAACCATCCGCGACAGCCTTCGTGCCGACATCGGATCCGTCGACCCCGAAGCCCTCGGCCGGGATCTCGCCGTGGGCCTGCGGACCCTCCTGGAGGACCCATGACCGTCTATCTCGTCGGGGCGGGTCCCGGCGATCCAGGTCTCGTGACCGTGCGCGGCGCCGAGTTGCTCGCGCGGGCCGACGTGGTGGTCTACGACCGGCTAACCGCGTCGGAGTTGTTGGATCTCACCCCTGCGGGTTGCGCTCTGACGCACGTGGGGAAGCGTCCCGGGGCCGCGTCGATCGACCAGGCCGAGATCAACGAGATCCTGGTGGACCTCGGCCGGGCGCACGACTGCGTGGTACGCCTCAAGGGGGGAGATCCCTACGTGTTCGCACGCGGAGCCGAGGAGGCGGCGGCCCTGGCGGAGGCGGGCGTCGCGTACGAGGTCGTTCCGGGCATCACCTCGGCCTTCGCGGCGCCGGCTGCGGCCGGGATACCCGTGACGATGCGCTACTCCTCCACGCACGTGACGGTCGTGACCGGCCACGAGGACCCCACCAAGGGCCGAACCGAGGTGAACTGGGAGGCGATCGCAGCCGCAGGGGGCACGATCGTGATCCTCATGGGTGTTTCCCGCTGGGGGGCGATCAGCGAGCGGCTCCTCGCCGGCGGCCTGGCCCCCGACACTCCGGCCGCTGCGGTCCACTGGGGTACCACGGTGGACCAGGTCACGGTGCGGGCCACGCTCGCCACCCTCGGCCAGGAGGACCTGCGCGCTCCGTCGGTGATCGTGGTCGGTGCCGTCGCGGCACAGCAGCTCGACTGGCTCGGCGCGAAGCCTCTGTTCGGGCGGCGTGTCGTGGTCACCAGGGCGCGCGAGCAGGCCTCGTACCTGGCCGAGCGCCTGGGTGACCTGGGTGCCGAGGTGGTCCTGGCCCCGACGATCGCGATCGAGGATCCCTCCGACGGGGGTGAGGCCCTCGGGGCGTGTGTCGAGCGGCTCGCGGTCGCGCGCCCGGAGTGGGTCGTGTTCAGCTCCGCAAACGCGGTCGACCGCTTCGTCGGTGCCCTCCACGACGTGCGCGACCTGGCCGGGATCGAAGTCGCTGCGATCGGTCCGGGTACGACCGGTGCCCTGGCGAGGCACGGACTGCGGACCGACATCGTGCCGGACCGCTACGTCGCAGAGGCGCTCCTGGAGATCTTCCCCGCGCCTTCGCCCGGGTCGGGAACCGTGCTGATCCCGCGCGCCGAGGTGGCGCGCGACGTCCTGGTCGACGGGCTGGGGGCCCGGGGATGGTCGGTGGAGGTGGTCCCCGCGTACCGCACGGTGCCGGTACCCCCCGATCCGAGCATGGAGTCCGCTGTGCGCTCAGCCGACGCGATCTGCTTCGCGTCGTCGTCGTCGGTGAGCAACTTCGTGGCCGCGTACGGCGACTCGGTGCCGCCGGTGGTCGCGGCGATCGGTCCCATCACCGCCGCGCGTGCCGAGGAGGAGGGCCTCGATGTGGCGGTGATCCCCGGATCCGCGACGATCATCGCGATGGCCGACGCGCTGGCGGACCACTTCGCCCGGCTCGGGTGAGTCGACCGCCAAGGTCCTTCGACCGCCATCGCGCTCGGTGATCCCGAAGTGGCACCCGTAGGATTCCCATCGTGAGCTTTCCCGAGCACCGGCCGCGACGCTTGCGCACCTCCAGCGCGATGCGCCGCCTCGTCGCCCAGACACGGGTGACGGTCGACGACCTGGTGGCCCCGCTGTTCGTGCGTGAGGGGATCAGCGAACCCGCGCCGATCGAATCGTTGCCCGGTGTGGTGCAACACACCCGCGACAGCCTCCGCCGGGAGGTGTCCGAGCTGGCGGCACTCGGGGTGCCCGCGGTGATCCTCTTCGGGGTTCCCGAGGACAAGGACGACATCGGATCCGGGGCCTGGGATCCCGAGGGGATCGTGCAGCTCGCCCTGCGCGACGTGCGTGACGAGGTGGGCCGCGATGTGGTCCTCATGGCCGACCTGTGCCTGGACGAGTACACGAGCCACGGCCACTGCGGGGTCATCTCCGACACCGGCGACGTCGACAACGACGCGACGCTCGCGCTGTACGCCAAGGTTGCGCTCGCCCAGGCGGATGCCGGCGTGGATGTGTGCGCACCGTCGGGGATGATGGACGGCCAGGTCGCTGCGATCCGCGGGGCCCTCGATGCCGAGGGAGCGCTCGACGTGGGCATCCTGGCCTACGCGGCCAAGTACGCGTCCTCGTTGTACGGCCCGTTCCGCGACGCGGTGGGTGTGCAGATCGCCGGCGGTGACGGGGTCGCAGGTGACCGCTCGGGCTACCAGCAGGACTTCCGCAACGCCCGCGAGGCCCTGGTGGAGGTGCGTGCGGACGTTGCCGAGGGCGCCGACATGGTGATGGTGAAGCCGGCGATGAGCTATCTCGATGTGATCGCGGCAGCCCGCGACGAGGTCGATGTGCCGGTCGCGGCCTACCACGTCTCCGGTGAGTACGCGATGGTCCATGCTGCGGCGCAGCGGGGCTGGGTCGACCTCGACGGGGTCGCGCTCGAGCAGATCACGGCTGTGCGGCGCGCGGGGGCGGACTTCGTGCTCACCTACTTCGCCCGCCACCTCGCAGAGCTGTTCGCCCGTGGGGTCGATGGTGGGTGAGCGGCTGACCAACGCCTGGCTCCAGGAGCGCGCCGAGTCGGTGATCCCAGGCGGGGTGAACTCACCGGTGCGGGCGTTCCGCTCGGTGGGCGGCACCCCCTACTTCGTCGAGCGGGGTGAAGGGGCGCGCGTGTGGGACGTCGAAGGGCGCGGGTACATCGACTACGTGCAGTCCTACGGGGCGTCGATCCTCGGACATGCGGATCCCGCGGTCGTCGGGGTGATCGGCGAAGCAGCGGCCAAGGGGTCGACCTATGGAGCACCGACCGAGGGTGAGGTGGTGCTCGCAGAGATGCTGTGTGGGCGTGTCGCGGGCATGGAGCAGGTTCGCCTGGTCTCCTCGGGGACCGAGGCGGCGATGTCGGCGATCCGCCTCGCTCGTGGTGCGACCGGGCGGGACCGGATCGTGCGCTTCGAGGGCAACTACCACGGCCACAGCGACGCTCTGTTGGCCGGGGCGGGCAGCGGGGTGGCCGAAGGTGCGTTGGGCACCGGCACGATCCCCGACTCGGCGGGGGTCACCGCCGGCGCCGTCGCGGATACGGCGATCCTGCGTTACAACGAGGTACCCGAACTGGACGAGACCGTGGCCGTGGTGTGCGTGGAACCCGTCGCGGCGAACATGGGTCTCATCGCTCCGAACGAGGGGTTCCTTGCCGGCCTGCGCGCCGAGTGCGACCGTGTCGGAGCGCTGCTGCTCTTCGACGAGGTGATCACCGGGTTCCGCCTGGCGCGCGGGGGTGCCACCGAGGTGCTCGGGGTCGAACCCGACATGTGGTGCTTCGGGAAGGTGATCGGCGGTGGCCTGCCGGTCGGCGCCTTCGGTGGGTCCGAGGAGCTGATGTCGCACCTCGCGCCGGTGGGTGACGTGTACCAGGCGGGGACCCTGTCGGGTAACCCGCTCGCCACAGCCGCCGGCGCAGCGGTGCTCGACCGCCTCACCCCCGAGGCGTACGAGCGGCTGGAGACCACCGCCACCCGACTGGCCGATGGGCTCACCGGGGCCTTTGCCGATGCAGGGGTACCGGTGCGGTTCCCCAGGGTCGGCCCCCTGGTAGGGGTGTTCTTCGGCGACGACCCGCTACCGGTCGACTTCGAGGGTGCCGCCCGATCCGTCGCCCTCGGGCGCTACCCGGCGTTCTTCCACGGGATGCTCGAGCGTGGGATAGCGCTCGCACCGGGCCCCTACGAGGTGATGTTCCCGTCGCTGGCGCACGGCGATTCCGAGCTCGACCGCACCCTCGATGCCGCCGCAGAGGTGGCGGCCGACATGGCCTGAGGTGACCGGCGGATGGCGAGGCAACGACTCGACCGTGCTGCCACCGAGCGGGTGCTGCGCCGGGCGGTGGAGCTCTCCGAGGAGCCCGGTGACGGCGAGGACAGCTTCGACGTGCAGGCTCTCGTCGAGGCGGCCGCCGAGTTGGGGGTTCCACCGACCGCGGTACAGCGGGCCGTGGCAGAGGACCAGGCCGGAATCCTGACCCAGGACGGCTCGCGGCTCGACCGCGTGGTCGGACCGGCCGCGGTGTCCGCCGCCCGGGTCGTCCCCCTCGACCCGGCAGCCGCGTTGGATCTGACCGACGAATGGCTTCGACGCCAGTGGGCGTTCCGGCGTGTGCGATCGGGTGACGCTGTGGCCGAGTACCGGCGTCGCACCGACATGGTGGCCTCGATGCAGCGCACAGCACGTTCGGTGACCGGCAGGGAGAACGGTGACAAGATCCGCAACCTCCGGGTGGTCGTTCGCGATCTGGCTCCTGTTCAACATGGTTCCGCCGGGTCCGGACCCTCAGCGGGGGAGCCCGGTGTGGTCGGCTCCGACCCCGGCGAGGGCGGGACCATCGGGGTGTCGGTCCTCGCACTGGTGGTCGACCTGGAAGCGTCGCGGTCCTTCGCGGAGATGGGTGGTGCGCTCGTGGCGGGAGGGGGCAGCGTCCTGTCGGTGATCCCCGCCTTCGGTGTCGGTCCGTGGACGCTGCTGGGGATTCCGGTCTCCGCGGGGATGGGCGCCGGGGTGATGTTGACTCGCAAGGCGTGGACCGGGGGGATCGACGTCGCGCTCGAGGGCCTGCTCGACCTGATCGAGGCGGGTCAGGCACCGCCGAGTGTCATCGGTGGGATCGCCGGGAGGATCAGGCGGCCCGCGTGAGCACCAACCGCACCCTGGTGCGCTCACCCTCGCCGAGGAGCTCGACCGCGCGTGTGACACCGCCTGCGGTGTCTGCCACACCCCTGACCGTCCCGTCCACGTTCAGATCCCACAGCGGGGACGAGTGGGTGATCACCCTCTCGCCATCGACGGGTTCGGTGAAGCCTGACCCGTCGATGAAACCCGCCTCGTCGGTGGGGTCGATCGTGAAGGTGACGTCGAGTTGGGTGTCGTCGTCGAGGCGGGCGGTGAGGAAGTCCTGCGCACCCCCGGGCACCTCTATGGCGGCCAGCTCCTCCACCGACGCCATGTCGGTGTTGCCGATCGGCAACCGGTCCGGGCCCGTGGAGCTCGCGTCCTGCCCCGAGCCGGTGACGATGAGCCAGATGCCGAGCGCGCCCAGCGCGACGAGGAGCAGGGGAACCCCGATCCGAAGCCGGCGCGCCACGGTGGTTCAGGCGGCCCTGGGTTCGGGGATCACCCGCGCCAATGTGGCGGCGCTGCGGTAGATCGCCTCCGCTGCGCCCGTCTGGTCGTCGCGCAACAGGTTGGCCATGATCCGCAGGACCCATTCCATCAGGGTCTGCGAGCGGATGCCGATCCGGGTCAGTTCCCTCATGAGCACAGGTCGACCGATGATCTGGGCGAACAGCCTGGCCACCTTGAAGTACGACCCGTAGTCGTGTTCGAGGATCCCCGGGTAGCGGGCGAGGGGGGCGGAGGCACCGAGGGCCGTGCACTCGGCGACGAGCCCTGCCGCGATGCGGCCGGTCTCGTACGCGTAGTCGATGCCCTCGCCGTTGAACGGGTTGATGCTCCCGGCCGCGTCGCCCACGATCACCCAGTTGGGCCCCACCTTGGGGTTGATGGAACCCCCCATCGGTAGGCGGCCTCCGGTGGGGGCCTGGGTGGGGGAGTCGGGATCGATCTCCCAGTACCCGGGCAGGGTCGCGGCGAACTCCGACATCAGGTGGCTGGTGTTGACCGACTTCCAGTGCTTGAAGGTCGACAGAAGGCCCACCCCGACGTTGATGGTGCCGTCACCCACCGGGAAGATCCATCCGTAGCCCGGCAGGGAGTTGCCGGCCCGGTCGCGCACGTCGAGCGCGGACTCGATCCATGGCTCTGCATGCAGTGGGCTCTCGAAGTAGGTGCGGATCGCCATCCCCTGGGGCATCGCGCGGTCGCGCTTCGCGCCGAGCGCGCGCCCGAAGCGGGAGTTGGACCCGTCGGCCACCACGACGTAGTCGGCTCGCACCTCGGAGGTCTCACCCGATGCGGTGTCCTTAGCGGTCGCGCCTACGAGTGCACCGTGTTCGATCAGCGGGGCGGTCGCCTCGGTACCGCAGAGCAACGTCGCACCCGCGGCGACGGCGTTGTCGGCCACGAGACCGTCGAGGTCCCGGCGTCGCACGACGTAGCCATGCGGTGGGTAGACGGGGTGCTGGGGCCAGCGCAGCTCGAGGCTGCGGCCATGGGCCACCGCTCGGAGCCCGTCGTAGCGGTGGTGGGACTCGAGGGCATCGGTGAGGCCCATCTCGTCGAGCTGGTGAACCGCCCGTGGGGTGAGACCGTCGCCGCAGGTCTTGTCGCGCGGGAAGACCTTCTTTTCGAGTACCAGGACATCGAGCCCGGCGCGGGCCCCCCAGTAGGCGGTGGCGCTGCCCGCCGGTCCGCCGCCGATCACCAGGAGGTCGTGGCGACGCGTCATCTGGCGAGGCGAGCCGATGGCCTGGGTGCTCAGCCGGTCGGCGGAGTGGCGGTCCACTCGTCGAGCACGGTCATGAACTCCTCGGCGTCATCGGGCAGGAGCTCGGTGATCGTGTCCTCGAAGCCTTCCTCCCATACCGAGATGTCGAACTCCTCGTTGCCGAAGGTGACCCGTTCGTACAGGACGACGTCCATGATCTGCGACGGGTCAAGGGTGGCGAGCTGGCCCGGCATGCCTCCCTCGATCGGATCGTTGTTGACCCCGTAGGTGGTCCGGCCGATCTCCTCGAAACCGGATGAACCGAGGGCCACCCAGGCGACCTGCTCGGCGGGCGAGGGGAAGTTCTCCGCGACCGCTCCGCCACTGAGCTGTGGACCTGCACCACCGCCGCCGGTGGGTCCGTGGCAGCCGGCGCAGCTCACCGAGTAGATGCCATCGCCGATGGCGAGAGGGCCCTCGTCGTTGGAGGGCTCACCGAGGGTCCAGGCGTACACGATGAAGAACAGCGGTAGGATGACGAGGCCGGACGCGGCCCACCACGGAACCTTCTTGCGGCTCAGGGCGGCTTCGACCCAGGGAGGTGTGGGCTCCGGTTCGGGTTCCACCTCGGGCACCGCCGGTGTCGCGGCGGCCACGGGGGCAGGTGACGCATCGCCGGTGGTGGCCGGTGCCGCGGAACCGCTGTCGGAGGCCGCCGCGCTCCCGCCGCCCTCACCGGTGAGCGCGGCCCGACGCTGTCGGCTGCGTTCCAGGAGATGTTCCGGTATCTCGACCAACGCTTCCTCCGCGCCTCGTCTCGCACATTGTCGTCGCGCCGTGGTTCGTCGCGCACATGTTGCTCCGGAGGTCCCTGCCGGTGGGTGATGCCCTGCCGGCTGGAGCCATCGGCGCGCCCACTCTATGCGGGTCGTACGCATCTGCACCAAGCCATCGGGCCGACGGGCCGACGATGGTCCTGGGCGCGCACGCCGCATCCCGTCCGGATGTGCTTCGCGGTGACGCGCCGTGGTAAACCTGCGCCGTCGGCGCGGGCCTGTCAGGGCTCTCAACCGACCTACACTGGTCGTGGCTTAGGAGGTCAACGTGGTCGCATTCATCACGTCGGTTCTTTTGATGGTTGCGATGCTCCTGCCCGTGTTCTGGTACGCCAAACGCCGCCACGTGGGCGACCCGTTCACCTGGGGTGAGGCAGTAGTCGCAGGGACCTACGTGTTCGCCCTGTTGTTCTGGGCCTACGGGGTGGTTCCCCACCATTGGCTCACCTGGGCCGACTCCGAGCTCAACTGGCGACCCGACCTGATCTGGCTCGGCCCCAACGGGTCCATGACGCTGCCGGTGCTCGGCTGGACGATCGAGACCCCGTGGTTCCCGATGACCATCTCCGCACAGGCGTTCCGCGACGTGATCGCGACGCTCATCTACGTGGTGCTGCTCGGTGTCCAGATCTACTTCTGGGCCTGGTGGCAGAACCGCGACAAGCGCGCCGCTGCCGCGGATGCCATCGAACCCACCACCCCGTACGGTCGTCCCCTCATCAAGCGAGCCTGACCCCCATGGCTGTTACCGACGCCAACCCACCGCTTCCCGCCTTCAGCACCGACTACGTGCTCCAGGAGGTCGATGCCGACTACCTGTCGCGTGCGGTCAAGCCCAAGCAGTTCATCCACATCGACCAGTCCGAGTGCATCCAGTGCGAGGGATGTGTCGACATCTGCCCGTGGAAGTGCATCCACATGGTGCAGCCCTCCGCGATCGACGAGGCGGTCGACATCGAGCGACCGGGACTCGATCCGACCGACAACGTGGTGTTCCTGATCGACGACGACGTGTGCACCCGTTGCGCGCTTTGCGTCGACCGGTGTCCCACGGGTGTGATCATCCTCGGCAAGATGGTGGAGCCGGGTCCAGAGGGGGACATCCACCAGCGCACCAATGGCCACGGCTATGGATACGGGATGAGGTTGGCGTGACACACTCCACCTTGGGCACGACGATTCGACGCAACCGCCGGACACGCACTAGGGAGTACGCCCGTGGCTAAGACGATGCAGGGTTCCGGCGGGATCGGCGACAAGTGGAACGACCTGAAGGAGAACGTCCAGGGCTCACAGGCCTGGGGCTCGATCTTCAGGCCGGGGTCCATCTTCCGCCAGGGCTACAACGACAGCCCGAGGAACCGCTCCTACGTGATCATGAACAGCGTGCTGTACCACCTGCACCCGGTGAAGGTGAAGCGCCACGCGGTGAAGGTGAGCTACACGCTGTGCCTCGGCGGGCTGAGCTTCTTCCTGTTCATCCTGCTGACGGTCACCGGCATCTTCTTGATGTTCTTCTACCGCCCCACCGCCGCGCAGGCGTGGGACGACATCTACGCACTGCAAACCTCGGTGACCTTCGGGCTGTTGGTGCGCAACATGCACAGATGGGCGGCGCACCTGATGGTGCTGTCGGTGTTCCTGCACATGGCGCGGGTGTTCTACCACGGGGCTTACAAGGCCCCGCGGGAGTTCAACTGGGTGATCGGTGTGATCCTGCTCACGTTGACCCTGCTGTTGAGCTTCACCGGCTACCTGTTGCCGTGGGACCAGCTCGCCCTCTGGGCGGTGACGGTGGGCACCAACATGATGGGCTACACCCCGGTTCTCGGATCCCAGGTGCGCTTCGTGCTCCTCGGTGGAGCCGAGATCGGCACCGACACCCTGTTGAGATGGTACGTACTGCACGTGCTGTTCTTCCCCTTCATCACGGTCATATTCATGGCCATCCACTTCTGGAGGGTGCGCAAGGACGGCGGAATCTCGGGGCCGTTGTGATGAGCGTGGCGCGAGGCCAGGAGGTGGGCGCGGTGCGTAGCACCCGGGTGCCCACCGGGTTGGTGGTTGGTACGGCCGCGGCGGGGTTGGGGCCCCGCCTTGCGGAGGAGGTGGGCGCGGTGCGTAGCACCCGGGTGCCCACCGGGAAGGCAAGCAATGTCTGAGGTACCCGAGCACCTTCTGAAGCGTGCCCAGGAGGCTCGTGAGAAGGCTGCGGCGAAGAAAGCAGCCGA
>JBKEAI010000238.1:0-15479 GCA_047972145.1 Microthrixaceae bacterium
CCCGACCAGCCCGTCGGCGCGGCACTCGCGGTACGGGTGCTGGTGGCGTTGCGGGCGGGCGTTCGCCTCGACCAACTCGGAGGGGACTCGATCGACGACCTCGTCGACGGAGCCTCCAGCCGCCGCAACCAGATGCTGATGGATCTCGGCAGCGAGTTCGGGCTCCCGGCACAAGACGGCGCCCACGAGGCAGCCATCGACGACCTCGCAGAGATCGTGGCCAAGGCCTGCCCCCGGTACTCGTTCCCCGGCCCTGTGCTCACCGCAGAGCTCGATTCGGCGGTTACCTCCGTGCTCGGTCCCCTCGGTGTGCCTTCGTCGCACATCGGAGAGGTCCTCGGGGCTCGGGGTCTGGGCGTTGGTTGGATCCACCAGGTCGGCGTCGAGCTCGCCCTCGGCGCCCGCGACGGATCCAGCCGCCGTGGCGGTGATCTCGGTGGGCTCGACGTCGGTGGCACGGCGGACGATGTGGTCGTCCACGCGTTGGAATCGGCGGCTTCCCGCCTGGGGGTTGTACTCGCTGCACCCGTGCAGGCAGCGGAGATGGTCGACCACGCAGGGCTGTCCGCGCTGGGCGAGCGCATCGACGGGGTCCTCGCGTCGACAGCGCGGCACATGCTCGAGGCCCTCGACGAGATCCCCGACGAGGCTCCGGCCGGCACCGGTGCGGGCGCCGAGTTCGAACGCCTGGGGCTCCTCGACCGTGAACACGGTGCCGAGCGGGCGAAGGCGGTCGCTCCGATCTTCGACGAGGCGCGACATGTGGTGTTCGACTCCGGTCCGACATGGGCACGGGCGGATCTCGACCGCATGTACCACCTCGCCCGGCGGGGCGACGCGACTGCAACGGAGCTGGTCGACCGCGTGGTCACCTGGCGAGACGACGACCCGCGGATCACAGCCACTGCGCGCTGGTATCGCGACCGTGCGGTAACCGCAGGGGATGCGGTCACAGCGGGCCTGATGGAACGGGTGCTCGACGAGCCACCGAGGGGTGCTGCCCTCCATGACGCGAACCTGGACGACGTCAGGCGCGTGCTCGACGAAACCGGCGAGCACCTGGCCGATCTGGCGGCATCGCTGGCGCGCAACCCCGGTGGGCTGCGCGGCGAGGTGGTGCTGGTCACCGGGGCGTCGCCGGGGTCGATCGCAGCGGGCGTTCTGCCGCACCTGTTGCGGGGAGGGGCGACGATCGTGGTCGCCACGTCGTCGCTCGACCGCGAGCGCATCGGGTGGTTCCGTGACCTGGAGCAGCGCTGGTCCGCACCCGGAGCCCGACTGCACGTGGTCCCGGCGAACCTCGCATCGTTCGACGACGTGGACGCGCTCGTAGAATGGTTGGTCACCCCCGCATCCGACGCTGCCCGAGCCGCGCAGCGCAGCGCCGGGGAGGTGCTCCTGCCCACGGTCGTGCTGCCGTTCGCCGCACCGAGGGTCGCCGGTGAGGTACCCGAGAGCGGGGCAGCCGACGAGCTGGCTCTCCGGGTGCTGCTCACCGGCGTGCAACGTCTGGTGGGTCGGCTCGGCGAGCACCACCTCGCCACCGGTGGTGAACCGATGCGGGTGGTGCTGCCACTGTCACCGAACCACGGCACCTTCGGTGGCGACGGTGCCTACGGCGCTTCGAAGGCCGCCCTGGAGACGCTGATCGCACGCGGCCGCTCCGAGGGCGAGCGGTGGGGTGACGCGGTGCGGTTCCTCGCGCCGGTGATCGGTTGGGTGAAGGGGACCTCGCTCATGGGGGCGCACGACTCGGTGTCTGCGGCCGCCGAGGCCAGCCTCGGAATTCGTACCTTCTCCGCGGCTGAGATGGGCGCGTTGATCGCTGCGATGTGTACCGACCGGGCTGCGCGCTACGCCGAGGACGGTGTGTGGCGGGTGGACCTGAGCGGAGGGCTCGCAGGATTGGAGCGGATCGATCTCACCTCCACCGAGCGGCCTTCCGACACCGACGAGCCGTCGGAGATCGATCCGGCGTCTGTAGAGGGCCAGTCTGTAGAGGGCCAGTCGGTAGAGGGCCAGTCTGTAGCAGCACTGCCCTCCCCTACGTCGCCGGAGGCGACCGCGGTGTTGCGCGGCTGGGACATCGGCGACGGACCGGTCGAGCTCCCCGAGGTGCCCAAGGGGCTAGCAGACCTCGTGGTGATCGTCGGGATATCCGAGCTGGGACCCTGGGGTTCGTCAGCGACCCGTCACCAGGCGGAGCTCGGTGGCGACCTCGGTGCGGACGCTGTCGCCGAGCTCGCTTGGCGTTGCGGTCTGGTCCACTGGGACCGCTCCGCAGCGGCGTTCATCGACACGGGCACCGACGAGGTGGTCGAGGAGTCCGAGCTCGCCGGGCGGTACCGCGACGAGGTGCTGGCGCGCTGCGGGATCCGCACGTTCGAGCGGGACGGCCGGATCGACCCGGCAGGGGTGGAGGGCATGGACGAGGTCTACCTCGATGCCCCCTTGGACCTGCCCGCGAGCAACGGGGACGAAGCCGCGGCCGTCGTCGCGGTCGACCCTGTTCACAGGGTTGCGCACCGCGGTCCCGACGGCTCGTGGCGCGTGCGCCTCAAGGCGGGATCCAAGGTCGCCGTCCCGTGTGTGCGTCCCCTGTCGCGCAGCGTCGGAGGACAACTGCCGACCGGGGTCGACCCGATCCGCCACGGGGTCCCTCCGGAGGCGACCGGCACGACCGACCGGTTGTCGTTGTGGAACCTCGTGGTCACCGCCGAGGCGTTCGCGGACGCCGGTGTGGGGCCAGACGAGGTGCTCGACGCGGTGCACCCCAGCGCGGTCGCCAACACCCAGGGCACCGGCATGGGTGGGATGACCAGCCTCGAGGAGGTGTTCTCCCGGGCCACGAAGGGCACGTCGCGCTCGAACGACATCCTCCAGGAGGCGCTGGCGAACGTGGTGTCCGCCCACGTGAACCAGTCGCTGGTCGGCGGCTACGGGCCGATGGTCAATCCGGTCGCGGCGTGCGCCACCGCGGCGGTCTCCCTCGAGGAGGCGGTCGACAAGATCCGCCTCGGCAAGGCCCGCTTCGTGGTCGCCGGAGGCTGGGACGACCTGGGCCTGGAGGGTGTGCTCGGATTCGGCGACATGTCGGCCACCGCTGCGAGCGCGGAGATGGAGGCGCGCGGGCTCGAGCCGCGGGAGCACTCGCGCCCCGGCGACCGCCGGCGCGGTGGGTTCGTCGAGAGCCAGGGTGGCGGCACGTTCCTGGTCACCACCGGCGACGTCGCACTCGAGATGGGTCTTCCGGTGCGTGCTGTGGTCGGCTACGCGTCGAGCTTCGGGGACGGCATCCACACCTCGATTCCCGCCCCCGGCCTGGGAGCGCTCGGCTGTGCGCGCGGCGGTGTGGATTCACCCCTCGCCACCGCGCTGGCCGACCTCGGCTTGGAGCCCGACGACGTCGGGGTGGTGTCCAAGCACGACACCTCGACCCTCGCCAACGACCCGAACGAGGCGCAGCTCCACGAGTTGATCCAGCGTTCGATCGGCCGCAGCGACGGTGCACCCCTGCGGGTGGTGTCCCAGAAGGCGCTCACCGGTCACGCCAAGGGGGGTGCCGCGGCGTGGCAGATCGCAGGGCTGTGCGACATGTTCGACACCGCCGCGGTTCCGGGCAATCCCAACCTGGTGACCGTGGACCCCGAGGTGGTGGCCGGGGACTCCCTGGTGGTCGACGACCGGACGCTGCACCTCGGTGAGCCGTTGCGCGCCGGCCTGCTGAGCAGCCTCGGATTCGGCCACGTGTCCGCTGTCGTGCTGCTCGCACACCCCGCCTACTTCCTGGGGGCGGTTCCCCCCGCCGAGCGCGACGGCTACCTGGAGCGCGCACACCGCCGCCGGATCGAGGGCGCCCGGCGGCGTCAGGGCCAGCGCTACGGCCGAACACCTGTGTTCGCACGCCGAACCGAACGTCCGGAGCGCAGCGAGGAGATCGAGATGCTCCTGGCCCATGCCCCCGCTGCCCATGCCCCCGCTGCCCAGGATCCCGCAGCCCAGGATCCCGCCGCCCATGCCGGGGCGCGACGGTGACCGTTCTGGGCGTGGGCCTCGACCTGGTCGAGGTGGATGCCTTCGCGGAGCAACTGGACGCACCGGGTACCACCTTCGAGGAGTCCTTCTCGGCTCGCGAGCTGGCGGACACCTCCGGGGAGCCACCCGAACGACGTGCCAGGCGCCTCGCGGCCCGCTTCGCGGTGAAGGAGGCCTTCATAAAGGCATGGTCGGTCGCACGTCCCCACCGTGCCCCGGCTCTCAGCGAGGTGAACCTGGCCGAGATCGAGGTGGTGCTCGACGTGGCCGGCCGTCCGATCCTCGAGGTGCGCGGCGAGGTCGCCGACGCGGTGCGCTGCACCCTCGGCGAGGTCGCCATGATGACCAGCCTCACCCATGAACACGGCACCGCGGCTGCGGTTGTGCTGATCCAGGCGCCGTGAGCTTCCACGTCACCGCCTCCCGACCTGCACTGGTCGTGCGCCACCTGGTGTCCGAAGGCGAGGTCGTGCGTCGGGGTCAGGCGCTCGTGGTCACCGAGACCATGAAGCTCGAGGAGGTCGTGAACGCCCCGGGTGACGGGGTCGTCGCCTCCCTCATCGAGGAGGGCCAGATGGTCGACATCGCGGACCTGCTCGTGTTGATCGAGCCCGAGTCGGCTCGCCAGGACCCGCCGCGACGGGCACCGGTGTCGATCGGCGATGTGCTGGCCGCAGCCACGAGGCACGGGGGTACCTTCGTCGAGCTCGGGCTCCTCGGCGATGATCCGCAGGACGGTCCCGATGGTGAGCGGTTGGCTCCCGTTGCCCCGGGCGGGAACACCGTGGGCTGCGGAGTGCTCGCGGGTGTGATCCGCCACCGCGGGAGCTCGCCCGATGGCTCCGACCTGCGCAGGGTGCTCCTGGTCGGTGATCCGTCGCGCTCGATGGGAGCGGTGTCCGAACCAGAGTGCCGGGTGGTGCTCGCGGCGATCGACCTCGCCGAGGCCGAGGGCGTGCCACTGGAGTGGGTGGCGGTGAGCGCCGGTGCAGTGATCTCGCTGCACTCGGGCACCGAGAATATGGACTGGTGCGCAGCGGTCGTCGCCCGGCTCGTTCGGTTCACCCAGGCCGGCGGCGAGGTGATCGTGGTGACCGCGGGCCCCAACGTGGGTGCCCAGTCGTACTGGAACGCCGAGGCGACCATGCTGGGGCACTGCGCCGGCATGCTGGTGATGGTCGAGGGGTCCTCGATGGTGCTCACCGGGCGGCGGGCGCTCGGCCTCGCCGGTGGTGCCACCGAGGCGACCGACGAGATGCTCGGTGGCTACGACGAGGTGATGGGGCCCAACGGCGAGGCACATCACCGGGTCGGCAGCCTCGACGATGCGTTCGACCTCGTGCTGACGCACCACCGCGTGACGAGGGCGGCCTTGTCGCTCGACGACGTCGAACGGTCGGTCTGCGAGGAGCCCTACCGGGGGGTCGGCCCGGCCACGACCGTCGGGGAGGTCCTGGAGGTTGCGTCGAACCCCACCCGGAAGGTCGCCTTTTCGATCAGACCTGTGATGTCGGCACTGGTGGACCGGGACTCCGAACGTCTCGAGCGTTGGAAGGACCACACGGGTGCCGAGGGGGCGGTGGTATGGGACAGCCGTGTCGGCGGCGAGCCGGTGACCCTCGTGGGCATCGAATCCCACCATCGTGACGAGCTCGGCCCCGAGGTTCCCCGCGGTGGGTGGTCGGGCGCGACCCTGTACCCGGGTTCCTCCAAGAAGATCTCCAGGGCGATCAACTCGGCGTCGGGTCGCCGCGCAGTGGTGGTGCTCGCCAACCTCGCGGGGTTCGACGGGAGCCGCTGGTCCCTCCAACGCAACCAGCTCGAATGGGGAGCGGAGATCGCCCGCGCGGTGGTGAACTTCCGTGGGCCGATCGTGGTGGTGGTGATCGGACGGTTCCACGGCGGTGCCTACGTGGTGTTCAACCGGCGGCTCAACCCCAACCTCACGATGCTCGCACTCGAGGGCACCAGGGTGTCGGTCATCGGGGGGTCTGCGGCGGCCGACGTGGTGCTGAGGCGTGAGGTGGAGCGGATCGCCTCGGAGAGCCAGACCCAGGGCGACCCAGACGCCGCAGTCCGCGAGGCGCGCACGATCGTGGCGAACGAGTTCGACTCGATCCACGACGTGGAGCGGGCACATCGGATGGGCTCGGTCGACGGGGTGATCACTGCCTCCGAATTACGCCCGGCGGTGATCGGTGCGATCAGGCGATCCGCTGGTGCGTCTGCTCAGGCACCGATCGCCACCGCCCGCAGGTAGGACCTCAGCGCGCGCTTCAGCTCGCGCACGGTCGCGGGGTGCGGGTGGCCGTCGTGGACCGAGAAGTGCAACAGCGAGTTGCACATCTCCACCACCACCTCGGCCACGGTGAGCCGTCTCCGTGAGTGCAGGTCGGGGGTGAGCGGCATGATCAGCACGAGCACGGCCCTGGTGAGGCGTCGTGAATGTTGCGCGGCCAGGGCGCGGGTCGGTTCGATCGACTGCATCGCCAACCACACCGAGCGTCGCGACGGGTCGTGGCGCCATTGTTCGGCCAGGTGGTCGATGAGCGAGTCGGTCTGCTGTTGCCAGTCCACCGCGGGGAACATCGAACCGTAGGTCTCGAGTGCTCCCTCGAGCGCGGCGGTGTCCTGTTCGGCGAGCTCGGCCACGATCGCGAACTTGTTGGGGAAGTACTGGTACACCGACCCCACGGGGATCCCGGCGTTCGCGGCGATGTCCTCGGAGTTGAGGGCATCTACCCCCGTGTCGAGCAGCAGTTTGCGGCTGGTGGACAGGATCAGGTCGAAGCGCGCCTGGCCCCGCGCCGTGGACGGCCTCTTGCGCGGCGACAGCGCCACGCCCTTGGTCGCCTCGTCCATCGGCCCACACTATGTGGTCCTCACCGTCGCTTGAGCGGACCCGCGTCAGGCCAACCGCTCGGATTCGGTTACCGTCGTCCTCCGGTGACGATCCGCTTGCGGGTCCAGAGAGAAGGAGCACAGCCTTGGCTGATGCAGTTGACGTGGTGGTGATCGGTGGTGGACCCGCTGGAGCGAGTGCAGCGGTGTTCCTGGCCCGCGCCGGCCTGCGCACCGTGGTGATCGACGCGGACAAGGGGATCACCCGCCGGGCGATGTTGAACAACCACCTCGGCTTCCCAGATGGGATCACCGGTCCCGAACTGGTCGAGCGCGGCCGTGCCCAAGCCGAGCGCTCAGGTGCGGTGTGGGTGGAATCGTCCGCTGGGTCGATCGAGGCATCCGAGGGCGGGCTCACCGTGGGCACAGCCGATGGTCAGTCGTTCGAAGCCGCGAACGTGGTGCTCGCCACCGGCATGAGCGTCGCAGCGGCCGAGGCGGCCGGAGCGACGACCACTGCGGGAACCGAACCGCGCGTTGCACACGTGGTCGAGGTCGACCCCGAGGGGCGCACCTCGGTGCCGGGTCTGTGGGCGGCCGGTACCGCCGGAGGCGTGAGCGTGCACACGATCGTCACCGCCGGAGACGGCGCAAGGGTTGCGATCA
Organism: Microthrixaceae bacterium; assembly: GCA_047972145.1. GTDB lineage: Bacteria > Actinomycetota > Acidimicrobiia > Acidimicrobiales > Microtrichaceae > JAMLGJ01. The sequence continues at coordinate 7,543 of JBKEAI010000238.1, forward strand.
ACCTGATCAGCGAGGTGCGCGGGGAGCGACACGTCGACCACGACGTGCTGCCCTCGGGCGACTGAGGGGCTGCGGGTCGGCCATTACCACGCTGGGCCGAGCCAGCTCAGAAGCCGCCCCAGCTCAGAAGCCGTCCCAGCCGGGCAACGCTGCGGACCCGCGGATCCACTCGCGCATCTCGTCGGTGTCGATGTCGTCACCGTCGCGGATGTGTACGAACCGCGCGTCGGGATCCTTGCCGGACTCGGGAGGCTCGGGGTGCAGAGATGCCCCGTTGAAGAACGTGAGCTTCACGTAGTGGGTCATGCAGTGGTAGCTGGCGAACCAACCCTGGCCCTGCACACCGTAGAAGGGGGAGTTCCATCGCATCGCCTTGGCGACCCCCGGAACCACCTCCTCTATGAGGTCGTCGAGGCCACGGCCCACGTCGTGCTTCCAGCCGGGCATCGCATCGATGTAGGCCTGCACCGGCGCGTCTCCGTCACCCTTGGGTATCTGTGGGTTGCCCCCGGAGAGCAGCTTGGGCCCCTCGGATCGGTCGTTCACTTGCGCATCGCGTCGAACAGTTCGGTGTCGACCAGGTCCGCGTACTCAGGGTGCCTTTCGATGTAGCCCTCCACGAAAGGGCACAGAGGGACCACCTTGAGGCCCCGTGTCCGGGCGTCATCGAGCGCGAAGCTCGCCAGAGCCGAGCCGACGCCCTTGCCGCCGAAGTCGTCGCCGACCACGGTGTGTGCGAGCACGTACCTGTCTGCGTCGTCGCCTCGCACCAGGTACTCGATCACCCCGGCCTGATCACCATCGATCTCAGCGACGTAGCTGTCGTTGTCTGGTTCGTGTCGTACATCCATCAGCCACCCATCATTGCACCGATCACGAGCAGGCATGGCCGCGATCGCATTGGGTCAGGCCGAGGATGGCAATAGTCACACCAGATCGATCGCAGCACTGGGAATAGGTGTCGCCTAAGAGTCGTTTCACCCGACGCACACTTTCATGTGGCTCTTGCAAGACGCCACGGGACTTCTGGAGAACCATGTCCACGACACCGACGTTCAACCCCTCAGAGACCCTCACGCTTCCGTTCATCGCGACCAACGAAGGGGTCGTGTTCCCCGAGATGGTCGTGACCATCGCCCTGGAATCACCCGACGCGAGCGCCGCCGCAGAGGCCGCTGTCGACGACCAGATCGTTCTGGTGCCGCGCATCGACGGCCGCTACGCCTCGGTGGGAACGCTCGCCCGCATAGAGAACAGGGGGCAACTCCCCAACGGGACCAAGGCGCTCACCATCCGTGCGGTCGGCCGCGCCGGGCTCGGATCCGGCGTGATGGGCACCGACTCGGCCCTGTGGATCGAAGCGACTCCCATGGACGAGTCGACCACCACCGACGAGACCGTCGCACTCGCGCAGCGCTACCGGGCGGCCGCGACCGCGCTGCTCGACGAGGTCGGTGCGGGCCGGGTGGGGATCGACCTACCCGATGACTCCGCGCCCGGGGCACTCGCGGACACGATCGCGTACTGGCCCGAGCTCAGCGCGGAGCAACGTCTCGAACTGCTGGCCACCGCCGACCTCGATGACCGCCTCCGACTCGCGTACGACCTCGCCAAGGCGGCACTACAGGAGATCAAGGTCACCAAGGAGGTCCGCTCCGAGGTCAACGAGGGCTTCGAGAAAGACCAGCGTGAGGCGATCCTGCGACGCCAGCTCGCCTCCATCCAAAAGGAGCTGGGTGGTGACGACGCCGATGTGATCGGCGAGTACCGCCGGCAACTCGATGCGCTGGATGTCGACGAGAAGGTCCACAAGGCGATCGCAAAGGAGATCGACCGCTTCGAACGTCTCGGAGAGAACTCCCAGGAGTCGAGCTGGATACGCACCTGGCTCGACGAGGTGTTCACCCTGCCGTGGAACGAACGCACCGAGGACAACCTCGACCTCACCGCGGCCGCCGCGACCCTCGACGCCGACCACACCGGCCTCGAAGACGTCAAGGAGCGCATCGTGGAGCACCTGGCGGTGCGCAAGCTGCGCGCCGAACGCGATGTCGATCCCGAGACAGGAGGGCGTGGCTCGGCCATCCTCACCCTGGTTGGTCCTCCGGGTGTGGGCAAGACCTCGCTCGGCGAGTCGATCGCGTCGGCGCTCGGGCGCAGGTTCGTTCGCCTTGCATTGGGCGGCATCCGAGACGAAGCGGAGATCCGCGGTCACCGTCGCACCTACGTGGGTGCGAGGCCGGGCCGCATCGTGCGCGCCCTCGCGGAGGCGGGGACGATGAACCCGGTGATCCTGCTCGACGAGATCGACAAGGTCGGCGCGGACTGGCGCGGTGACCCTTCCGCCGCGCTGTTGGAGGTGCTCGACCCCGCTCAGAACCACAGCTTCCGCGACCACTACCTCGAGTTCGAGCTCGACCTGAGCGACGTGATCTTCATCGCAACCGCCAACAGGCTCGACACGATCCCGGGCCCGTTGCTCGACCGGGTGGAGGTGATCTCGATCGACGGCTACACCGACGTGGAGAAGGCCGTCATCGCACGCGACCACATCCTGCCGAGGTTGCGCTCGCGCATCGGGCTGTCCGATTCGGAGGTCGTGCTCGACGGTGAGGTTGTCGACCGTGTGGCCGCGGACTGGACCCGCGAGGCGGGGGTCCGCAGCTTGGAGCGTCAGCTCGACAAGCTGCTGCGCAAGGCGGCGACGAAGATCGCGACCGACCCCGACGAGGCGCCGATCACGATCACCGACGACGACCTCACCGAGTTGCTGGGCCAGCCGATCCCGCGCGAGGACCTCGCCGGTCGTACCTCGGTGCCCGGTGTCGCAACCGGGCTGGCGGTCACCGGTGCCGGTGGCGACGTGCTGTTCGTCGAAGCGGTCGCCATGGAGGGTGAGCCCGGCCTCACCCTCACGGGCCAGCTCGGTGACGTGATGAAGGAGTCGGGCGAGATCGCCCGCAGCTACCTGCGCTCGCACGCCGATGCCCTGGGTATCGACCCCGAGGTGGACCTCGATCGGCGCTTCCACATCCACTTCCCGGCAGGCGCCGTCCCCAAGGACGGTCCCTCCGCGGGCGTCACGATGACCACCGCACTGGTGTCGTTGCTGAGCGGTCGCACGGTGCGCGACGACGTGGCGATGACCGGTGAGGTGTCACTCCAGGGCCGCGTGCTTCCGATCGGTGGGGTCAAGCAGAAGCTGCTAGCGGCACACCGTGCCGGGCTCGAGAGGGTGATCCTGCCCGCCCGCAACGGCGTCGACCTCGACGACGTGCCCGGGGACGTGCGCGACGAGCTGGACATCCACCTGGTGGAGACGATCGACGAGGTGATCGAGCTCGCCCTGGACTGATGGGAGCCTCCCGCGAGAGACAGCCGGGTGGGCTGCTAGAGACAGCCGGGCGGGCTGCTAGAGCATGTGACGGGCGTCGTGGGCCTGCCACAGTGCCGTGCGGATCACCCGGCTGTCGCGCAGCGTCGCCAACCCGTGGGGTATGGCGAGCTCGTCGGAGTTGAACACCTCGACCCGCTGTTCGTACAGCTCGACAAGCCTCGCCCGGTCCGCATCGTCGAGGAGGTGCATCGGTAGCCGGATCGCGGCTTCGCCCGCGGTCTCGACATACCCGGTGAGTTCGAGCAGACCCGCACGGGCAGCGGCACCCCTCCATGGGTCTGCGGCCAGGTGGGCCAGCAGGTTGAGCGCCAGTTGGGAGCGTTCGGTGTCGTAGATGCACGCAATCTGTCCGTCGTAGCCGAAACGCGGTGACACAGCGCCTACCAGGGCTTCGGCAACCCCGAGCCGGTGCGCCTCGCGCAGGATCCGCTCGGCGGTTCCCGCCAGGCGCAGCAGGATCTGCTGGTCCCGACGACCATGGCGGCACAGCTCGGCGAGCTCGTGCAGCGTGTCCTCGTCGCCCGCAGCGGCCGCGACTTCAACCCGTTCCAACAGAGCGTCCAGCTTGATCTCGAGCTCCCGCGCCAGGGGTGCTTCGGTCACCCACTGCTCGAAGTGCTCCACGAGCACCGGATCCATCACATCGGGGTGGTTCGCGATCTCGGTCACGCAGACCCGTGCGTACTCGATCACGAGTTCGAGGTCTGTTCCATCCACCGCGCCGAAACGAATGAAGAGCCCCAGCCTGGAGTTGATCTGCTCGACCGCTTCAACGGGGGTGAGGACGCCCTCGTCCATGCGGTCACGGGCCATGTCGACCATCTTGACGACGATGTCGAGGCTCAGCTCATCGACCATCCAGTGCTGTTCGGCCATCGGTGTGCCGCCCTTCTGTGCTCCTGTCGCTGCTGTCCTTTCGTAGCTTCACACACCCCGGTGCCGGATCGGCAGCGGATTGTGCGAACCGGCTATTCGAAGCGGGCACCCATCTCGCGCAGCATGTCGGTGACGTCATCGGGCATGCCGGGTGCGCCCGCTCCCGGGGTGTAGGTGACCTTGCCCAGGCTGCCTGTGAAGGGGAACTTGCCATGGGATTCGTGGCGTTCCCACCACACCGGCGAGCGCGGATCGCGGCCCACGGTGATGCCCTCGAAGGGCGACATGGCGAAGATCATCGGCACCTCGGGGGAGTCGGGGCCCGGTTCACCGTCGACGTCGAGGTGCAGCCTCCAACGGTTCCCCTCGAGTGCCTCGAAGCGGGCCCCGACAGTGTGCTCACCGGGGGAGAGCGCAGGTCCGTGCACGAAGGTCATCTGACCACGCCCGTCGTTCATGGCGAGGGTGGGCACGAGGTCCTCGAGGACGTAGAGCGCGTAGCCGCCGCTCTGGTCGCCGTGGGATACCAGTGTGCCGACGTCTCCGGGTTCCACCGAGAAGGTCGCCATCAACTCGAACGAGCGGAGCCAGATCAGCTGCACCGAGCGCCACCGGTCGAGCGTGGGGGTACCCGGCCAGATCGTGAGCGGCTCGGAGAGCCGATCGGTGCGCGGTGGGCGGATCAGGTACTTGAGCCCGGTGCCCTCATCCAGAGGGAAGATCTGGGTGTCCCAGGCGCCCTGCTCCCAGGCGGCGGTGAGCTCCGCGAGGCGCTCGGGCTCGACCTCGGCGAGGTCCTTCAACTCGGTGGGATCCTCGGTGAGGTTGTAGAGCTCCCATTCGGAGTCCTCGAACGCGGTCATCGGTTGGTGCAGGGTGACCACCTCCCAGCCGTTGCGGTAGAAGCCGCGGTGCCCGATCATCTCGTAGACCGCCTCGTCGCGCTGGTCCGGTGCCGCGGCCGAGCCGATCGTGGGCACGAACGAGTGACCTGTCATGGGTCGCACAGTCGTGCCGTCGCGTTTGGTGATCGGCTCGATGCCCACGAGCTCCAAGAGGGTCGGTGCCAGATCCGATATGTGGGCGTACTGGCGGCGCATGGTGCCGGTCTCCACGTCGCCGTCGGGCCACGACAACAGGAACGGCACCGTGTGACCACCGGCGTGGGTGTTGATCTTGTAGAGACGGAACGGTGTGTTGCCCGCCATCGCCCAACCGCGTGGGTAGTGCGGCATCGTGCGGGGTCCGCCGATCAACTCGAGGCGCTCGTGATCCACGTCGATGTCCTCGCCGGCCATGAGGTGCACCATGTAGCCGGTGGTACCCACCGCCTCGCCTTCGCGCGACGCCCCGTTGTCGGAGGTGAACACGAAGATGGTGTTGTCGAGCTCTCCCATCTCGCCGAGGGCGTCGAGGATGCGCCCGGTCGAGCGGTCGACCGCTCCGAGCATCGCCGCGAACACCTCCATGTAGCGGGCATACAGCTCGCGCTGTCGGTCATCGAGGTCGGTCCATGGTGCGACGTCGTTGTTCTCCTCGGAGTTCCGGGGGGCCAACTCGGTGTCGGGGTCGACCACACCGAGGTCGTGCTGGCGCGCGAAGCGGCGGTCGCGGATCTCGTCCCAGCCGGCGTCGTAGTTGCCGCGCTGTGCCGCGATGTCGGTGGCGGGTGCCTGCAACGGGGCGTGTACCGCGCCGTGCGCGAAGTACAACATGAACGGCTTGGTCGGATCCGATGCCTTGCCGGAGCGGATCATTCCGATCGCCTCGTCGGTGAGGTCGTCGGTCAGGTAGTACCCGGGCGGGTACTCCTCGGTCTCCACCGGTGAGTTGTCGCGGATGAGGCGGTGTGGTTGGTGAAGGTTGGTGAAACCGTCGAGGAACCCGTAGTAGCGGTCGAAGCCACGCTGGCACGGCCAGGAGTGCCTGGGGCCCGCATCGGACTGGTCGGAGTCCTTGGACAGGTGCCACTTGCCGACCATGTAGGTGGCCCAGCCGTTGGCCCGCAGGGTTTCGGGAAGGGTCGCCACGTCCCCGGCGATCTCCATCGCGTATCCGGGGAACCCGGGATCGGAGTGGGCGACGGTGCCCACTCCGGCCGCGTGGGGTTCCATGCCGGTGAGCAGGGACGCGCGGGTCGGTGAGCACATCGGAGTGGAGTGGAAGTTCGTGTACTGCAACCCGCGCCCGGCGAGCTCGTCGATGCGCGGTGTGGGGATCTCGCTGCCGTAGCAGCCGAGGTCCGCGTAGCCGAGGTCGTCGACCAGCACCACGACGATGTTGGGAGCACTCTCGGGTGCGACCGGACGCTCGGGCCACCAGGACTCCGAAGTCGCGAAGACCCGGCCGACCTTTCCTCCGAACCCCTCGTATGCGGGTCCGGTGATCATCAGAGCATCCGCCCGATCGCCTGCATCAGTTCGTCGGCCTGGTCGTCTGGGCTCTCGGGGCCACCGTGGCCGCCCGCGAGGCAGTGGCGCGTGTGGCCGTCGAGAAGTCCGAGTGCGACCTTGTCGAGCGCGGCCCCGATGGCACTGATCTGGGTGAGCACGTCGATGCAGTAGCGGTCCTCGGAGACCATGTTCGACACCCCCCGCACCTGACCCTCGATGCGGGACAACCTCGCCAGAAGCTGGTCCTTGGTTGCGCTGTATCCACGTTCGGTCATGTCGGCCTCGGTTCCTTGAAGGGTTGACTTCTGGCGGAAAATCCCTGGACAGGTGTTGCCAAGTATACCCTCGGGGGGTATGGTCTCAATACCCCCCTGAGGTATGAACGCCGACGGGATGCGACCAGCGACGAACGGAGAACATCATGCCAAGCGAAATGACCGTCGAAGTACTCGGGATGACATGCGGGCACTGCGAGGCCGCCGTGAAGGCAGAGGTGGCGACCGTCGAGGGCGTGAGCGACGTCGAGGTGAACCTCGAAACCGGCGCCGTTCGCATCCTCAGCGAGGCTCCCATCGACCCTCAACTCGTCAGCGCGGCGGTGCAAGAGGCCGGCTACGAGGTCGCGTGATGACCGACGTGCACCCCCCGCGTTCGGAGGGCCGGTTCCTGGAGCTCTCGGTGCAGGGCATGACCTGCTCGTCGTGCGCCAACCGGGTCGAGAAGCGGCTCAACAAACTCGACGGGGTGTCGGCCACGGTCAACTACGCCACCGAGAAGGCGGCGGTGAGCTTCGCGGACGACATCGACCCCGAGGTGCTCGTGGCCGAGGTCGAGGCCGCAGGGTACGGGGCGACGCTGCCACCGCAGCGCAGTGCCGCCACCGGATCCGACTCCGAAGGCGCGACCGGCGTGCCCGACGAGACCGAGGCCCTGCGCAACCGCCTCACGATCTCAGCGGTGCTCACGATCCCCGTGGTCGCGATGGCGATGATCCCGGCGCTCCAGTTCGACAACTGGCAGTGGCTGTCGCTGACCCTCGCCGCACCGGTTGTGGTGTGGGGCGCCTGGCCCTTCCACCGCGCCGCGTGGAACAACGCCCGCCACGGCACGGTCACGATGGACACCCTCATCTCGATCGGCACGCTCGCCGCGTTCGGGTGGTCGCTGTACGCGCTGTTCTTCGGCGACGCCGGCATGCCCGGCATGAAGATGCCCTTCGACCTCACTATCCAGCGAGGCTCGGGCGCGGACGAGATCTACCTGGAGGTCGC
>JBKEAI010000274.1:0-2272 GCA_047972145.1 Microthrixaceae bacterium
CGCCTGAACGCGTTGGGGTTGAGCGCACCGTTGCGGAAGTTCTTCGCCGCCACCTTCGCGAGGGTGCGATGTGAGATGCCGTGGTCGTACATGTAGCGGTTGATCTTCATCGCGAAGAACTTCGTGGTCAGGAAGTGGCCCACCTCGCCGTACCAGGCGGGCGCCGCGTAGTCGACGGGATCCGAGGTGAACGCCCCGTGGCCGTGCTTGTCCATGCCCACCGCCACCGCAACGTCGTACTGACCCGAGCGGATCGAGTCCGCCGCGAGCTGCAACGCAGTCGCTGCGGTGGCACATCCGTTGTACACGTCCATGAACGGGATGCCCGTCAGGCCCACACGGCTGGTGACCGCGTCGGGGTTGTCCACCTCGAAGCTGCCACCGAAGGCGACCTGCACCTCTGGCCAGGAGAGGTTCGCATCGGTGAGCGCGGCGCGGATCGCGTCGGCACCCATGTCGATCGCCGACTTGTCCCCGAAGCGGCCGAAGGGGTGAAGACCCACACCGATGATCGAGACGTCCTCCATCTCAGCCCTCCCCGACCGGTGCGAACGCGAAGGTCATCACCTGGGTGCCGTCGTCGTCGGTGCGAAACGGCACCACGGCGAGCTCCATGTCCATACCTATGTGGAGCCGCTCGGGGTCGGCCTCGGTGAGCCGCGACTCGACGCGCACCTCGTCGCCGAGTTGCACGATCCCCACACCGAACGGCTCGAACGTCTCGACGGTCTCACCTCCCGCATAGGGCTCCTTGGGCAGGAACTCCTGTGTGGTGAAGGTCCACAGTGTCCCGCTGGTGGGCAACAGGTGCCGCTCGACGCTCAGGCTTCCGCACCGTGCACACGAGTCGGGCCTGGGGAAGGTGACCGATCCGCACTCCCCACACCTTCCGCCTATGAGGGCAGGATCGTCGTCGGGCCAGGTGAACACGTCGGGCGCGAATGCCACCTGGGTCGTCGCCTCAGCCAATGCGGTCCCCCTTGATCGGCCCTGTTCCTGATCGAACTCGTCGAACAGAACCTAGCCGATATTTGATCTTGACGTCGATGTCGAAACTGTCACCGATTATGGCCGCTGTTGGCGTACCGCAGGCATCCAACGCTGCCCTGCGGTGGCGTCGATGCGAGCGACGAACGCGTCGTGGTGGGGTTCGATCGCCTCGCAGAACGCGACGGTCGCCTCCTCCCCCACCGCCTGCCATGCGGGAGCGGTCAACTCGTCGGTGCGCTCCTCTAGATCGAGGCGAAAATCACGCCCCGCGTCGTTGATCGCGTGGTCGGTCGCGAGACCCTTGGATTCCAGGCGCGCCCACCCCCGAGCTATCGCCGCGTCGTCGTTGCCCCTGCTGCGTGCGATCCACTCCTCACCGCCGTAGTAGTCGTGGTCGACCATCACCGAGTGCAGGAGCCCCACCTCCACGTCGTCGAGGTCCGCCGCTGCGCACAGCGCCCAGTGGTTGTCACCGCGAAGCTCGCGCAGGCAGTTCGCCCCCAGCCATGCGGACAACGCAGCCGGCCGTGACTCAGGGCGGGGCTCCGCTCGGTGGGCCGCAAACATCGGCCGGGCACCGAGGTGTACCGAATCGGCACCGCGCCAGAGGTCCTCGGCAAGCGGGGCCAGCCGGTCGGCCAGGCCCGGCGCGACGTCATCGAGGCCCGCGATCACCGACTCGTCACGCACCGCACAGATCGCCTCGGGCCCGGCGGCCTCAGCGCCTGCGGCATCTGCGGAGCCTGCGGCATCTGCAGCGAGTCCCATGATCATCGCCACCACATCGGGGGTGATCGAATACGTCGCCGCTGCCGCGGCCGCAGGTGCGATCCCTCCCAGCGGTGCCAGCCGCCATGCGACCAGCCACCCCGCACCGTTGGGCACACCCAGCGCCTCGTAGCGTGCGATCCCTGCGGGATCCCACATGATCCAGCCGACGAGGTCGTGTCCCGAGCGACCGGCCCGGGCGGTGAGGGCATTCCAGTCGGTCACGGTGCGATCGTAGGTCCCTGCCAAGACTTGCACCGGCTGCACGCTTGCTCCGATGGGTACTCTCAGCGCGTGCCCGATCTGACCCTGCCCCACCCAGAGTCGATCGCACTTGTCGAACACCTCGCGCGGGGCCTGCCGATCGACAACGACCTGACCGAGTTGCTCACCAACCGGGCCGGGTTCCAGGGCCTGGCGAGCCAGGGTCGCAAGTCCGCTGGCGGCAGCTGTGAGCTCCACGCGACGAACGACCCCGGCTGGGTGGCGGTCAACCAGGCGCCCCCGAGCGACC
>JBKEAI010000318.1:0-6818 GCA_047972145.1 Microthrixaceae bacterium
CACCACGTCGCCGTTGGCCTCTGCCGTATCGAGTCCGGTGTTGAGCCCGTCGAACATGTCGAACGACAGCGCGTTGGCCTTGCCGTCGTCCATCACGATCGTGGTCACGCCGTCGCTGGAATCGGTACTCGTGAGGGTAGCCATGGCGCGAACCTACCCCGGGCATGGCCTGGCTGATAGCTGTGATCGCGCCCGGAAATCGTCGCCGCCATCGCAGCTGGGGAACCGGACGTGCTTCACACGTCCTCGTCAACGCCTCTCTCCGCGCGGGGCCACCCGGCCGATACCACCTCCTCAGCAGTTGGCAACCCGATCGTGGACGATTCAGCGCGTGGCACGACGCCCGCGTTCACTCCGTCGGAATCAGGTTCCTTCCTGACCCAGCGAGATCGTGTACCTTATCGACGTTCAGCAGTAGGTGACTGTTGACGTTAGGGGGAAACAATGGCTGGTCGGCGGGTTCGCAGTGCGCAGGTTCGTACGGAGCAGGCTCGTGGTGCGCAGGTTCATGGCGGACGGGTTCGCAGCATTCGGGTGTTGCGGGTGTTGGCTGTGATGCTCACCGTGGTCTTCTTGGCGGCGTGCATTCCGCAGCCGTCGGGTCCCCCGCGCAGCGGTATCAACAACTTCGGCTGCAAGCCTGCTGCCGGCAAGGCGCCGGTGGTGATGCTCCACGGACTCGGCGCCAACGCCGGGACCAACTGGTTCACCAAGGCACCGTTGATCAAGGCGGCCGGCTATTGCGTGTTCATCCCCACCTATGGCGTCGGCGCGTTCGGCATCGGGGGCCTCAAGTCGATGCGTGACAGCGCTGCTGAGATCTCCAGCTACGTGAACGGTGTCCTCGCCGCCACGGGAGCGTCGAAGGTGGACCTGGTCGGCCACTCCGAGGGATCGACGGTCTCGGCGTACTATATGAAGTTCCTCGGCGGCGACACCAAGGTGCGCAACTTCGTCGGGTTCGGTTCTGTCTACCGGGGCACCACCTCCTACGGATTGAGCTACCTGGCCAACGCCGTGGCACCGCTGATCGACCCGTTCTTGGAGTCGGTGTGCATGTCGTGTTCGGAGTTCCTGTACCCGTCGCAGTTCATCGATGACCTCAATGCCGGTGGGGTGAGCGTGCCCGGACCGCGCTACACCAACATCGTCACCCGCATCGACGAGGTGGTGATCCCGTACACCAGTGGCATCATCGCCGAACCGGGGGTCACCAACATCACCCTCCAGGACCACTGCCCGTTCGACCTGAGCGGACACCTCGCACTGGCGACCGACCCGAACGTGACCGCACTGATCCTCTGGGCGCTCGCCGGACAGGTCTCGAACCGACCCGTGTGCGTGCCCTGGGTGGCACCCATCTAAACGCGACGGTGCCCGGTCAATGAGGACCGGGCACCGCTCCGCGACCTCGGCGGGCATGCCCGGGCCGTCGTCGGACACCTCGATCCAACCGATTACACCCTCTGAACCGACCCGGATCGTCACACCGGCGCCCTGCGGTGTGCGCACGAGTGCGTTGCCGACCAGGTTGGCGACGACCTGTCGGATCCGTTCGTCGTCCGCCTCCACGACCACAGGGCCCTCCGCGTCCACGTCCACGATCCGCTGGAAGCACCGGGTTCAACCCGGGGTCGTCGCTGCTCAGCCGGCGAGCTCGATGTGGTCCAACACGGCCAGGAAATCGTCCTGGAAGCGCTGCGCGTTGTTCGCCGGGGTGGTCGCGGTTGCGGTGAACCCACGCCCCGACACCGACGCATATGCCTGCACCTGGTATATCTCCACGCCGTCAGGCGGGGTCCAGGCGAACCCGCGCAGGTATCCCGGTAGGCCGAACACCGTGCGTGGCTCCAGGTAGTACTGCGTGAATCCGCTGAACTCGCGCGACAGCAGCTCACCCTGGGTCGAGACGTATTCCTCAGTGTCGACGATGGGATCCAACGGTTCGCTCGACACGATCACGTTGGCCTGACCATCGGGTGCGAGGATGGTGACGCTCTCCTTCGCGAACCACCCGGCCGGCAGGGGTACACGAAATCTCGCTGAGAAGACCGCTGGCTCGTTCACGGATTGCTCCAATTCCCTGGCTCAGTGAGGCAACCGGTTCGGTGGAACCCCAACGATGTGGGTCTGAACCCTAAGGAGTACACCGGCGGCCCACATCCCCGGTTCGTGCCAAAGGTCGGCAATGCCCGAGCCAGCCAGGCCCTGTCGAGCGGTGGACCGCGGGGTCAGGAGCGGGTTGGGAGCTGGCCAGTTACTTCAGCCGCTGACCACCAGCAGGATGATCGCCGCGACCGACAGCACCAACGGGAGCACGGGTTGGCGGACGCCCTTGGTGTCACCGACACGAACGTGTGCGATCACCGCGCCCAGGAAGTAGAGGAACAGCCCTGTCGCTGCCGCGACACCGATCGGGGTCACCCAGAGCCCGATGATCAACCCAAGTGCACCGGCAAGTTCGAGCATGGCGAGCACCGGGAGGCGTTCCATCGGCACCCCGACGGTGCCATTGATCGCGGCAACCACCTGGGGATGCCGTTGGAGCTTCATCGCCGCCGACGATGCCGCGATGAAAGCCAGAAGGACGCTGACTATGACTGCTGCGATGAACACGGAACCTCCCGGGACCACGGCTCTGCGCCCGGTCGGGCCCCGAGCCAGCTTGCATGCGCGGGGGTACCAACGCGATGGGTGGCTGGGCTATTCCCCAGTTGCCGCAATCCTGCCGCGCCTGGCCCAAGGCCCAGCCCGACGCTGGCCCGAGGACGCCTGTGCACCTACCGCGGAGCCGTAGCCGGCGATTCACGGGACTGCCCGGGTCACCAGCTCACACGTCGTCATCTCGCAGCCTCCAGGTCGGCAAGGAGGTCGAGAAGGCCACTCGCCTCCCACGCCCGGTTGCGCTTGGATTCCGAGAGCGGGAGGAGGATGCCGGCATCGACGAGTTGGTCGACGGCAACTGCCGTGGATGACTTGCTGCGGCCGGTCACCGCGGTGGCCACGGGAACTGTGATGACCGGGTGGCCGGGGAGCTCGTCGATCACGGCCCAGGCGGCGGCGTCAGCTCGGAGGTCGGCGCACCGGCGGAGTTGAGCCCGCCAACCTTCCTGAATGTCGTGGACTCGGCCGAGGTAGCGCTCGGCCAAGGTGGCCGCCCGTGCGGCGGCGACCGCGAAGCGTTCGATCCACTCGCCGACCTCGTTGTCTCGGTACTGCGTGAGTCCGTCGATGTAGCGGCCCTTGTTGGCGGCGAGCACGACGCTGATGGGTGGGACGTAGCTCGGAGCGAGTCCTCTTCGTCGGAGCAGGACGTGGATGAGCGCCCGGCCGGTTCGGCCGTTGCCGTCCTCAAACGGATGAATGGTCTCGAACTGGGCATGGGCGACGGCGGCCTGAATCAGTGGCGGTAGGTGGTCGCTGTTGCAGAACTCGCAGAGGTCGGCGAGGAGGCTCACCACGTGGTCAGGTGGAGGCGGAACGAAGTCGGCACCACACGGGTTGTAATCATTGCCGCCGATCCAGTTCTGGACGTCGCGGATTCGTCCTGCGATCGAGGAGTTCAGTCCGCGCCTCATGAGAGCCCCATGGATGTCGACGAGTCCGTCAACCGTGATCGCCGCCCGTGCAGCAGTCTCGTCGACCGCCAGTTCCATGGCTTCGATGTTGGCAAGGACCTCAGCCACGTCTGGACCAACCTTCTTTCCGACGGCAGCCTTCGCCTCGGCACGTGCGATGCTGCGGGCGTCCACTTGTAGACCCTCGACCTTCGACGAGGCGATCGACTCGGTTCGCAGCAGCAGCCGTGCCAGAGGACGTAGGGCAGGGCGGGCGCGGTCGTTTAGGGAGCGAGTCGCTGCTTCGGCGTCGGAGACGATGCCGGCGAGGTACGCCGGGATGGTCGGGTTGAAGTCGTTGACCACGTCCGGGATGAAGGCCTCGTACCTACATGCCTTGCGGTACTTCGGGGGAGCGTAGAGCGACGGGTCGTGCGCCCACGTCTGGCTGATGTACCGACCCGGCATCTCAGACCACTCCTCTTGTCTAGTCCGATTTAGAGCCTAACTCGGACCAAGGGTACCTCGATGTCTAGCCATCGTGGGCTGCGACCGCTCTGGCCAGGTCGATCACCTGCTGCTCGGCTACGGGGTAGTAGTCCCACACATCGACACCGACGTTGATCATCCGCCCGTTGGTGCGCCAAGTGGAGTGGACGTGGCCATGGAGCAGGACGCGGCCCTGGTCCTCAGGACGCCAGTCGAGGTAACGGTCCGTCGGGCCGGAGTCGCCGCGGAAGGGGAAGTGGTCCACATCGACGACAGCGCCGTCCGCCAGCTCGAGGACGGCCGTGCCGTCGACGATCTCCTCGATGCCCGCGGCCAGGTACCGGTCCCACCACTCGTCGCGTCGGCGATCGCCGGCCCAGACCCGGTCGTGGTTACCGGGGACGAGCACGACTCGTCCGAGTAGCCGACCCAGGTGGGCGATCGTTTGGTCGAGCCTCCCCATGACGGCGTCGCCGAGCAACCAGACCTCGTCGTCAGGGCCGACGACCTCGTTCCAGTGATCGATGAGGAAGGTGTCGAGGCGTGCCTGGGTCCGGTCATCGGCAGGTCCGCACAGCGGATCGACTCCGGCCGCTCGGGCGCGCTCGGGCTCGTATCGGGCGATGTTGCGATGCCCGAGGTGGAGGTCAGCGGTGAAGAAGCGGGCCATCGTCCGCCATCGTCGCCCATCGAGCCGGTCCTGGCCACCGCAGTTTCGCGGCGAGCGACGGCCGAGTCACCGAAGTAGAGGCACCATCAACGGTAGAGATCCGGTAGATGTGGCCCGCCAGGGAAGCACAGAACCCCCCGCTGAGCAGGGGGTTCTGTGGTGGCCGAGGGGGAACTTGAACAAACGTGGAGGTCCCTGGTCAGTGGTCGTGGCCGGCGTGGCTGTGGCCCACACCGACGGCATCGGTGACGTCGTCACAGTCCTCGCACTCGGTCTGAAGCGTCGTGTGGCCGATGCCGAAGCGGTCCTCCAGCATCGTCGCCGCGTCCTCGGCGGTCTCCTGGGCCGCGTGGAGCGTCGTGCCGTGTTGGAACTCGAGGTGAGCCGTGAGGGCCGGGGTGTCCGAGTCGAGCGACCATATGTGCACATGGTGCACACCGGTGACCGTCGGGATCTCCTCGAGGGCCTCGGTCACCGTGTCGCTGTCGACCCCACGCGGAGCGGCTTCGAGCAGCACGCCCACCGAGTCGCGCAACACCCGAAGCACTGCGAAGATCACCAGCAGAGAGATCAGGATCGACGCGACCGGATCGGCCCACTCGGCTCCGAAGACCCCTACTCCGATCGCCGCGATCACCACACCGAGCGACCCGAGTGCGTCGCCGGCGAGGTGCCAGAACGCTGCTCGGATGTTGAGCGAGTTGCCGCTGCGCGACAACAACCACGCGCTCGCTCCGTTCACCGCGATTCCGACCACACCGATCACGAACAGCGGGGTCGCCTGGATCTCGGGTGGATCGTTGAAGCGCCCGATCGCCTCCACGACCACCCAGGCCGTGATCGCGAGGAGCACCGCACCGTTGAGCAGTGCCGCCAGCACCTCCGCGCGCGCGTACCCGTAGGTGCGCTTGCGGGTGGGCGGACGGGTGACGAGCACCTGGCCGACAAGTGCCACTATCAGCGCGACGACATCCGACGCGTTGTGCAGGGAGTCGGCGAGCAGCGCCAGCGAGCCGATGACCAGCCCGACGACCACCTGCACCGCCAACAGCACACTGTTGGCACCGATCGAGACGACCAGCGCGAACCGGGTGCTCGGTCCGCTGTGGTCGTGGCCGCTCACGAGGCTGCCTCCACGTCGCAGTCGACCTGCGGGCCGAGCGTGAGCGAGCAGAGATCCTCCAGTGCGTGCACGAGTCTCGGATCGGCCAGTTCGTAGCGTGTGCGGCGACCCTCGGGGACGGCGGTCACGAGCCCGCAACCCTTCAGGCAACCGAGATGGTTGGACACGTTCGACCTAGTCAGCCCGAGGCTGTCGGCCATCTCGGCGGGATAGCCTGGCCCGGCCAACAGCTCGACGAGCAGGAGCCGGCGTGTCTCGTCCGACAGGGCCGTTCCCACCCTGGCCAGTGCCGACAGGTCGATCTCGGATGCTACGGACATCCTGTGACCATACAGTCATCACTGAATTCACCGCAACCTGAACTATCACTTGGGTCGGCCACCTCTGGTGCAGTGCGGAGGGGTCGGCTGGTGGGACCGGCCGCAAGTGCAGCTCGGAAGCGCAGGTCGGACGCTCGGGTCGGTGGCCTCGCTCGACACAGACCGGGGACGCTCGTGGCTGGTTCGGCGCCTCAGCAAACCCCGGCGAGGGTCCGGGCGGTCACGACCGCGTACCCATCATCGGTGACCAGCGGCGCACCCGAGCTAACGGACTCCCAGTTACCGCCGACGCTCTCGGTCCACGAGCGCGAGGTCAGCACATCGGCGTCAGGGTCCACAGCTGCGGTCTCTTCGAGTTCGTCACAGCTCGGCACGTGGCCCGAAGGTCGTCCCGACTCGTAGGTGATCCAGTCCGAGGTGCGCTGGGTGGAGTACAGGGTGTCGGTGCCGTGCTGCGCCGCGTTCCGCGCCGCCCACCCCGCACCGTCGTCGGTGGAGTAGCCCGCGGCCACCATGGCTGATGCCACGACGAATGCGGCCAGCACGCCGGCGGCCACGAGCACCCCTGGCCGCGAGCGCTCACCGAGTCGCGCTCCCACCAGCGCCGCGCCAACAGCGACGAGCGGCACGAACGCGACGTTCCAGTACTCGTGGATGAC
>JBKEAI010000038.1:0-5248 GCA_047972145.1 Microthrixaceae bacterium
GGGGCCCACCGGTCCGAGGCCCTCGGCTACCTGTCGGGCCTGCCCCTGGGCGACGACCCACTGGCAACGTTCCGGGCCAACGCGGACGAACAGATCGCTGCGTTCTCCGGACCCGGCGCGATGGAGCGGATCGTGGAGCACCCGATGGGTGACCTACCTGGCTCCAAGGTGATCCAGTTCCGGATCGGGGACCTGACCCTGCACACCTGGGATCTGGCCAGGGCGATCGGTGGCGACGAGGAGTTGCCCCAGCCGTTGGTGGCGGCCGTGTGGGCAGAGATGGAACCCCTGCGCGACAACATAGCGATGTTGGGCCTCTTCGGTGAGGGCCCGAGCGGCGAGGTTCCAGACGACGCCCCGCTTCAGACCCGCCTGCTCGACCTGGTCGGCCGACGCCCGTGACCCGACGCTCCCGAGTGTGTGTCTCTGAGCACGGGGCCTGTGTGCGTGAGTCCCGGGTCTGTGTGCGAGAGCCCCGGGTCTGTGTCCGAGATCCCTGGGTCTGTGTCCTTGAGCCGGTGTCCATGACTCCCGGGTCGGTACCCCGTGCCGGTACCCCTGAGCCCGGCTGAATCGATGCAGCGAGAGGTGGTGCTCCGAACGGACTTCGAGGTACCGCCCGAGGAGATGTGGCGGTGGTTCACCGGGGCCGAGTACCTGGGGCGGTGGTTGGGAGTGTCGGGACTCCACTGTGATGCACACCCCGGAGGCGCGCTCGGGTGGACCGGCACCGATGGTGACGTGATTGCCGGTGAGTTCCTCGAACTGGTGCCACAGAAGCTGATCCGCTTCAGCCAAGGCGATGGTGGCGTCGGGGATGGTGCTGGTGGCGATGGTGTCGTTGGGGATGGTGCTCCCGGTGGTGGTGAGGTGAGCGAGGTCATGGTGACCTTTGCGGCCGCTCCACGCAGCGGTGCAACCAGCGTCGAGCTCGTGGTTCGAGGGCTCGAGGCGGACGGTCGTGATGCGACCAAAGAGCTCTGGAGTTCACGGCTCGCGAGACTCGAGTCGCTGGCCGGGCCGACCTACTGCGAGTCCCAGGTCGCCGACGAGCCCACCTGACAACCAGGCAGATCTCACCCCACCCTGACCGACAGGGCTGAGATCACCGCTGCCCCCGCCGCACCGGTGACTCAAGTTGGTGGTGTGAGTCGCCTGGCATCAATACGACGCGCACTGACTTCGTTGTCGAACTTGAGTCGCTCGCGCTGCGGGAGTCCCGGGATCACCGACCACTGGTACGGCCGCCCGGTCTGGGCCCACGGCCTTCGGCTGACCACGCCGCGTCTGTGACTCAAGTTGCTGGTGTGAGTCGGTGGGTGTCGTATTGCGCGCCACTGACTTCGTTGTCGAACTTGAGTCGCTCGCGCTACGGGGAATCCCGGGGCTCCCACCCCTGTCAGTCAGGTCGGAATCGGCCCTCACACTTCCTTAGGGAGTGTGTTAGGTGTTCCTAACATAATGTGCTTGACTATCGGGATGGATCGCCGCTCCGTAGGAAGCCACCGACTCGAGATGAACCGCCTCGACCGCCTCCGCACGCTCACCGCGCTGGTTCACAGCACACCAGGCGCAACGTTGCACCTCGAATGCACGAGCGGACCAGTGATCGTGGCGGGGACCCACCAAGCCGCGGACCTCTCTCCCTGTCAACTTCGCCAGATGGTGGGTGGAGCCCTACGTCACGACGGGTTCGATCTGGCGCGGCGGATCAGCGCCATGTCGGTCGGGGGGACCCTGGAGCCGGCCGGACCGGGGATCTTCGAGGATCGAGGCGGACCGTCACCGGTGAAGCGGATGGCCAGTCTCCTCGAACCTGACCTCGTTGCGCAGGCATTAGCGGAGGTCAGTTCCGACTCCGCATGTGCGTCGCACCTCGAGGCTCACATCGGCGGGGATCGCCTGCTCGGTGTGAGCTGTGTCGAGGTCCGCCTCGGCGACGTTGCGGCCGCGGACCAACTCGGACCCGGTGCGGTGGAAGCGTGGGATGGCCTCGACAGCGATCGAGTGCTCGACCATGGTGCACGGGCGGCAGCCGCCGCGATCTTGGTGCGCGAATGCGAGGCTCTGTCGGGGACGGGTTCCGCGTTGCCTCACTGACTGACCGTCACCTACCTACCCCGCGTCCTCCGCGTGACTCACGTTGTCCACATGAGCCGTATCTTCCACCCGACCCCGCGTCCTCCGCGTGACTCAAGTTGTTCGAGTTAGTCGCTCAGCATCAATACGACACGCTCCGACTTTGATCTCCAACATGAGTCAATTGGTTGATGTGGGGCCCTCGGCTGGCGGTGGCGGGTCGACCCCTGTCTGTCAGGGTGATGGGGGACCTCCAGTGGTGCTGGCTCGCAGACCGTGCGGGTCCCATGTCCGCAGGTTGCGGTTCAGTGGGTTGCGGTTCAGCGGAGGTCGGGAAAGCTAGGTGTTCAGGCGGCGACAGACATCAACGCATCGAGCTGGAACGAGTGGGCCGAGTCGACGAGTTGGTCGACCAAGGCGGCGACGGCCGGACGGGTTCGGGCGGTGGGTCGTGTGGCGGCCGAGATCGTTCGGGTGGCCTCGGGAACCACAGCGGTGTGCACGCCGTCGGGTGCGTGCAACAGGGCGAGGGAGGGGAGCACGGCCACGGCGAGGCCGGCGCTGACGAGGCGTACCGTCGCAAAGTGGTCGTCGGTCTCATAGCGGTATCGGGGGGTGATTCCGTGACGTGCTGCGATGCTCGCCATCGAGCGGCCACACGCAGTGTCGGGTGGCGCGGTCACCCAGTCGAACTCGTCGGCGTCTTCTACGGTGTCTATCGGGTGGCTCTCCGGCGACAACAACACGAGTGGTTCGGTGAGGAGTTCGGTCACCTCGAGGCCGTCGAACAGGGTGTGCGGCGCGAGGGCGTAGCTCTGGTCGACCGCGATGTCGAGGGTGCCGAGGCGCAGTTCCTCCACGTTGCGGTCGAGCGGATGGACGAACACCTCGGGCTCGATCGTCGGGAAGCGTTCCATGACGACCTTGAGGGCGTCGCTGACGATCGACGCAGCGGCACTCGACAGCGCGCCAACTCGCACCGGACCTGTCGGTTCACCGTGGAGTTCCGCCACAGATGACTCGGCGAGCTCCAGGGCTTCGAGGGCGGCCCGGCCGTGTTGCAGCAGCACCCTGCCCGCGTCGGTGAGTACCACGTTGCGGCCACGCCGTTCGATCACCGGCACACCGAGTTCGGCTTCGAGCGCTGAAAGCTGCTGGGACACTGCACTCGGCGTGTAGCCCAGTGCCTCAGCTGCGGCTGTGACCGTGCCCCGCTCGGCAAGTTGGTGCAGTGCCTGGATCCGTCGTACATCCGAAATCATGTAGCAACCCTACATCAAATGTTCAGAAATCATCGCTGGTGCTAAATGATGGATTGGCCGACCATGAACCCATGAACACCCTTGATGAACCACCGACCCGATTCCCTCACACCGGTTATCCCGTTGCGCGGAACACCGAGCTTCCTGCGGGCTGGGTCGGCTCAACGACAGTCCCCACCGATGCCCTGCTACGGCCACGCCCCGAATCCACCGGAGTGTCTGCGGCGCTCACCGTGGCCGACGTGTTGGATCAACTGGGTGACCTCCAGGTCCAGGGAAACTGGAGCGAGGCCCGGCGCGACTCGTTGCATACCGTCGTGGTTCTCCTGTGCGGCGCGGTACCGGGCTCTTCGATGATCGCTCCGAACCCGGTCGATACGGTGGCGCTGCACCTGCGGGCACTCCGCTACCTGGCGCTCAACAACGCAGTCCTGTTCGGTCTGGAACCCAGCGACGCTGCCCGTGCTCTCGTGCTGGTGGACTCGCTGGTCTCGCCGGCCTGAGGGGTGGAAGGAGGCAGTACCCGACACGTAAACAAGGTGGTGGTTCGATCGGGGACCCACGACAGTGGAGCGTCGGCGGCGACAAGACGCGTGCTGAGCCGAGCGTGGGCCGAAGAGTCAGCCCGTCAGACTCCACGACGCGATGGCGAGGCCCGTGACCGGCGTCGGGTTGCCACCATCGTCCACCAACGCCGACATCGTGACCATTCCAGCGGTGTTGGCCGTGGCGGGCACGAACCGCAGGTTGTCGATCCTCACGTCGACGCCATCGAGGCTTGCGTTCCCTGTCGTCTCCGCACTGGCCGAGTTCAACGTGTAGCCGGCAACATCTCTGCCGTCGATCTGGAGGGTCACCTTCGCCTCCTGGGAGTCGGGCAATCCGGACACGATGGTGAGCACGCTGACCCGTTCGGAGATGGGCGTCATCGATTCGACTGGGCTCGTGGTGGAACCTGGGTAGGAGCCGGCCTGTGGAACGGTCGAGTCGATGAACAACTCGGCTGCACCGAAGTCTCCGTTCGCAGTGGTGTCTCCGCCGACGACTCTCGCCTCAAGGCTGAACGACGGTGCCTTGGACCCCGCATCGTGGACGGTTGCCGACAGCAGCTCGAGCACGACGGTCGAGTTGAGGCCTGCGGCAGTGAGCGTCGCGTTCGGTGGGTCGGTGCTGATCGCATCGCCGTTGTCGCGCCACTCAAAGCTCTTGAGTGCTTCGCGAATCTCGGTGATCCCGGCGTCTCGTTCCGGGCGGTCTGAGAACCAGGTGACAGCCTCGAAGTCGTTCAGCCGAAGCTCCACGATCGGAGCGCTGGTCCCACCGCCCGACGCAGATGCCGGCGGTGCATCCGCCGGCTCCTCGGCACTGGATGACGCTGCCGTCGAACTTGTCGTCGGTGCACCGGAGTCCTTCGGAACAGGGGTGATGCTCCCCGAGGCTGCGCGAACCACGAACAACAAGCTGTCGGCGGTGTCGGGAGGCGAAACGTGCTGCGCGGCAGGTGTGGTGCTCGACGCAACCGGGTCGCCCAACTCTGTACTCCTGCTGCAAGCGGTCGTGGCCGCAACCGCAGTGAGTGTGCAAAGCACCAACAACCGATGTGCACGCGTGAATCCCATGATGAACCGGTCGGCATCCAGCGCGACTTCCTGAGGCGACATGGCGTCGCCCGTCTGGTGGTGGGGCCCCTGCTCTCCTGTGTAGCCATCAATTGCCTAGCCACCAGGTGGCCTCGTTGATCCAACGCCGGGTGGATTCGAAGAACACGGATTCCGTTCGCATCACCGCTTGGACCGGTCGCGGCCATGGCGACTATTGTGATCGACACGCCGCGGGGTGGAGCAGTCTGGTAGCTCGTCGGGCTCATAACCCGAAGGTCGCAGGTTCAAATCCTGCCCCCGCCACCA
>JBKEAI010000095.1:0-41428 GCA_047972145.1 Microthrixaceae bacterium
GGCACCGATCCTGCTGAAGGCGATCGAGGAACCCGAACCAGCGACCGTGTTCGTCGTGTTGGCAGAGGAGGTCACCGACCCACTCGTCACCATCGCCTCGCGCTGTGTGCGCTTCGACCTCACACCGGTACCCGTCGCCGATATCGAAGCAGCACTGCTCGGTGACGGCGTCGAGGCTGAGGTTGCAACCCAGGCAGCGGTGGCGAGCGGCGGCAGCATGCGCCGGGCGAGGTTGCTCGCAACCGATCGGGAACTGGTCGCCCGTCGCGAGCTCTGGCGCACTGCCCCGGAGCGTCTGGATGGCAGTGGTTCGACCCTGTGTGTCGTGGCCGACGAACTCCTCGAGTCGATCGAGACGGTCCTCGGACCGGTCGCTCAGGCGCACAGCGCGGAGATCGAGGCGTTCGACGTCGAGGTCGAACGCACCGGGTCTCCGCTGAAGGGGCAGCGCACCGCGATGGAGGACCGGCACAAGCGCGAGCTCAAGCGGATCCGTACGGCGGAGTTGTCCGCTGGTTTCGCCGCGGTGGTCGGCGCCTACCGTGATGCGGCTGGTTCGGGCGGACCCGACGCCGTAGAGCGCTTCGTGATGGCGGCAGGAGAGGTCCAGGACCTCACCGAAGCCATGACCTTCAACCCCAACGAACCCCTCGCCCTGCGCGCCCTGCTCCTGCGCCTCCCAACCTGACCCCCGCTATCCGTTCTGTGGTGCGAGACGCGCTCGTAAGGCTCGTCTCGCACCACAGAACGGTGGTGGACCGGACCGGCATCGGGAGAGGGCCCGAACCGACTCGCGGAGCTCGACGGCGTGGGCGATAGGCTGACCACTCCGCGACACCCGCCCGGGTAGCTCAGACGGCAGAGCAGCTCACTCGTAATGAGCAGGTCAGGAGTTCGATTCTCCTCTCGGGCTCCAGGACGCCGAGGATCTGGCACCGTGGCACTCGACGAGCTCGAGGCGCGCTCGGACACCGCCGATCGGGTGGCACGTGGCTCCTGCGTCATGTGATCGAGAGGGCTCCTACCTGGACTGCGCCCAGCGGTGACGAGCTGCGGGGTGTTGTCGAGGTTCTCCGGTGTCGTAGCCTGAGGGATGGCCGTGGATGAGGCGATAGCGAACTGCGTGCGGGTTGACCACTTCACGGTTGAAGCAGTCGAGGCATTGCGTGAAGCGGGGGTGCGTCCGCTGCTGTTGAAGGGCCCGGCGATCGCGCAGTGGCTCTATGCGGAGGACACGACTCGCCGCGCCTACAGCGATGCCGATCTGCTCGTCGCGCCGTCGGATCTCGCACGGGCAGCGGTGGTGCTGACCGAACTCGGCTACGAGTGTGTCGAGCCCTTCGACCAACGGCTTCCCCACAGCCGTCCCCGCCATGCGGAGTGCTGGTACCGGACCGGTGACCGTTCAGCGATCGATCTGCACCGGTGCATCCACGGCACCGAACGGGTGTCGCCCGGTCTGGTGTGGCAGGCGGCGACAACCGACATAGCTTCGGTGGATGTCCTGGAGCGAACACTCGACGCACCGGGCGAGGTGTTCCGGTTGATGCACTTGGTGCTGCATCTGCGTCCGAAGGACCACCCCGGCAGCCGTGCCTGGTCCGATGTGGAGGCCGCTGTTGCTGCCGTACCGGTCGATTCTTGGCAGGGGGCGGCCGAACTCGCTCGGAGGCTCGGCGTGGACTCCCGCATGGGGCCACTCCTTCGAATGGTCGCCGGCGGGGATCGGGTGGCCGATCGGGTTCACCTACCGAGGGTGTGGCCTCGCTGGCTGCGATGGGAGTTCAACGCTCGCAGCGACGCGGCGCGTTTCGCAGCGGAGATCGCTGAGAAGCCGTGGCCCGACGGGTTGCTGTTGTTGGTCGAGCGGTTGGTGCCACCCCCGTCCTACCTACGCTCCGCTCAACATGTGGGAGACACGCTGGGTGCACTCGTCGGTGGATACATCGCGCGGTTGTCCAACTGGCGCAACGGGATCGCAGGCCTGGGGAGTCTCCGGGCCGAGCGACATGGAGACCCGTGAGCGCGAATCGCCAGATGGCCGGACATCGATACCGCGGACATCGGGTTCGCGCGCCGGTCCCGTGCGGCAAGCGCGGGTGGGTCTTCGCGGGTCCCTTTGAGGACCTCCGTGTCGATTGGAGTCACGGTTGGCAGTGAGGTTGGAGGCGTTCGGTGCGCGCGTAGATCTGACCGGTGACAGCGGTGCTGTCGATGAGATTGTCGCGTGTCTCGGGTCGTTCCTGGCGGTCACCCGGGATGCCGCCGGAGCGCCGGCCGCATCCGTCGCCGTGAGTGATCCGAGCGGGGACAGCGCGGGAACGGTGCACCGTGACGGGGAGTTGGTCGCCGAGGAGGCGGATCGCACCGAGCTCGTGCGGCGGGCGCTCTCGGAGGTGCACCTGGCCGTGGCGGTCCACGCGACCGACGCGGTGTTCATACATGCAGGTGTCGTCTCGTGGCGCGGTGCAGGGATCGCGATTCCGGGTCGCTCCATGACCGGCAAGACCACGCTCGTGACCGAGTTGGTGCGCGCGGGTGCAAGCTACATGTCCGACGAGTACGCGGTGGTGGACACCGAGGGCTTCGTGCATCCGTATCCCAAGCTGCTGTCAGTTCGCGGGCCCGGTGGAACCCAACGGGTCGACCCGCAGACCGTGGGTGCGGTGGAGACGGGTCGTGTCCCACTTGCCGTGGTGCTCGACACCACGTTCGTATCCGGATCGGTGTGGAGTCCGGAGGCGATCGCAGGTGCCCGGGTGGTGCTTCCTCTTATCGACAACGCCGTGGTGGCACAGTTGGAACCGATGCGGGTGCTGGACGTGACAACGGTGGTTGCCCGCAAGGGGGCGGTCGTGCTTTCGGGTGAGCGCGGGGAGGCGCATGCAGCTGCCGAGGGTGTGCTGGAGCGGCTCGAACTCCTGGCCGATCGAACTACGCCCGATTCAGACGGGGTCTCTTGATTCATTGGTCCTGACACAGGGTCCGGTCCTGACACAAGGTTCGGTAGTCCTGACGAGAGGAACTCGCCGAAGTGACGAGAATCTGGCCTCCCCGACATCTGGTGTCTTGGAGCTTCGCATGGGTCGATCGTCCCAGGGTGCTGGGGAAGATGCTCATGAGATCTTCTGGCCTATTTCATCCGATTTCGGTATGGTTGCACACGGAAGGTGCTGATGAGCTCGGCCCAGATTCTCTGGTTGTGCCGAGCCGATGGAGAGGGTTTGGTATGGCTGGGTCTGTTTGGGTGCCGTGTCGCACCGATGAGTTCGTTTCTCGTGATGTGGGCGAGGAATTGGTGGTGTTCTCACCGGCCAGTGCGCGTACCCATGCGTTGAGCGGAACCGCCGCGGCGGTGTTCGCTGCGGTGGATGGGCATCGCGATGTTCCGGGGATCGTCGATGAGGTTCGTCGTGGTGGTGTCGTGGCGGATGAGAATCTGGTGGCGGCGACGCTGGTGGAGTTGTCCAAAGCTGGGTTGACCACCGCACCACCTGCGCGTTGGGATCGTCGTTCGGTGGTGCGTGCGGCGGGTATCGCGGGTGTTATGGCGGCCCCGATGATCGCGTCGGTGGCGTTGCCGTCGGTCGCGGCGGCCCAGTCGGTCGGTGGTGGAGACGGTGGAGACGGTGGAGACGGTGGAGATGGTGGAGACGGGGGCACGGGCGACGAGTGGATCTGGACAACGGCGAGCGGGACATTCAGGTTGACGCCGTACGACGAGGGGACAGACACCTATGAAATGTTCGTCCTTGACCTGGATCTCGAAGTGGTGAATAGCCACAATTCCATGGTCACCTCGGGAGTTCTCAGTGGCACCTCCGACAACGGACCGTACGAGCTGGGCAACCTGTACTTTGGTGAAGGCCCTGTCTCCGGCACGTTCTCCATCGCATGGGACGACGGTTCGACTTCTACTGGGACGTTCGACTTCCCCTTGGAGATCGATGGAATCAGCTTGCGTCTTTTGATCGACTCAGCCAGGTTCGAGACGATGTGCGGCCCGACGACTCACGGTGTGGCCACGGGCAGTTCCGTGGTCGGCCCGTCCGAGCCGGTTGGACAGGAGGGCGATTGGGTGTGGACAGTCGATTTTCCAGAGGAGACCCTCTTCGGGATCTGCCTCTGAGCCCCTCGGTGCCGGGGGCCTCGGTACATTTCCTAGCTTGTCAAGCGGTCGCCGATGCCTCACTATGTGGTCGGGCGCGGAGCGAGACCCTCTGGGGGAGTGGTGAAGTCAAGGCTGTTCTGTAGGAAATCCGATCCCGCTGCGCTGCTGCGGGGGCTGGCCTCGGTCGAGTCGTGCTCCAAGCGCCTATCGACGGTCACCCGTGAGATCGAGCGCCAACTCGACGAAGGCGGTGCGCCTCGAAGGACCGGAACCTCCGAAGCGACCGGACCGACCGATGGCCAGCTCGTGCTCGACGGTCTCGCGTCCGAGCGGGACAACGGCGACGTACGGCTGCGGGGCGCACTCGATTCGGTGTCGCGTGCGATCGCAGAGATGGATGCGTGCGCAGACGGTCTCGAAGCGACGATTGCCCCGATGGTGACCGATGCCCGCTTCAGCACTGCGGGCCAGGAGCACTACCCCGAGCTCGTCTCTATCGGCTCACCACCGGGGGCAACCCAGGGCGCGCACGCGTACGAGCACGACAACTCGAGGCTCCGGCTGCTCGTGGCTTCGGTCAAGGACCGCTACAGCACCACGATTCCGAGCCTGCCATGGATCGGCTCGGAGCGCGATTCGTTCTGCGGACCCCGACTCACCGCCGTGCGCGTCGCTCTCGAGGACGCGGAGGCGCTCCTCGTCACGCCTGTCGACGACGTGATCGAGATCGACGCAACGCTGCCGCCCTCCACCGGCGAAGCTGTGATCGTGCTACCGGGCGCAGGGGCAGAAGCGATCGCCTCCTGAGGAGCTGCGGACAGGGAGCCTGGTTGGTTCCAGAGGCCGCTCATGGCAGCGGCCGCCTCGTCGACGAAGTCCGGCCGCTACAGGGGTCTGCGTGCCGGCCGTGCGTCAGCGGTTGGGGTCGTGGTCGTCGCGGCGGTGCAACGCCAACGCGACCGACGCGACCTCGTCCGGCGGGCTGGCGTCGCCGCTCAGTGAACACGTGAGCAGCACGTTGCAGATGGTGTCGTGGACGGCACCCGGCTTGTCGTCGAGAGCTCTGGCCAAATCCGGGCCGAGTGGCACTACGGTGGCGATGTCGAGGTCCGTGTCGGCCCGGAGGCGCTCCGACAGCAGACAGCTCGCGCACCACGGCTCGCTTCGGAACTGCTCGACCAGCTCGCACAGCCAAGCGGTGAGCGCCGATTCGGGACAATCCGGTGGGGGAGTCGGGGCTGCCCGGGTGATCAGCTCACCCATCGCCAACGCACCGAGGATTTCGGTGCGCCCGAGGTGCTCCGTTATGTCGTAGCGGGGCCGGTCGAGGAGCTCTACCAGGCCGTGCCAATCCGGTTCGCTGCGTGGAGCGGAGCTCTCGGTGAGCCAGCGGTGCACGAGCTGGACGGTTGCGGGACCGACCCCGTGCTCGGCGCGCCAGAGCGGTACCTGGGGCCCTGCGATCACTGCCGCACGATCCTCGAGGCGTTGCGGTCCGTCCTCGGTGGTGATCAAGCCCAGCCCGGCGAGCGCGATGATCTCGCCCACCTGTTCGTCGTTGAATCGGTCGGGGGCGGTGATCCGATGCAATTGGAGCCCCTCGACCAGCGCGTTGATGGTGATCGTCAGGTCGTCCCACGACAGCGGGCTGACGGGCCGCACGCCGATGCTCGCGCCGACCGACTGGTACAGCGCCTCGAGTTCGGGGATGTAGGTACCCCAGTAGCGCTCGCGCAGCGCGGGTGCGATGGAGGGTTCGCTCGGCACCCTCGACACGAGCAGCAGTTGGCGCAGGAAGGTGGTGACCTCGACCGGGTCGTGTAGGTGTGACCAGTTGTTCAGAGAGGCGAGGCGTAGGGCGTCGGGGATGTCACGCCTCGAAACCCCGGCGAGGTCCTGCTCCAGGGCGGCGAGGGGCAACCAGGGGTCCTCGCGGGTAGGACTGACGCGGGGCACCTCTGCGAGCAGGGCACGCACGAACGACTCGAGGTCACCGAAGTGGTTCCAGAAGCTGCGTTCGGATCGACCGGCTCGCTCCGCGAGTCGCTCCACGGAGATGTTCCGCAGGATCTCGGCGAGCTGGAGCTCGTCGAGCATTTCCCACCCGGCATCGATGAAACGCCTGCGGGTCTCGATCGCCCGTCGGTCGGTGGAGGATCCAAGCCTCGGTTCGGTCGGAGGGTTCGCGGGGTGGGTGGTCATCCGGGCCGGTCCTTCTCCTCATTGCCGACAGTTTCCACTGTAAGTGCTCCACCGGGGTCGATGTGGAGGTCCTCCGGCCACCCATCGAGAATTCGGGCTAATGCGGAGGGGCCGTCGTGTCCTAGCGTGGGTGCGTGGCCGACCAGTCGACATTCACCGAGCAGGTTGAGCCGTTCATGGACGCCCTTTATGCAGCCGCCATGCGCATGACCCGCAACCCTGCGGACGCAGAGGACCTGCTCCAGGAGACCTTCCTACGCGCATACCGGGGTTTTCCGAACTTCTCCGA
This sequence comes from Microthrixaceae bacterium, assembly GCA_047972145.1. Taxonomy (GTDB): domain Bacteria; phylum Actinomycetota; class Acidimicrobiia; order Acidimicrobiales; family Microtrichaceae; genus JAMLGJ01. Next base: position 6,603 of record JBKEAI010000095.1, read on the forward strand.
GGGCACGAACCTGCGGGCCTGGCTATACCGGATACTCACGAACACCTACATCAACACCTATCGAGCCAAGCAACGACGTCCGGAACAGACCGAACTCGACGAGGTGGAGGACATGTTCCTCTACCGGCGACTAGGCGGCCTGGAGGCGGCATCGCTGGGCCGCAGCGCCGAAGACGAGTTGATGGACATGTTCACCGATGCCGAGGTCAAAGAGGCGATCGAGGCGCTTCCCGACAACTTCCGGGTGCCGGTTCTGCTCGCCGATGTGGAGGGTTTCTCCTACAAGGAGATCGCCGAGATGATGGACACGCCGATCGGTACGGTGATGAGCAGGCTTCACCGGGGAAGAAAAGCCCTGGAGAAGTCGTTGCACACCTTCGCACAGGCTCGTGGCCTCGCCGAGCTACCCGAACCCGCAGACGTGGCGGCGAAGCAGTGAGAGACACCGGAGAAGCGCAGATGAGCGAATCGGGAGCGAACCGATGAGCAGCGACAACTGCTCGGACCCGACCGACCCGGTCGGGTCCAACTGCGCAGAGTTGGCCGAGCAGCTCTACGAGTACCTCGACGGCGAGCTCGACCACGAGAGGTTGGTTGCGCTCGAGGCTCACATACACCGCTGTGGGCCCTGCCTGGACGTCACCGACTTCCACATGGCGCTGAGGCGCGTGGTGGCGGTCAAGTGCTCCGAGTCGATGCCCGCCGACCTGAAGAGTCGCTTGGTCGGGATGCTCGAACGGGGTGCGGCTGAATCGCAGTAGTGCGATCGCAGCGGTAGCCGAGCGCCAGCAGTCCACGTTGCAGCAGTCCGAATCGCAGTGGTGCTGAGACAGGTCGCCTGCTCCACCGCCGGGGCGTCGGTGCACTGTGGCCGCCAGGTGCGCCCGGTCCTACACTGTGGCCATGTTTCTGGCTCAAGACACCGTATGGCACTTCTGGCTGGCTGTGCCCCTGGCCGCTGGTGCGATCCTCGCAGTGGTGGCGATCATCGGTCTGTACTTCTTCAAGGTGACCCGCACCCGCTATCCCAAGGAGCAGGGCTGAGCCTGCCCACCGACGGGTACCCCCGTGGCTGACTCGGTCGACTGGGCACTCGCGGAGCAGGTGGCCGCGCGCTTCGCGGGCACCGACGACTTTGCCGAGTCGTACCACGCGGCTGGGATGGCCGCGGACTTCGAGCGTCTCACCACCGAGGCCCAGGGGTATGTGGAGGCCGAGGTCGGGTTCTCATCGTTGGCCGGCCCCGCTCGGGCGCGGGTTGTGGACCGCACGGACTGGGTCCGAGCCAACCTCGCGTCGTACCGACGGCTCCTCAGGCCGGTGCTCGACCAGATGGAGGAGCGGATGACCGGTCCGCTCGCGATGGTCTCGGGCAAGGTCGCAGGAGCCGAGCTCGGTGCCCTGCTGGGGTGGATGTCGGGACGTGTGCTCGGCCAGTACGACCTGCTGGTACTCGAGGACGAGGATCCCCACGATCAGGACGTCGTGTACTACGTGGGTACCAACATCCTGGCGCTGGAGAAGCGCCACTCGTTCCCGCCCGAGCAGTTCCGGTTGTGGGTGGCGCTGCACGAGGTCACGCACCGCACCCAGTTCACCGGGGTGCCGTGGATGCGTGAGCACTTCCTCGGCCTGGTCTCGGGGTTGCTTGGCGACGCGGACATCGATCCTTCGAAACTGTTCACGGCGCTGGGACGCGTCGCAGAGGGGATACGCACCCGCACCAACCCACTCGACGACGGCGGGATCTCGGCGCTGTTCGCATCGCCGGGCCAACGTGAGGTGATGGAGGACCTCGCGGGCCTCATGAGTCTGCTCGAGGGCCACGGCGACGTCACGATGGACCGCGCGGCGCTGTCGCGGGTACCCCAGGCCGACCGTTTCGCGCGGGTGCTGCGCGCCCGTCGAAAGGAGATGGGTCTCGCCCAGCGGCTCCTCACGCGCCTGATCGGCCTCGAAGCGAAGCTCAACCAGTACGAACAGGGTGAGCAGTTCATCGAGGCGGTCGAGAACGTCGGCGGTCCGCAACTGCTGAACCGCGCTTTCGAGACTCCAGCGAACCTGCCGTCGCGCGCTGAGATCCTGGCTCCGGCTTCGTGGATCGACCGGGTGGCCCCGGGTGTGCAACTGGCCGGATGAGCGCGGCGGGCAAACAGCGGAGCGGGGACACGGCGCAGCAGGGACAGGGTCCCTTGAGAGATCCGGCCATGCAAGATGCGGTCGAGGGGGGTCCGGTCGTGGGGGGTACGGCAGCACAGTCACCGGCCAGGCCCGATCCGACCGACCCGGTGCTCGGGGCGTTGCTCAGGCTCTGTTGGTTCCCCGAGCGTGACCACCTCGACGTAGCGGTATCCGGTGGGGCGGATTCGCTCTGCCTGCTCGCCCTGGCGATGGCAACCGGGGCCGCGGTCACGGCTCATCACGTGGACCATGGCACGCGGCCGGGCGGGCACACCGAGGCAGACTCGGTCGCCGAGGTGTGCAGGGCCTGGGGCACCGGCTTCGTCGCCCATCGCGTAGAGGTGCCGGCGGGGCCCAACCTCGAGGAGCGATGGCGTGACGCGCGCAGGGCCGTGTTGCCCGAGGGTTGCCTGACGGGCCACACGGCGGACGACCAGGCCGAGACCCTGCTGCTGCGGCTCATGCGCGGCACCGGTCCCGCCGGCATGGCGGCCATGGAACCTGCGACCCATCCGATCCTCGCGCTGCGGAGGACCGACACCGAGATGTTGTGTTCCCATCTGGGATTGGTCGTGTTCGAGGATCCCACCAACTCCTCCGGGCGCTTCGCGCGCAACAGGGTTCGCCACGAGGTGCTCCCCCTGCTCTCGGAGATCGCAGGGCGCGACGTCGTGCCGTTGTTGACGAGGACCGCTGAGCTCGCGGGCGCGCAGCGCGAGTTCATCGCGGAGGTGGTCGGTGCTGTGGATCCCACCGACTCGGCGGCCGTGGGGGCACTGTCCGAGCACCTGGCCGCCGAGGTCCTGCGTTCGTGGTGGACCACCGCCACAGACGGACTTCCCCCACCGGACCGTGCGGCGTTGCGACGGATGCTCCAGGTGGTCAACCACGACGCGACCAGATGCGATGTGGCCTCAGGGTGGGTGCTGGCGCGCACCGCAGGCCGCCTGCGCCTCGTGCGCGGGTCGTGAGCACCTGCGCACCTGCGATGTTCGTCCGGGCGGCCTTGTAACGTTCCCGCCGTGACCCAGCGCGACAACCCGCCGATCGACGAGGACCCCCACATAGGGTCCGTGCTGCTCAGCGAAGAGGTGATCACACAGCGAATCGTGGAGATCGGTGAGCAGGTCACCAAGGACTACGAGGGTGAAGCACCCCTGCTGGTGTGCGTGCTGCGCGGCGCATACGTCTTCCTCACCGACCTCGCGCGGGCTGTGAACCTACCGGTGGAGATCGACTTCATAGCGGTGTCCTCGTACGGGTCGAGCACCCGTACCTCGGGAGTGGTGCGCCTCGTCAAGGACCTCGACGTCGACCTGAACGGCCGACACGTGATCCTCGTGGAGGACATCGTGGACACCGGGTTGACCCTGCGCTACCTGCGCCGCAGCCTCGAGGCACGCAACCCCGCGAGCCTCGAGGTGTGTGCACTGCTGGCCCGCGAGACCGCCGACATCGAGGGTCTCGGGGTGCGATACGTGGGCTTCAGGATCCCGGGGGACTTCGTGATCGGCTACGGCCTCGATGTCGCGGAGCGCTACCGCAACCTGCGCTACATCGCCCTGTACGAGCCGGACGCGGTGTGACGTGGGCGACCTGAACGTGCCCGAACCCCTTCCCCTGGCCCCCGAGCTCGCCCCGGAGGTGGACCTGGATCGCATAGCGGCAGCGGTGCGTGAGATCCTCGAAGCGATCGGTGAGGACCCCACCCGCGACGGCCTGCTCGAGACGCCCGCCCGGGTGGCCCGGATGTATGCCGAGACCTGTGCTGGCCTACACGACGATCCGACACGGCACCTGCGCACCACCTTCGAGGCCGACCACGACGAGATGATCATGGTGCGCGACATCCCGCTGTACTCGCTGTGCGAGCACCACCTCGTGCCGTTCTTCGGCAAGTCCCACGTGGCCTACATCCCCAACGAGGACGGTCGGGTGACGGGCCTCTCCAAGCTGGCCCGCCTCGTCGACGGGTGGGCCAGGCGTCCCCAGGTGCAGGAGCGCCTGACCTCCCAGGTGGCCGACGCCATCGAATCCAGCCTCAATCCGCGGGGTGTGCTCGTCGTGGTCGAAGCCGAGCACATGTGCATGTCGATGCGCGGGATCCGCAAACCCGGGGCGTCCACCGTCACGAGTGCGGTGCGCGGGGTGTTCCGCACCGACCGGGGTACCCGCGCCGAGGCGATGAGGTTCATCGGAACCAACCACGGGTGATCATGGGCGATCGCGCCGGTACCGACGAGCGGAGCCCCTACGGCAACGATGCGGTAACGGTGATGGGGATCCTCAACGTCACTCCCGATTCGTTCTCCGACGGCGGCCTCCACGACCGTTTGGACAGTGCGGTCGCGCGCGCCCGCGAGATGGCGGCCCAGGGCGCGGCCATCATCGACGTCGGTGGTGAGTCGACCAGACCCGGGGCATCGCCGGTGGACGCGGCGCAGGAGATGTCGCGGGTCATCCCGGTGGTGGAGGCACTCGCGGGCACCTTCGACGTATCGGGGCTCAGGATCTCGATCGACACCCGCAACGAGGCCACCGCCCGCGCCGCTGTCGCCGCGGGCGCCACGCTCATCAACGACGTGTCCGCGTCGCTGTGGCCGGTCGCGGCCGACACGGGCGCGGGCTGGGTGGCCATGCACATGTCGGGTGATCCCCGTACCATGCAGGCGAACCCCCACTACGGCTACGTGGTCGACGAGGTGAGGCGCTTCCTCGTCGGGCGTGCCACCACAGCTGTGGCAGCGGGCGTGGAGGAGGTCTGGGTGGACCCGGGGATCGGCTTCGGCAAGACGACCTCGCACAACGTCGACCTGCTGGCACACATCGACGTGCTTGTCGACGAGGGGTTCCCCGTGCTGGTCGGCACCAGCCGCAAGCGCTTCCTGGGTGAGCTCACCGCCCGTTCGGACCTCCGAGGGGACCCCGGTGGCTCCATCGCGGAGCCCACGGGTGTGGCGGACCGGCTCGAGGCGTCGCTCGTGAGTGCGATGTGGGCTGTCCTCGGTGGTGTCAGAGCCGTCAGGGTGCACGATGTCGGAGCGACCGTGAACGCCCTGCGCAGTCTTGGATGAGCCCACTGCCGTTATTCAGTTGATGCATCAACTATCCACTGTTCGGCTCCCTGGAAGCCCCAAGAGGCCCGGATTTGACACGTCCGGCAACATGGAACGGCGCACAAGGGCGCAGGAGGCAAGTACATGGCCAAGGGAAAGTGGGCACAGGGGATCACCCCTCGCCACTTCGACTGGGTGATAAAGGACCAACTCGCGATCTGCGAACGACCCGGTGGGTTCGGTGAGAACCACCGCAAGGTCCGTCGCCAAGAGGAGATCATCTGGATCCGCGAGCAGTCCTTCGACCGCGTGATTTCGATCTCGCCGGCACCGAACAACCTGCACAACTACGACGAGATGGGCGTGCGGTGGTTGCACTGGCCCTACCCGGCAACCGACGAGATCGGCCGCTACCTCACCGACTCCTACACGAGCCTCGCGCTCCTGTTGGGCGAGCGGCGCAAGCTGCTCTTGCACGGCGACGAGATCTCCGAGCGCCTGTTGGGCTTCCTCGCCGGCTACCTGGTGTTCACCGGCATGGTCCCCGAGTCGCCGCGGGCGATCAGCCTCATCGAGAACATCACCTCGCGTCAGTTGGGCGCAGAAGGTCGGCGTGTCGTCTCCGAGGCACTCAAGGTGACCCCCGGGCGTTGAGAGGGCGAGTTGAGCACCGGGTTTGAGGGTTCGGGAGCACCCGACACGATCGAGGTGCGCGGCCTCACCCTCACCGCGATCGTCGGCGTGCTCCCCGAGGAGCGCGAGCGTCCCCAGCCCCTGCGACTCGATCTGTCGATCGAGGTCGACCTGATTGCGGCGGGCCTCAGCGACGCGCTCGCCGACACCGTCGACTACGCAGCGGTGTGCGACCGGGTCGTGCAGGTCGCGCAGAGCTCCCGGCCCCAGCTGCTCGAGAAGCTCGCAGCGGACATGGCGGCCGCCGTGTTGGCCCTGGACAATCGGATGTCAGCGGTGAGGGTGTGCCTCGACAAGCTCCGACCACCGGTGCCGCACCAGGTGGACTCCACCGGTGTGTGCATCACGCGGCGGGCCCACTAGGACGGTGCCGGGCAGTGTCTGGAAGAGCAGTGTCTGGAAGAGCGGTGTCTGGGAGAACTGTGCCTGAACGAGCGGGATCGGCCGGGCAGCCCTGTGACGCAGCGATGCCGACCGGCCGTCGGGTGCTGCTGTCGCTGGGCTCCAACATGGGGGACCGGCGCACCCACCTCGCACAGGGTGTCGAGATGCTCCCCGGGGTTGTCGCGGTCTCACCGGTGTACGAGACCGACCCGCTGGGAGGGGTCGACCAGGCACCTTTCCTGAACCTCGTGGTCGAGCTGTCGACCGACCTGACCCCGAGCGAACTGCTCGGGGTGTGCCACCGGATCGAGGCGAACGCGGAACGGGTCCGCGAGCAGCGATGGGGTCCGCGCACCCTGGATGTCGACATCATCTGGATGGACGGCGTGACGCTCGATACCGAGCGGCTCACCATCCCCCATCCCCGCTGGCGCGAGCGCCGGTTCGTTCTGGCGCCGATGCGGGACCTCGCTCCCGATCTGGTCTCGGAATCCGACGTCCGCTTCGGCGAGGGCACCGTGAAGCTCCTCGGGGAGCTCTCGGGCACATGAGGTGCGCCGGATCCATGGGTCCACGGGAAGAACGGGGTGAGCGGTGACCGTGAAGGGCGCGGTGGCCATGAAGGGCGCGGGAGTGCCGGGACACGAGCGGGTGCGGTGAACAGCCCGACCGGAGCGTTGCGCACCGTCGTGGTGGGTTCCGGTCGCGCGGGTGGTTCGTTCGCCGAAGCGCTGCGTTCAGCGGGTTGGCAGGTGGACCTGGTGCACCACGACGAGGTGGCCTCACTCGACGTCGCAACGCTCGCTGCGGACCTACCCGTCGGCAGTGGTGCCGACGACCCGGTGCAGAGGGCCGCTGTGGACCTAGACGTGCCGGCGCCGCGAGGCGACGCCGCGCCCGATGGCGTGCTGGTGTTGCTCTGCGTGCCCGACGCCCACGTTGCGGCCACCGCGGCGTCGCTGGTTCCGGCCCCGGGATCGCTGGTGGCGCACTGCGCTGGTTCACTCGGCCTCGATGTGCTCGGAGACCACAGAGCGAGAGCATCGGTGCATCCGCTGGTGGCCATGCCGGACACCCCCACGGGTGCGCGGCGACTGCGGGGAGCGTGGTTCGCCGTTTCGGGCGACCCCCGGATCCGCCGCGTGGTCGACGCACTGGGTGGCACCGCGGTGGAGGTTCCCGACGAACGACGCGTGGCATACCACGCCGCTGCTGTGGTCGCCTCGAACCACCTCGTGGCGCTCCTCGGTGAGGTCGAGCGTCTGGCGGCCGTCGCCGATGTGCCGCTCGACGCGTACCTGGACCTCGTTCGGATGACCGTCGACAACGTCGACGAACTGGGTCCGGCGGCGGCGCTCACCGGACCGGTCTCACGCCGGGATTGGACGACGGTGCGTGCCCACGCCGTCACCATGTCAGACGGCGACCGGGCGATGTATCTCGACGGGGTGAAGGCGGTTGCCGCGCTCGCCCGGGTCGACCTGCCAGATGACCTTGGGACGGGTCGGTAGCGTTGTGGCCATGGCGCAACACGGCGACACATCGCTGTTGATCACCGGGGCGGTCCGACGACCGCTCGAGGTCCTCCAGCGCAGCGGTCCGATGTCGGCCTATGTCACGCTCGTGGAACCCGAGGACCGAGCGGATCACGCCACCGTGCGCTCGCGCGACGGCCTGTTCAGCGCCTCGGTGCCCTTGGATTGGCTGAACCGGGGCCACCTGGAATCGGGTCGCCTGGTGATCCCCGATGCCCCGACGCGCTGCTGGTCCGTCAAAGACGTGGTGTCGATCCACTTCACCGAGGGATCCGTCGAGGACTCGGTGCGTCCGGAGTCCTTCGGGACGACCTGATAGGTGCTCACGCTCACCACCATCGAGGCCCTGCGTTCGGCGCTCGCGGAGCGTCGTTCACAAGGTGCCACCGTGGGTCTTGTGCCCACCATGGGTTATCTGCATTCCGGTCACCAGGGCCTGTGCCGTGCGGCGGCCGGCGAGTGCGACGAGGTGGTGACCACGATCTTCGTCAACCCGCTCCAGTTCGCCGAGGGTGAGGACCTTGACCGCTACCCGCGCGATCCCGACGGCGACGCGCTCAAGGCCGCCGAGGCCGGCACCACGATCCTGTTCACCCCGGAGCCCACCGAGATGTACCCCGAGGGCCCCGGGGCTGTTGCCACGTCGGTCACCGTCGCCGAGTTGGCGGCGCGCATGGAGGGAGCTGCGCGCCCTACGCACTTCGCAGGTGTGTGCACCGTGGTTGCGAAGCTGTTCAACATCGTCGGACCCTGCCGCGCCTACTTCGGGGAGAAGGACTTCCAGCAGCTAGCGATCGTCACGCGCATGGCCGAGGACCTCTCGTTCCCGGTCACGGTGATGGGATGTCCCACAGCGAGGGAACCCGACGGGTTGGCCATGTCGAGCCGCAACGTCTACCTGAGCGAACAGGAGCGGGCCACGGCCCCGATCCTCCAACGGGCACTTCTCCACGGAGCGCAACTCGTCGGCGCGGGTATGGCGGACACCGCCGAGGTGCTCGCGTCGATGTCGGCGATGATCGACGACGCCGCGCTGGGTGAGCTCGACTACCTCGAGGTGGTCGATCCGCGGTCGTTGGTGCCCGTGGAGCGTATCGAGGGCCCCGTGCGGTTGTTGGGTGCGGTGCGCTTCGGTGCGGTGCGCCTCATCGACAACGTGGCGGCATCGCGCCCGGGTGACGTGTGACCAGCCGGCAGTGCCCGGCCAGTCGGTTCCTGGGCCGGCGGTGGGTCGACCGATCGACCGTCGTGGGGGTGACCAGGTGAACGGCGATGGGCCTCTCGACCTGCTCGTGGTCGGGTCGGGCGTGGCCGGGTTGACCGCGGCGATCATGGCCGCGGGAGACGGCGGTCTGCGAACGGGCTTGGTCACCAAGGGTGTGATCGAGGACGCAACCACCCGCTGGGCCCAGGGAGGTGTGGCCGCAGCCCTCGGTGCGGATCCCGAAGAGGTCGACCTGCACCTCGCCGACACCCTCGCTGCGGGAGCCGGACTGTGCGACCCCGACGCAGCACGCGTGCTGGTCGACGAGGGTCCCAGGCGCGTCGAGGAGCTGATCGCGCTCGGCGCGGAGTTCGACCGCGACGCGCAGGGCAATCTGGAACTGGCCCGAGAGGGAGGCCACTCGGTGCCGCGCGTCGTGCACGCCGGAGGTGCAGCGACCGGCGCCGAGATCGAACGGGCGCTCATCGAAGCGGTGCGTTCGACAGCGGCGCTCCTGCACACGGGGACCTTCCTCGAGGACCTGGTGGTCCGCGACGGGCGGTGTGTCGGAGCGCGATGTCGCTACTCGGACGGTTCTGTGGACGAGATCGAGGCCCGCAACGTCCTGCTCGCCGCCGGCGGGGCCGGCCAGCTCTACTCGGTGACCACGAACCCGTCGGGTGCCACCGGCGACGGCGTCGCTGCGTCGCTGCGCGCAGGAGCCGCGGTGGCGGACCTCGAGTTCTTCCAGTTCCACCCCACAGCGCTGCGTCACCAGCGTTCACCCCGACCGCTGCTCACCGAGGCACTGCGCGGCCACGGTGCGGTGCTGCGCAACGGCGCCGGTGACCGCTTCGTCGACGAGCTCCTGCCCCGCGACGTCGTGTCCAGGGCGATCCTCACCGAGATGAAGCGCGAATCGACCGACCAGGTGTGGCTGGATGCCACCGGGCTCGACGACTTCGGGGCAAGGTTCCCCACCATCGACGGCCTGTTGCGTTCGGTGGGCCTCGATGCGCGGGTCGACCTGCTGCCGGTGCACCCCGCAGCGCACCACCAGTGCGGTGGTGTGCTGACCGACCTCGACGGTGCCACCACGCTCGACGGGCTGTGGGCGTGCGGCGAGGTGGCCTGCACCGGGGTGCACGGCGCCAACCGCCTGGCGTCCAACTCGCTGCTGGAGGGGATGGTGTTCGCCCCGCGCGCCGTCGAGGCGATCGCAGCGGGCCGGATGGGTCCAAGACCGAGCGGGGCGATGGCCCCCTATCTGGAACCGGCGGGCTCGAGGGGTGTGCCGCTCGAGGTCCTCGACTTCGAGGTACCCGGCCTCGTCGGTGTGGGATCCGGGCAGCAGACAACCCTCGAGGCGCTGCGGCAGCGGCTCCAGGTGGCGATGACCACGGGCGCCGGTGTGGAGCGGTCCGCCGAGTCGCTGCGCTCCGTCGCTGCACAGATCGAACTGCTGGATGCAGAGCTCTGCTCGCTCGATGTGGGCGGCGCCGACCAGGTCCCCGTCGCACACCTCGAGTTGGCCAACCTGATCCAGGTCGCCCGCGCCCTCGTGGCTGCGGCGATGGCGCGTGAGGAGTCCCGCGGGACACACTGGCGTAGTGACTGGCCCGACACCGATGATCGACAGCTTCGACGACTGCTGCCCACCCCCTCGTCCCGCGGTGATGGGGCGCTGGTCGGCGCGTAGGGCCCCCGGGACCATCCGATGAGTGCCCCCGATCCGACCGATGAGGCGGTCGGCCCGGACCCGGAGTGGCTGCACCCGCCGATGGTCGCCGTGCGCGAAGCGGTCAGCCGGGCGCTCGCAGAGGACCTGTTGCCACTCGGGGACCTCACAGGGACGCTCCTGGGAACCCAGCGGATACAGGCGCGCCTGGTTTCGCGGGCGGCCGGGTCGATCGCCGGCTCCCGATGTGTGACCGAGACCTACGCCCAGGCGGCGCCCGATGCCGAGCTGACCTGGGAGGTTCCAGAGGGAGCGGCCGTCCAATCGGGCGAGACCCTCGCGACGGTGCACGGGCCCCTCCGGTCGTTGGTCACCGCGGAGCGCACGGCGCTCAACTTCCTCGGGCACCTGAGCGGCATAGCGACGCTCACCGCTGCCTATGTGAAGGCGGCGTCGGTCGGCGGCGATGCGCGGATCTGGGATACGCGCAAGACCACACCAGGGTTGCGGAGCCTCGAGAAGGCGGCGGTGCGCGCGGGTGGTGGGCGCAACCACCGCGGCAACCTCTCGGACTGGTTGTTGATCAAGGACAACCACCTGGGGGGCATCTCGATCACCGAGGCAGTGCGGATCGCACGTGACCGTTGGCCGGCGCGCACGGTGCACGTCGAGTGCGACACGATCGACCAGGTCGGCGAGGCCTTGGACGCGGGTGCCGACGCGCTCCTGCTCGACAACATGGATCCTGCACTCGTACGCCGCTGCGTCGAGTTGGCGAGAGACGGCGGCACCGTCGGTGTGCCGCTGTTGGAGGTGTCCGGCGGGGTGAACCTCGACACCGTCGGTGAGTACTCGGGCACCGGCGTGGACCAGATCTCGGTCGGTGCGCTGACGAACTCGGCTCCCGTGCTCGACATCGGCCTCGATCTCTGAGCACCACAGATCCTTTCGGCGCGACAGCTCTGTGCGGCGCGACAGCTCTGTTCGCGCTTCTGGCGCGCCGGTAAACCGGTAGCTGACCTGAGGGGTCGGCAACCTATGGTTTGCCGAGCGGGTCCACCCCGACAACGCGAGCTATCCCTACACCACGAGCTATCCCAAGCAACGGGCCACCCCAGACACGGAGATCAAATTGCTTCTCGTCATAGACGTGGGCAACACGCAGACGGTCGTCGGTCTCTACGACACCGGGGACCGCAGCCACGAGCTGCTCGACCATTGGCGCCTCGCGACGCGCACGGAGAGCACCAGCGACGAGCTGGCGCTGATGCTGCGAGAGCTGCTCGCCACACGCGACCTCGAGCTGGGGGTGGATGTAGCGGGCATGGCGATCTCCTCGGGGGTACCCACGATCACCTTCGAGCTGCGCCGGGTGTGCGAGCGCTACCTGGACTTCGAGCCGGTGGTGCTCGGCACCGGTGTGCGCACCGGGATGCCGGTGCTCTACGACAACCCCCGGGAGGTCGGCGCGGACAGGATCGCGAACGCGGTGGGAGCCCATGACCTCTACGGCGGACCCACGATCGTGGTCGACTTCGGCACCGCCACGACCTTCGACGTGATCTCGGGCAAGGGGGAGTACCTCGGAGGGGCGATCTTCCCCGGTATCGAGATCTCGATGGACGCGCTGTTCGGCCGCGCTGCGGCGCTACGCCAGGTGGAGCTCGTCGAACCGCGCAACGTGATCGGCAAGACCACCGTCGAGTCCGTGCAGTCGGGAGCGGTCTACGGGTATTCCGCGATGGTCGATGGCATGTGCGCACGGATCGAGGAGACCCTCGGCGAGGCCACGATCGTGTCCACCGGGGGCCTTGCCCCCCTGATATCCAACGTCGCTTCGTCGATCGAGTACACCGAGCCATGGCTGACCCTGCACGGTCTGAGACTCATCTGGGAAAGGAACCAGAACCGTGACTGACCAGCCGTACAGCTACGACACCGATTCGACCGCCGCTTCCATCGCGGCCGGCAACACCGGCCTGGAGCCGGGCACCGAGACCGGCGAGGTCGTGTCCATCGCCGGCCGCCTGATGTTGCGCAGGGTTCAGGGCAAGCTGGCCTTCGTGACCCTCGCGGATTCCACGGGACGCATCCAGTTGTTCGCTCCGGCGGCGACCACCCCTGATTTCGACGGGTTCTGCGCACTCGACCTCGGCGACTGGATCGGGTTGCGCGGCGAGGTCATGACCACCCGGCGCGGTGAGCTCTCGGTGCGCGTCGACGAGTGGGTGCTGCTCGCGCACACCCGCAGGAGCTTCCCGGACAAGTTCCACGGCCTGAGCGACGTCGACACCCGCTACCGGCAGCGCTATGTGGACCTGTGGGTCACCGACGAGGCGAGGGAGACCTTCGCCGCCCGATCAAGGGTGCTCTCGTTCACCCGACGGTTCCTCGAGGATCGCGGGTACCTCGAGGTGGAGACCCCGGTTTTCCACCCGATACCCGGTGGTGGGACCGCCACCCCGTTCACCACCCACCACAACGCGCTCGATGCCGAGCTGTATCTGCGGATCGCACCGGAGCTATACCTCAAGCGCCTGGTCGTAGGTGGTTTCGAGAAGGTGTTCGAGATCGCGCGGGTGTTCCGCAACGAGGGAATCTCGAACCGCCACAATCCCGAGTTCACGATGCTGGAGTGCTACGAGGCATACGGCGACTACCACGTGCACATGGAGCTGACCGAGACCCTGGTAGCGCAGCTGGCGGTCGAGCTGCACGGGACCACGACGGTCACCTACGACGGCCGCGAGGTGAACCTGGCCGCCCCGTGGCGGCGCGCGACGATGGCCGAGCTCACCTCCGCCCAGGTGGGCGAGGAGGTGTCGGTGCACTCCGATCCCGCCGCGCTGGGTGCGCTGTGCGAAGACCACGGCGTGCCCACCGAGTCCGGTTGGGGGCCGGGCAAGTTGCTCCTGGAGCTCTACGAGAAGACCACCGAGGCCACCCTGTGGGACCCGACGTTCGTTATGGACTACCCGGCGGAGGTATCTCCGTTGTCGCGCTCGCATCGCGACGACCCCGACCTGGTGGAGCGCTTCGAGGGGATAGTCGTCGGCCGCGAGCTGTGCAACGGGTTCTCCGAGCTCACCGACCCCGACGAGCAACGGAGCCGCTTCGAGGCCCAGGCCGCGCTTCGCGACGCAGGTGACGCGGAGGCGATGGCGGTCGACCGTGACTACCTGCGGGCACTCGACTACGGCCTGCCGCCGACCGTCGGGCTCGGGATCGGCGTCGACCGGTTGGTGATGCTGCTCACCGGGAGCCCCACGATCCGCGACGTGATCCTGTTTCCCACACTGCGAGCCGAGGTCACAGGTGGCGACGGGGAACCGTCGGCACCCTCGGGTGACTGAGCCCGATGCGCCGGTGACCTACACCCGACCCAGTGGTCCAGCACCCAGCCGCGGAGCTGCGGCCGGATTGGCCGTGGAGGGCATCGAGTTCGCCTACGGCGACGACCGACGGGTGTTGCGGGGAGTGTCCCTCGAGGTGCCCAAGGGCACTGTGCAGGCGATCCTCGGGCCCAGCGGTTGTGGCAAGACGACGCTGCTGCGGGTGATCGCCGGTCTGGAGTCACCCATCGCGGGAACCGTGCGCTCGGGACCGGATCGTGTGCTCACCGACGTGGGGAGCCGCACCTCGGTGGACCTCGCCCACCGCGGCGTTGCGATGGTGTTCCAGAACTGGGCGTTGTTCCCCCACATGACCGTGGCCGAGAACGTGTCGTTCGCGATGCCCCGCGAAGTTCGCAGGGACGGATCACTGCTGGCCGAGACGCTCGCGATGGTCGATCTCGAAGGACTCGACGAGCGGAGGCCCGCCGAGTTGAGCGGTGGGCAGCAGCAGCGGGTCGCCCTCGGTCGTGCTCTGGCGCAACGGCCCGAGATCCTCCTGCTCGACGAACCGTTCTCCAACCTCGACCCCGCTCTGCGGTCCCAGGTACGCGAGGACGTCGCGCGACTGCTCAGCCGGCTCGAGGTGACAACGCTGCTGGTCACCCACGATCGTGCCGAGGCCTTCGTCGTGGGCGACACGGTTGCCCTCATGCGCGAGGGCGAGGTGGTCACAGAAGGCGAGCCGGCGGAGCTCTACAGGAACCCACCGGATCGTTGGTGTGCGACCTTCCTGGGTGACGCGGTGCTGCTGGAGGGCACCGCGACCTCCGATGGTCGGGTCGCGAGCGCTCTCGGGGTGACCGACGTGGTCGGTCCGAGGGACCTACCCGCCGGTCATCCGGTGACGGTGATGGTCCGCCCTGAGTCCCTCACGGTGCGACGTACCGGTGAGCCGCAGACTTCCCCGGAGCCTGCTCCCGGGGTGGAGGCGACGGTGACCCGTGTGCGCTACTCGGGTCCGCTGAGCAGCTACGAGGTGAGCATCGGGCACGAGTCGGTGCAGATCGTGCGCCCGGGTGCTCCGAGCGTCGGCGTGGGTGAGCGTGTCGTGGTCGTCCCACCGACCGAGCCGGTGGTCGTGTGGGAGCGGTCCGGATATGAGTGACACGTCACATCAGCGGTACCGTTGAACGGTGGATGGGTCGCTCTTCGTCGAGTTCCTCGACGAGTCGTACGAGGTGGAGGAGGGTGAGGCGTTCACCTTTGGTCGCGACGCGCGCCTGGTGGTCGACTCCGAGAACCTGCACCTGCACCGCGTCCTGGGCACCTTCATGCAACACAACGACATGTGGGTGCTGCACAACGTCGGTAGGCACCTCACCATGGTCGTCTCCGACTCCCAGTCGCGTACCGAGCTCGCACCCGGGGGTTTCCTGCCGCTGCTGTCGGAGGAGTTCACGGTCTCCTTCAGCGCCGGCCCGGCCCGCTACGAGCTGTCGGGTAGGTTGCCCGGAGTCGAGATCCCCGCGGGGGTGGACACGTTCGTCACCGACACTCTGGAGCGGACGACCCCCGACCTCAACTCCGAGCAGCGGATGTTGGTCGCGTGCCTAGCGGAGCCGTTGCTAGCGGGCGACGCCGACTGGCCGACGTCGATTCCCTCCAACGCAGAGGTGGCCGACCGCCTCGGTTGGACCCGCTACAAGCTGAACCGCAAGCTCGACTACCTGTGCTCGAAGGTGAACCGCCACGGTGTGGACGGCGTCGCAGGCAACGCGGACAGGCGTGCCACCCAACGGCGTGTCCGCCTGGTGGAGTACCTGGTCGGTTGCAGGGTCATCACCTCTGAGGATCTTGGCGAGCTTCCACGGAGCCCGGCGGAGAGGGTGTCTCGGTGAGCGCAACGGTGGGCATGGAGTCGCTGGATGTGGAGTCGCTGGATGTGGAGTTGCTGGATGTGGAGTTGCTGGATGTGAAGGACAGTGCAGGGCGCTGAACCACCCTTTCCGAGGATCCCGGGCCTGGAGATCACGGGGCTCCTCGGCAAGGGGGCGACCTCGCGTGTGTTCCTGGGCATCCAGACCCGGTTCGACCGACCGGTGGCGGTCAAGGTGCTCGACGTCATCGACCGCGCGTATCTCGCGGGTGACCTGCTGGACAACGAGACGAGGATGCTCGCCCTGCTCTCCGCGCATCCGAACATCCTCACCCTCTACGACGCGGGGGTGACCGACGACGGCCACCCCTACCTGATCACCGAGTACCTGCCGGCTGGTTCACTGGGGGTGAGGTTGCGTACGGACGGGCCACTCGAGGCCGCCGAGGTGGGCAGGATCGGCATCCATCTGTGCGGCGCTCTGAGCACCGCGCACCTCCACGAGGTCATCCACGGCGACGTGAAGCCCGACAACGTGCTGATCGGGCGGACCGACCAACCCGTTCTAGGGGACTTCGGCGTTGCAGGGATCCGCACGCAGGCCGATCACTCCCAGACCTCCGTGCTGACGCCACTGCACGCAGCACCGGAGCTTCTCGATGACCACGTCGCGTCGACGGCGACCGACGTCTACGAGCTCGGATCCACTCTCACGGCGCTGGTCACCGGGAACTCTCCGGTGGGCAACGCCACAGAACCCGTTCACGTGATCCTGGGCCGGCTGCACGACGGTGAGCGGGTCGGTGCCGGACGCGAGGGCGTGCCCGCAGACCTTCTCGAGGTGCTGGACCACGCCACCGCCCATCAGCCCTCGGAACGCTTCGCCGACATGTGCGGGTTCGGGGAGGCCCTCCAGGACCTCCAACGGGCCAGCGGTGTGCAGGTCAGCGAGATGCAGGTCATGTCGGAGGTGGGCGTACCCCTGAACCCGCCCCGGATAGCGGCGTTGAAGTCCTCCGCCGCCGAGCTCACCATACAGCCGGGCAACCCGACCGGCTCCGGGGACCGCCGGCTGCTGCGCACCTCGGTGCTCGTGGGGCTCGTCATGGTCGTCGTGGCGACAGCGATGTGGTTTGTCCTCGCTGGTCGGCAAGGGGGGGAGGCCGACTCGGAAGACGGCCGCCTGGATCCACCCACCGCCGAGGAGTCCGAGCGGGAGTCGCCGAGCACCACCGCCGACCTGCCCACATCGGATCTGGCGGGGGTCCAGCCGGGGATCGCGCTGGGCGAACCAGCGGGTCCGGACCGCTCCGCGGAGATCGCGGCCAAGATGTCCGACGAACCGCTGCTGTTCGCCCAGCTGCCCGTGGATCCACTCGACATGCCCTATTACGGGGTCGCCCTCTCCGAGCTGCCGGCGACCTTCAGCTACCAGGCCTATAACTCGTTGCTGGTGCGCCGGCGCACGGCGGGCCGGCCCTTCGAGACCTGTGGGGGGATGATGTCCCGGCCGTTGGTCGTCGACGGGCTCTGGGAGCGCAGGGGCGAGTGGCCCGGTGGAGCGCTCCTCGTGGCCGTGGCGGCGATGGGCGACGAATCGATGGCCCACGAGCTCTTCACTGCACTGAGCGTCGAGATCGGAGTCGACGAGGACGCCTGTAACGGCCTGGGTGCTTGGAACGTCACCGACTACGACGACTACGGCGTCAACCGCCGTGACATCCCCGGCATCCTGCCTGCCGGCACGGACTACAACGTGTGGCAGCTCGACGACGTATACATCGGCACGAAGTCCTGGCCGCAGGTGATCCGTATGGTGATGCAGGTGGAGGACTACGTGGTCGACATGATCCTCGCCACCGACACCGAACTTCCAGCCGGCGATGCCAAGGTGATCACCGATATCGCGAGACAGGTCCGTGCACGCCTGATCGGTGGCTGAGCCGGGCCGGCAGGATGTGTCTGGTGTGCCTGGGTCTGGTGTGCCTGGGTCTAGTGTGCCTGGGATGTTGATCGTCTCAGGCACCATGTCAGTTGATCCCGACAACCACTCCAAGGTGGTGGAAGCGGTAGAGCCGCTCGTGGAGGCGACCCTTGCCGAGGAGGGCAACGTCACCTACGGGTTCTGGGCGCACCCCACCGAGTCGGGCCTGTTCCGCATCCACGAGGAATGGGTGGACCAGGCTGCGATCGACGAGCACATGGCCTCGGCGCACATGGCGGCGTTCCTGGCGGCGCTTGCCGACGCGGACGTGACCAGCACCGAGCTCACGCTCCACGAGGTCGCCTCGAGCAACCGGTTCATGTGAGGTGACCGCAGCGGCGGGTCACCGAGCGATCGCCTCAGCGGGCGGCGGTTTCCACGGTTTCGAGCAGGTAGGCCGCAGCGGCGTCCAGTCCCCGCATCCCTGGACTCGGAGGTAGCTCTCCCAGCGCTGCACGACCCGCTCCGGCGACCTGTCGCGCGCGGTCGATGGTGTGGGGGATCCCTTCGCCGGCGGCAACCAGCTCGATGGCCTTGCGACGCGTGGGTTCGTCGATGCCTTCGTGCAACATCGATGCAAGCTCTTCGCCGTCGGGGCCGGCGAGCGCGAACAGCACCGGGAGGGTGTAGGTGCCCTCTTCGAGGTCGTGGCCGACCGGTTTGCCCACCTCGGACTCGTCGCAAACCAGGTCGAGCACGTCGTCGACCATCTGGAACGCCATCCCGTAGGAGTGCCCGAAGGTCGTCAGGGCTTCGAGGTGGTCGTCGGACACCCCGGCGACCAACCCGCCGATGCGGCACGCGGATTCCAGTAGTGCGGCGGTCTTGCCGCCGATCGAGCGCAGGTAGGACTCCTCGGTGCGGCAAGGGTCGAAGGCGTGTTGCAGTTCGAGGAGTTGGCCCTCGCAGAGCCGACCGATCGTGGCCGCGAGCAGCCCGGCGACCTCGGTTCCCAGTCCGGCTGCAAGCTCCGAGGCCCTGGCGAGCAGGAAGTCGCCCGCGAGGATCGCCCGCAGGTTGCCCCAGCGCGAGTTGACGCTCTGCACAGATCGACGGGTGGCAGCCTCGTCCATCACGTCGTCGTGGTACAGCGAGCCGAGGTGGACGAGTTCCACTGCGACCCCACCGGTGATCACCTCAGCGCTCGCCGCTGTGTCCGAGCTCAGGGTGGTCGCAGCGGACGCGATGCAGAACCCGGGTCGCACCCTCTTGCCGCCAGCGGTGATCAGGTGGGAGGCGATCTCGGTGAGGAACTCCTCGTCGGAGCGCACGGCGCTGAGCAGCTGGGATTCCACCCGTTGCAGGTCTCCCTCCATGGACGGGAGCACCGAGAGCGGGTTGGGGCCGGGCACCGCGTGAGGTTACCGCTCGTGGTGGCGCGGTTTCGCTTCGCGGTCGACGCCGACTGTGCTGGAAGTCACCAATTGAGGCGATGCAGCGACCGTGTCAGGGGTGAGCATCGCTTCGATCTCCTCGAGGGATCGCCCACGGGTCTCGGGCACCGAGCGCCAGATGGCCCCTGAGATGACCCCCTGGTCGTAACCGAACAGGATCCCGGCGAGCATCGTGACCCCGAAGGCCACCACCAGCCACTTCGACCACCTCTGGTGGCCTCCCGAGCCGACCAGAGGGCCCGCGGCCCCGTCCTGGTCGCCTTGAAGACCGGAATCCCTGGATTCCTGCAAGATCGAACGGTACTTCGGGGGCCTGCTGGCCCGGCGGATTCGCCGGAGCGGGCCCACGCAGGGCTACGACCGTGCGCGGTGCGCCCCGAAAGGCTGTGGGCAAATGCCGGGGGCGGGAAGGGTATGTCGGGCCACGGCGTTAGACTGCCAAGACACATTCTCTGGAGGAATGCCGTGTTCGAACGCTTTACCGACCGGGCCCGACGCGTCGTCGTGCTCGCTCAAGAGGAGGCTCGTCTCCTCAATCACAACTACATCGGCACCGAGCACATCCTCCTCGGGTTGATCCACGAGGGCGAAGGGGTGGCCGCGAAGGCGCTCGAATCGCTCGGCATCTCCCTCGAGGCGGTGCGCCAGCAGGTCGAGGAGATCATCGGCCAGGGTGGCCAGTCCCCCTCGGGTCACATCCCGTTCACCCCTCGGGCCAAGAAGGTGCTCGAGCTGTCGCTGCGCGAGGCGCTCCAGCTCGGCCACAACTACATCGGCACCGAGCACATCCTGTTGGGCCTGATCCGCGAGGGCGAGGGTGTTGCCGCCCAGGTGTTGGTCAAGTTGGGTGCCGACCTCTCACGCGTGCGCCAGCAGGTGATCCAGCTGCTGTCGGGCTACCCCGGTTCCCAAAGCGGCGAGGGCCAGTCCTCGGGCTCGGGTGAGAAGGCCACCGCAGGCGGAGGGTCGGGCAGCGATCCCGCATCCGGTTCGCTGGTGCTGGATCAGTTCGGGCGCAACTTCACGCAGTTGGCGCGCGACAAGAAGCTCGACCCTGTGATCGGTCGCGAGCGCGAGACCGAGCGCATGATGCAGGTTCTCTCGCGGCGCACCAAGAACAACCCCGTGCTCGTCGGTGAGCCCGGTGTGGGCAAGACCGCCATCGTCGAGGGCCTCGCCCAGGCGATCGCAGACGACAACGTCCCGGAGACCCTCCACAACAAGCAGCTCTACACGCTCGACCTCGGGGCGCTCGTTGCGGGGTCGCGCTACCGCGGTGACTTCGAGGAGCGCCTCAAGAAGGTTCTCAAGGAGATCAAGACCCGCGGCGACATCATCTTGTTCATCGACGAGATCCACACTCTCGTCGGCGCCGGTGCGGCCGAGGGTGCGATCGACGCGGCGAGCATCCTCAAGCCGATGCTGGCCCGCGGTGAGCTCCAGACCATCGGTGCCACCACCCTGGACGAGTACCGCAAGCACCTGGAGAAGGACGCCGCGCTCGAGCGCCGCTTCCAGAAGGTCGTGGTCGACGAGCCGTCGGTGGCGCACACGATCGAGATCCTCAAGGGCCTCCGTGAACGCTATGAGCAACATCACAGGGTCACCATCACCGACCAGGCACTCGTCGCCGCGGCCAACCTCGCGGACCGCTACATCTCGGACCGCTTCCTGCCCGACAAGGCGATCGACCTGATCGACGAGGCCGGCTCGCGCCTGCGGATCCACCGCATGCAGACCCCGCCGGACTACCGCGAGATCGAAAATGAGCTCGCAGAGGTGGTCTCCAAGAAGAAGGAGGCCGTCGAGTCCCAGGACTTCGAGGCGGCCGGCCAGCTGCGCGACCGCGAAAAGGAGCTGCTCGCCACCAAGGAGGAGAAGGACGCAGAGATGCGCGCGTCGGGAGTCGACCTGTTCGACGAGGTCGACGAGGAGGGCATCGCCGAGGTGCTTTCGCTGTGGACCGGGATCCCTGTGTACAAGCTCACCGAGGAGGAGACCACCAAGCTCCTGCGCATGGAGGACGAGCTGCACCAGCGCGTGATCGGCCAGGAGGAGGCGATCAAGGCGGTCTCCCAGGCGATCCGCCGCACCCGTGCGGGCCTGAAGGACCCGAAGCGGCCTTCCGGTTCGTTCATCTTCCTGGGCCCCTCCGGTGTCGGCAAGACCGAGCTCGCGAAGACACTCGCGGAGTTCCTCTTCGGCGACGAGGACTCGATGATCAGCCTCGACATGTCCGAGTACATGGAAAAGCACACCGTGAGCCGCCTCGTCGGTTCACCCCCCGGATACGTCGGCTACGAAGAGGGCGGCCAGCTCACAGAGGCGGTGCGTCGCAAGCCGTTCTCGGTGGTGCTGTTCGACGAGATCGAAAAGGCCCACACCGATGTGTTCAACACGTTGTTGCAGATCCTCGAGGAAGGCCGCCTCACCGACTCCCAGGGTCGCTCGGTCGACTTCCGCAACACGGTTCTGATCATGACCTCCAACCTCGGTACGGCGGATCTCCGCAAGGCCCAGGTCGGGTTCTCGCGCAACGACGAAGCCGTCTCCTACGAGAAGATGAAGGAGAAGGTCAACGACGCTCTCAAGGCGCACTTCCGGCCTGAGTTCCTGAACCGCATCGACGACGTGATCGTGTTCCACGAGCTCACCCAGGCCGAGGTGATCGCGATCGTGGACCTCATGATCGTGCGGGTCACCGAGCAGCTCGCAGGCCAGGGCATGGGCCTCGAGATCTCCGACGACGCCAAGGTGTTCCTCGGGGAGAAGGGCTACGACCCAACCCTGGGTGCACGCCCGCTGCGCAGGGCGATCCAACGCCTGGTGGAGGATCCACTGTCGGAAAGACTCCTGTGGAAGGAGTTCCGCGCGGGTCAGATCATCAAGGTCGATGTCGAGCCCGACCCCGACAACGAGGGCGAGCAGCATGTCGTGTTCGCCGGTGAGGAGGGCTTCGTTCCCCCGCCGGTCGAGGAGCTCGAAGCTGCTGCCACCAGCGACTGAGGAACCGAGTTCGCCGCGGTCGGGGCTGCCTCAGCGAAGCGGGTGGCTGCTTCTGATGACGCCGCAGGCTGAGCACATGTGGTGGCGAGTTGCGGCTGCACCATGCATCACACCCTGCGGCGTGGGCGCCACACCAGGAACACCAACCCTGCCAGCAGGCCGATTCCGACCAGCGCGGCGCCCACGATCGCAAGGGTGATCACCGCGGAGTCGCGGTCCTCGCTGGTCGAGCTCAACGACGCGTTCTGAGCGCCGCCGGTGGCGAGGTCGAACCGGGCGTCGTCGGGTTCGCCACCCGGCACCGATACGACCACCTCCATCGTCGCGACCCCCGGCTGGTCGGCACCGAGCAGCTTCAGCTCGTCGGGCGTGTAGCCCACGGGGTTGCCCCCGAGTGTCTCTGTGAGCGCATCGTCGGAGAACTGCGCCAGGTCGCCGCTCACCGCCACGTCGAGCGACAGGTTGTGCTCTGTGGTCGCGAAGCTGCTGCGCACGTCGGAGCGGACATTGGAGAAGACCCCAGGTGCCAGCTCGTCGAGAGCCGTCTGGAGTGTGTCGGCGTCGGTGAAGTCCCGAGTGGCTTGGATCAGCAGCCCACCCTCGTCGGAGGTGGACCGCTCGGAGACCTGCCAGGCCGTGCCGGAAAGGTCGTCGAGGAGCACCACCTCCGGACCCCCCAGGGCTTCAAGAGCATCGGGATCGACGGTGAGCGTTGCGGTGAGGGTTCCACCGCCGGTGTCGTCCTGGGTGATCTCGACTCCGACCGTGGTTCTGCACCCGCCAATCACGACGAGTAGGAAAGCGATCGCTGGTGCCAATGTCCTCAGCTTCGCTGGTCGTGTCTTGATCATGGGTTGGGGCGGACCTCGTAGTAGAGGTTCGCAGGGTCGCCGATGTCGTGGGTCGTGAACGCACCCGAGAAGCCGGCCTCCCTGCACATCGCTTCGAGGCGCCGCGGGGGCAGGCCGAGGGTTCCGAGCCCCGCACCGTCGGGTTCGGACATAGCGGAGGACATGCACGAGAGCACCGAGGTGGCGTACATCATCGCGAGTACCGGGTTGCGTTGGTTGTCCGCCCAGGAGTCACCTGCCTTGATCTCTTTGATCAACCAGGTGCCCTCCTCGGCGATGCAGGATCGGATCGACGATGCGGCCTGGTCGGGATGGGTCATGTCGTGGAGGCAGTCGAAGGTGAGCACCAGATCGAAGCTCGCGTCCGCTGGGAGATCGGCTGCGCCCGCGGTCACGAAACGCACGTTGTCGAGGCCGGCCTCGGCGGCGCGGTTGGTGGCACGCGCGGTGGCGTTCCCGGAGGGATCCCAACCCTCGAAGCTCGAGTTGGGGAACGCCTCGGCGAGGGTGAGCACGGCGGTTCCCGACCCACATCCCACATCGGCGACCTTGGCCCCTTCGGTCAGGCGGTCCTTCACACCGGTGAGCCGGGGTATGAGTTCGGGTACCAGTGCCAGGCGTGACCACGGTGCGAGCATCCGCTCGACGCTCTGTGCTCCCGCCGGTCCGAGCTCTTCGTAGGTGAGTCCGATCCCGGTGCTGAACGCGTCGGCCAGACGGTCGACCACCTCGGGGGCGGCCGCGCCGCCCTGGAACGCTCCTGCGGCGAACAGGATGCTGTCGGCTTCCTCGGAAAGCACAGCAGCTCCTTCGGGTGACATCGAGAACGTCTCGCCGTCGGTGGTGTCGATGAGACCCGCAGCGGCCTGTCCGCGCAGCCATTCGAGCAGCCAGCGTGGGTGCAGTCCGGTGCGCTCCGCGAGGTCCTCTGCGGTTACGGGACCGCTGGTGGCCAACGCGCTGTAGAGCCCGAGGCGGTCACCGAGGTGGATCATCACCGAGACGACCTCGCCCTGCTTGTAGGTCCACACCTTGAACGCGAGCAGCGCGGCGGCTTCCTCGTCGAAGGGTGCGTTGCCGGGCGGTCGCGTCTCTGGTCGGGTCATGTAGGCATGGTTCCACACCGGCACACCGACAGGGTTCCGGCACCGGGGTCCGGTACCGGGGACCGGGGCCCGGTCCCGTGGACAGCAGATGTCGCACCCGCGGCCTATGTTCGCCCGATGGCCAAGGTGAAGACCACGTTCCGCTGCGAGTTCTGTGGCTACGAGCAACCCAAGTGGGCCGGCCAGTGCGGAGCCTGCGGTGAGTGGAACACTCTCACCGAGGCGGTATCGCGTGCGCCGACCGGTCCGGTCGGTGCGCCGCTGCGCGAGCCGCGCAGCACCGTTGCTATCACCGAGGTCACCGGAGCCGACAGTGCCGCGGTACCCACGGGTATTGCGGAGCTCGACCGGGTGCTCGGCGGTGGGCTGGTCCGCGGAAGCGTCACGCTCATCGGAGGGGAGCCCGGTGTGGGCAAGTCCACCCTGGTGTTGCAGATGCTCGCGGACCGCGCGCGAGCCGGTCAGCGTTGTGCCTATGTCACCGGGGAGGAATCCCCCCAGCAGGTTGCGGCACGCGCGGCGCGCCTCGGTGCTCTTGAGAGCCGGATCCAGCTCGTGCCCGAGACCGTCGTCGATCGCCTCGTGGAACATCTGGAGATCGACCGTCCCGAGTTGTGCGTCGTCGATTCCGTGCAGACGATGTTCGACCCGTCGGTCGCCTCGGTGCCGGGATCGGTCACCCAGGTGCGCGACTGCACCCAACGCCTCGTCGGTCTGGCGAAGGATCTCGGCATCACCATGGTGTTGGTGGGCCACGTCACCAAGGAGGGCGCACTCGCGGGGCCCCGCGTGCTCGAACATGTGGTCGACACGGTGCTCACCCTGGATGGGGATCGCCACGGCGAGTTGAGGATCCTGCGCTCGGTGAAGCACCGGTTCGGTTCCACCCAGGAGATCGGCTTGTTCGCGATGGGCGAGGACGGGCTCGAATCGGTGGCCGATCCGTCGGCTCTGTTTCTCGAAGACCGCCGCCCCGGTGTGCCCGGATCGGTGGTCGTGCCAGCGCTGGAGGGCCAGCGTCCGCTGCTCGTGGAGGTGCAGGCCCTGGTCACCAGGTCGGCGCTGGCCCAACCGCGCCGGAGTGCCCAGGGGCTCGACAGCGGCAGGCTCAACCTCCTGCTGGCGGTGCTCGCCAGGCGTGAGGATGTCGTCACCACCGGCTTCGATGTGTATGCCATGGCGGTCGGCGGTGTGAAGGTGAGCGAACCCGGAGCTGATCTGGCGATCTGTGCCGCGGTCGCGTCGGCGCTCACCAACAGGGTCGCGCTGGCGGGGGTCGTGCTCTTCGGTGAGGTCGGCCTCGGCGGTGAGTTGAGACGGGTCGCGCGCATGGGTCAGAGGCTCACCGAGGCCGCCCGGCACGGTTTCGCCACAGCGGTCGTGCCCGCATCCGCTCCCGAATCACATCCCGACATCGAGGTGCTGCGTGTGCCTTCCCTGGGTCATGCACTGGAGGTGTCGGGTGTGCTGTGAAGCCGCGTGGCCCCCGGCCTCGGCAGGTACCGCGATGCACGAAACACCACATGATTCCCCGGACAGGGTCTCCCGCCCGCCTTCGGGACATCACCCCGTAGACTGAGCCCGTGGCGGAACGTAGAAGCAAGGAGCTGATGACCGCACTGGGCCACGTGGCGCCCGGTCGGCCCTTGCGCGAAGGCCTCGACCGCATCCTCAAGGCAGGGATGGGCGCTCTCATCGTGATCGGCGACGGCCCCGAGGTGCTCAACATCTCCTCGGGTGGCTTCCTCGTCAACGCGGCGTTCTCTCCGCAGCGCCTCTCCGAGCTCGCCAAGACCGACGGTGCGATCGTGCTCACTCCCGATTCCACCTACATCGCGCGGGCGAACGTGCACCTGGTGCCCAATCCGAACGTGCCCACCGAGGAGACCGGCACACGGCACCGCACCGCCGAGCGGGTGGCGCGCAGCATCGGCGTTCCCGTTATCTCGGTCTCCGAGGACATGGCGGTGGTGACCGTCTACACCACCCACGATCGCTACCAGCTCGAACCGATCCCCTCCATCCTCAACCGCTGCAACCAGGCGATCCAGACCCTCGAGCGCTACAAGTCCCGCCTCGATGAGGAGTCCACCAGCCTCACCGCGCTCGAGGTCGAGGACCAGGTGATGCTGCGCGATGTGGTGAGCCTGCTTCAGCGCGCCGAGCTGGTCGCGCGCATCAGTGAGGAGATCGAGCAGTACCTGGTGGAGCTCGGCACCGATGGCCGCCTGGTGCGCCTCCAGCTGCGCGAGTTGATGGCCGGGGTGGAAGACGAGCGGCGCCTGGTGGTCCTCGACTATCTGCAACCCGATGCATCCTGGGACCTCGAACAGGCGATCGAGACGCTCTCTGAGATCGACGTGGAGGACCTGCTCGACCAGGAGTCGGTTGCCCGAGCGTTGCACCTCGCGGGCCAGACCGACGACCTCGATTCGATGATCCAACCCGCCGGGCACCGCATGCTCGCCAGGATTCCGCGGCTACCCGAGTCGCTGGCAAATCGGCTGGTGGAACACTGCGGCACCTTCGAGAAGCTCTCGCGCAGCACGGTGGAGGAGTTGGCTGCTGTACCCGGAGTGAGCGAGCCGATGGCCCGTACCGTCAAGGATGCCCTGGCCAGGATCGCGGAGTCCTCGATCCTGGATCGCTACAGCTGATGGATCCGCTCCCCTCTGGCACCCCGGCATACCTCGCTTCGCCCCCGGGAGCCCAGCGCGGTCTCGTGGTCATTCCAGACATCTGGGGCCTGCGGCCGTTGTTCACCGAGATGTGCGACGACCTCTCGGTACGCACCGGATGGTCGGTCGGTTCCTTCGATCCCTTCGGCGGTGACGACCTGCCCGGCGCAGATGAAGCCGAGGGCTTTCCGAGGCGCTCCGACGCGTTGAGGAACCTCGACGACGCATCGGTGCTTGGCGATGCGATGGCGCTCGCCGATTCGATGGGTCTCGCGGAGGTGGGCCTGATCGGGTTCTGCATGGGGGGCATGTACGCGCTGAAGTCCTCCGCCACCGCCCGCTTCGACCGGGTGGTCGGCTTCTACGGGATAATCCGGGTGCCCACCGATTGGGAGGGTGGGGGTCAGGGCCAACCCCTCGACGCGCTCGCCTCGAGAGGTGATTGTGAGGTGATGGCGGTCGTCGGCACGGTCGACCCGTGGACACCCCCCGACCAGGTGGACGAGCTCGAAGGCCTGGGTGTCAATGTCTTGCGCTACGAAGGGGCCGACCACGGCTTCGTGCACGACCCGTCGCGTCCCGCACACCGCCCCGACGACGCTGCCGACGCGTGGAGCCGGGCCCTGGAGTTCCTGGGCCATCGGGCACCAACCGGCTGAGCGGATCGAGTCCGAGCGCCCCCAACTTCGGTCGCTCCGAGCGGGGGATTGCCCTCGTTGCCACCCGAACCCCTGGGGCCCGGGGATCAGTGCGAGCGGATCTCCAACTCTCGTCGTTTGAGGATCCTGTAGCGGTTGCCCTCTTGTTCCACCCAGCCGAGCTTCAAGAAGCTGGCGATCGCCTTGTTGACCCGCTCCCGTGACGCGCCGACCAGTCCGGCGAGCTCCTCCTGGGTGATCGGGATCTCGAAGGTGTCGTCGTCACCGGCTATGTCGAGCAGGTGCTTGGCGGTGCGGCCTGTGACGTCGAGGAAGAACGAATCAGCGAGGGCCTCATCGGTCGCTCGGATGCGCTTGGACAGCAGGCGCACCACCGACCACAGCAACTCGGGTCGGTCCTCCCAGATCCCTCGGAGCGCCGAATAGGGGATCCGCACTACCATGCACTCCTCGAGTGCGCGTGCCTCCGCGGAGCGCCCACCTTCGTCGAACAGGCTCATCTCGCCGAAGAGGTCTCCACGGCCCATGATCGCAACCATCGATTCGCGACCGTCGGCTGACTTGTTGGAGATCGCCACACGACCCGAGACCATCACGTAGCACGCCATCGCCGCGGCGTGCTCCTCGAAGATGATGTCGTTGCGTCCGAGCCGGACGAGTTCGGACGCGTCCTTGAGGCGCTTCTGGTCGTTCTGGTCGAACTTGTCGAACAACTCCACCGACAGGAGCAGGCCGAGAGGATCCTCTGCATTCATGACCGCGCAAGTGTACGCCGTTCGACCCCCGAAGAGGTTTCAGTTCGATAGGTCACCCGGCTCGTGAGGCGAACGGATGGACGGTACGACCCATGTGGCGGTGGGGTGATCCGCAGCGCCGCCGAGGAACTGAACCATGGGTGCGCCCCAGGCGCCCTGTCCGCAAAGCTCCTTGGGTGCAGCGTGCGGGTATCGTGCGGCGATGCGGTCACACCCCCGAGCGCCCCTGGATCGGCGCGCATGATCACCGCTGCCGGCGTGGACAAGGATGGCGTGGACCAGGGTGGCGCGTGGTGTGTGGTCGTGGCGGCAGGTTCGGGTGCACGCTTCGGCTCGGCCAAGCAGTTTGCGACGCTCGACGGCGACCGGGTGGTCGACCTTGCGGTGGCCACTGCGAAGCAGGTCTGCGATGGGGTCGTGTTGGTCGCACCCTCCAATGCCCTCGAGCAGGCATCGACCACCGGGGCCGACCTCGTGGTTGCGGGCGGCGACACACGCTCGGCCTCTTCCCTTGCCGGGGTGCAGGCCGTTCCGGACTCCGCCGAGTTCGTATTGGTCCACGATGCCGCGCGGCCCTTGGCAACAGCAGCGCTCTTCTCCACCGTGTTGGACTCGGTGCTTGCGGGCTGCCAGGCGGTCATACCGGTGGTTCCGGTGATCGACTCGATCCGTGACACCACCGGCGCAGCGGTGCCCCGCGAGAACCTGCTTGCGGTTCAGACCCCCCAGGGTTTCGCTGCGGGGGTGTTGCGCGACGCGCTGGCGGGCGCACCGGACGCGACCGACGACGCCCAGGCGGTCGAGTCGACCGGGGTGGCGGTGACGATGGTGCCCGGAGAGCCGGACAACGTGAAGATCACTCGGCCCGCCGATCTGGCGTTCGTACGTGCGGTGCTCGCTCTGCGTCGTTCACCGAGCCGCGGGTCGGCCGACTCGGATGCGGCAGACGATGACGAGGGGGGCCGGTGATGGAGATGCGGGTGGGTAACGGGTTCGACATCCACAGCTTCAGCACCGATGCGTCACGGCCCCTGGTGCTCGGCGGTGTGCGCTTCGAGGGTGAACCCGGCCTCGAAGGTCATTCCGATGCAGACGTACTCACCCACGCGGTGACCGAGGCCCTGCTCGGGGCGGCAGGCCTGGGTGATATCGGTGCGCACTTTCCGGACACCGACGACAGGTTCCGCGACGCGGACAGCGTCGAGTTGCTCGCCCAGGTGGTCGGGGAGGTGCGTGGGCAGGGTTGGACGGTTGCCAACGTGGACTGTTCGGTGGTGGCCGAGCGACCGAAGCTCGCGCCCAGGCGTGACGAGATGCAACGGCGCCTATCCGAGGTGGTGGGTGCCCCGGTGTCGGTGAAGGGTCGACGGGCGGAGGGAATCGGTGCGATCGGCCGGGCGGAGGGAATCGTGTGCATGGCCACGGCACTGATGACCCGCCAAGGGTCGGTCAAGGGAGGTCCCCGGTGAAGGTGCGTGGGTGATGGCGGGACGCAGCGGTGGAGGTCGTGGACCCACAGGTGGTGCCCGAAGCGCAGCGGATCGCGGCGGGAGCGGCAAGAGCGCTGGGCGGGACAGTACTGGTCGAGGTAGTGCTGGCCGCAACTCGGGCACCAGGCGGGGTGCGCAGGCCAAGTCCCGATCGCAGTCCCAGGGCAGGGGTGGGCGCCAGGGGCGCGGTGCATCGGATCGCCGACGCAGCGAAAGCGCGCTCGGCGGTACCCAGGTGGAGGGGCGTCAGGCTGTCAGGGAACTGTTGTTGGCCGGGCGGAGAAGGACACGGGAGGTGTACCTGGGCAACGAGGTCGAGCGCGTCGATGTCGTCGCAGACATCGTCGAGCTCGCGGGCGAGCTGGGTGTACCGATCCGGCCGGTGAGTCGTTCCAAGCTCGACCACATCGCACGCACCGACGCTCCCCAGGGAGTCGTTGCGATGGCCGAAGCACTCCCGGTGAGCGCGCTCTCCGCGCTGAACCGCCGCGATGGTGCCAACGCGCCGTTCCTCGTCGCACTCGACGGTGTGACCGACCCTCAGAACCTCGGTTCGGTGATACGCATCGCGGAATGTGCAGGTGTCGGGGGGATGGTTCTTCCCAAGCACCGCGCCGCGCATGTGACCCCGGCGGTCACCAAGGCCGCCGCAGGCGCGGTCGAGTACATGCCGGTCGCCGTGGTCGGTGGGCTTCCCAGCGCGATCGAACAGATGCGATCCGAGGGCACCTGGGTCGTCGGGCTCGATGCCGGGGGTGACACTCCGATCCACGAGCTGACCCTCGCGGGTGAGGCGCTGTGCCTCGTGCTCGGAGCGGAGGGTGCGGGGTTGTCGAGGCTGGTCCGCCGGCGCTGCGACGCTGTCGCCTCGATCCCTTTGCGTGGTCGGCTCGGATCGCTCAACGTGGCATCCGCGGCAGCGGTTGCCTGCTATGAGATCGCACGATTGCGATCCTGAGCTGCTGTGTCCCTGAGCCGCTGTGTTCCAGAGGGGCTGTGTTCCAGAGGGGCTGCGCTGCGGGGTCACTATGTTCCATGGTCACCCCGGCGTTCCATAGTCACCCCGGCGGCGCACCGCCGGGGTGACCTGGCGCCGGGGCTCAGCTCTCCCTGCTGGCTCTGCTGATCCGTAGCGTCGCGGTGACGGCCCCGATCCCGATGAGGAGCATCAGGGTCGCCAGGATCGCGACGGCGACGATGTTGGATCCGGTGAACGCGAGGTTGGCCGGTGTGGTCGATCCGGTCGCTGCGCCCGTGTTGCCGGTCGCAGCGGGTGTTCCAGCGGGAGTGCTCGTCGGCGTCGTGTTGGATCCGCCGTTGTCGGTGCCACCGCCGTTGTCGGGTGTGGGCGGTGTCGGAGCGCCGCCGACGGTGACCTGGAAGGTCGCCGAGTCGGAGACCTCTTCGCCGTTGCTCAACACAACCGCGCTACAGGTGTAGGGAGCGCCGGGGGTGAGCCCCGTGAGGGTCACCGGGGAGCTGTTCTGTGCCGAGGCGGTCGGTGTGCCGCTGGGGGAGGCGCAGCTCACCGAGTACGACAGGCTTGCAGCGCTCACCGAGGACATGCCCGGAGGGTTGATGATGATCCCGAGGTCGTCGAAGTTGACCGACACCGTCTCACCGTCGACGGTCGGGGTAACCACGACGTTCTCACAGCCCATGCACACATCCGATGTGATGGTCTCACCTGGAGTGAAGGTCACGAACTGCGCACCTTGGGCCATCGGGTCGGGGGAGGATGCGGTGAGAGCGATTGGCGACCCGCCGTACCAGCGCGCCTTGTAGTACACCCCGGTGTCACCGGCATCGGGTATCACGGGCGAAACGTCGTCGGGTCCACAGCCGGCATACGCGATCGTGTAGGTGCCGGTGGGTATGTCGGTGAAGCTGTAGTTCCCGTCGGTGTCGGTCATGGCGAACATGGCGTTCTCGTCGGGCATGTACAGCACCACGCACGCCGTGAGGCCTTCACCGCGCACATCGGTGACGGTCCCCTCGAGGGCGCCCTTGCCGCCCGCGAATTGGAGGCTCGTATCGATTCCGCTCGCTATGTTGCCCGTGGTCACCGGCACCGGTGTGGCGCTGGCGGGGTCGATGTTGCCGCCGTACCACTGGCCCAGATATGTGCCGTTCTGGCAGTCGGCGAACTGCACGACGTAGTCACCCTCTTCGGCGATCTTGAGAGAGTAGGTCCCATCGGCCTCGGTCTTGCCGAAGTCACCGAAGAGATCGGGTGTCGAAGCCTGTACGCAGACGTTCTCGAGCGCGTGGCCGTCGGTGTTGCGGACCGTTCCCGTGATCTGTCCGGCCCTTGCGAGTTGCGCGTTCACGCCTGTCTCGGAGTCACCCGGGGCCAGGTCGTACAAGGTGGCGCTCTCGATGTCACGGGTGTCGTCGTATAACTCATCGAGGTAGGGACCCGTGTTGTTGCAGTCTTCGAAGAACACCCGGGTAGGTCCAGCGGGAAGGCGATTGAGCGTGTAGTTGCCACCCGCATCGGTTTGGGTCCACCCCGAACCTGTGAGGTCGTCCACGTCGCTGCCGTACAGCGCAGCAACGCAGATGTTCGGTGTGGCCGACCCGGTCTGGTCGGTGACCGTTCCCGAGATCTCAGCGGCAGTAGCGAGCTGGACGTCCATCCCGGTCACGGGAGGTCCGGAGTTGATGGTCAGTAGGTCCGCGGTGTCCCACGTCGGCTTGTCGTTCCAGTACTCCGACGCGTACGCCGGATCGTTGCTCCAGAAGCTCAAGCGGTAGTCACCGGGAACGACAGCACTGGTCTCGTAGTCTCCGTTGGGGTCGGTCTGTGCCCAACCTCCTGGATTGCTGGACTCGGAGTTGAGGTTCACGTTCACCCCGGCGATCCCCACTCCGGCCTGGTTGGTCACCCGACCTGACACGGTGACCCCTCTGCTCAAGGTCGCGTCGATGCCACTCTGGGTGCCCCCCGGGGGGAGCGCGAGCTGGGTGGCGTCCTCGGCGTTGGATGCCCCGTTGTACCACTGCTGGATGAACTCGTGGGGAGCGTTGCAGTCGTCGAAGCTCACACGCACCGGAATCGGGGGGAGTCCGCTGAGCGTGTATCCGCCGACCATGTCGGTCGAGGTGTTGGAAATCCATGTGAGGTTGTTCGGGTCACCGGTGTAAGCGGTCACGCAGATTCCCTCCAACGGGCCAGCCCCGTCGTTGACGCTCCCGGTGATCGTTGCGGCCACCTCGAGCTGTGCATCGATGTTCGAACGGTTAGATCCCGAGACGACAAGGGACTCGGCGTCGTCGGAGGTGTACGCGCCGTTCCAGTACTCCGTTGCGTAGTTGCTGTTCAGATCGCGGAATCGGATCTTGTACGTGCCGTCGAGGACCGGGACCGTGTACTCACCGTTGGCGTCGGTCAGTGCCCAGGCGTACCAATTACCAGAGGGCAGGAGAACCTCGATGTCGATTCCGCTCATCCCCGACGACGTCTCGTCGGTCACCTGCCCGCTGACCTCGAACCCGGAGCTCATCGTCACATCGGTGGGCGTGTCCATCCCATCGAACACGTCCACGGGCGTCGCCTCTGCGCGATTGTTGACCTTGTTGAAGAACTGTGGCGGGTAGGTGCCGGTTCCCGTGCAATCTTGGAGCTCCAGCGTGTAGGCCCCGACGGGAAGGTTCTCCAGGCTGTAGTCACCGACCATGTCGGTCACCCCAGAGGCCGCGAAGTTCCCGTTGCTGTCGTACGCGTTCACACAGATGGACTCGATCGGCTGCATCGACTCGTCGACGACATTGCCGGGGATCGAACCCTCACCGGGAGCCGCTGAGACGGCCCCTGGAACGCTCACGAGGGCGGTGGCGGCTATGACCACCATCGCGAACACGACTCTGGATACACGTCTGCGGGTTGTCATGTCAACCAGATCGGCCGGTCGCCGGGTGTTGTTGAGGGTTCAGTCGACAAAATGACCACTGTTCATGTGGGCCAGGGAACTTCGAGGGTCGAGTACCCCCATGTTCGGTTGCGCTCGTACTCGAGGTGTCCGGTCGTTCCGAACCCCTGGGGTGGCGCACATCGCAGCACAGCTCCGCTTCTCAGCGATCGGTTGGCCGACCTGCTCGCACTGTTGGTCCACGGTTTCGCCGTTGTCCGGGAGGACCTCCCGGGTTTGGGAGACTGGTCCTGTGAGCGATCGATCACAGGACCTCGAAGGGATGCGAGCGGAGTTGCTGGAGGTGGTCCGCGCCAAGGCGGTGCGACACTTCGACGAACCGGTCGAGCTCTCCTCGGGCAGGTTGAGCCGAGATTTCGTGGATGTGAAGCGTGGTCTTGCCCGAGGCGCTGACCTGCGACTGGGTTGTGCGGTGATGGCCCAGATGGTCAGCGCCACGGGTGTGCAGTTCAACGCGGTCGGTGGGATGACCCTCGGCGCCGATCAGTTCTCCCACGGGGTGGCCGCCTATCTCGACGGTGACTGTGAGTGGTTCGTTGTGCGCAAGAAGCCAAAGGGTCGGGGCACCGACCAGTTGATCGAGGGCAGCCACCTCGATGCTTCCTCGAGGGTGCTGCTGGTCGAAGACGCCGTGAGCACCGGCGGGTCGATCCAGGAGGCGTACCGTCATGTGGTCGACACCGGCGCGACAGTCGTCGCGGCATCCACGATGATCGACCGCGGAGATGTCGCAGCGGCGTTCTTCGAGTCACGCGGTGTGACCTACGTGCCGGTGTTCACCTACGCGGACGTCGGTATCGATCCGATCTGAATGCTGGTGGCCGCGGGTCGGTCCGAGCGTGCAATGTCCCACCCCTCTTCTATGGTGGAGGTACTTCATCCAGAAGGCCCGAGAGATCCGGCTCCACGACGGCCTGGCAACCCCCTGCGGGGAAGGTGCCACATCCGGAACAGATGAGGAGCAACCATGTCAGGTGATACAACCACAGCCGGTCCACCGCCCGAGCGGCTTCACTGGATCCAGGTGAA